>NZ_CP066059.1:1587170-1905756 GCF_016127915.1 Streptococcus oralis | reverse complement strand
GCGCAAGTCATCCATATCCAGAGCTCCGTCTTTAAGATAAACATAGACAAGCTCTGCTCCAGTCTTGCGACAGGCTTCCTGCCAAGGAATGATATTAGAATGGTGTTCCATGACAGAAATCAAGACCTGGTCTCCCTCAGTCAGAATCTCCTCAGCAAAGCGTGCCACCCAGTTAAGGCTGGTTGTCGTTCCTCTGGTAAAGAGAACTTCCTTTGTCAAGCCAGCATTGATAAACTTACGAATGGTTTCACGAGCAGCTTCATAAGAAGCTGTTGCTCGCTCAGCCAAGGTATGAACACCACGGTGAACATTGGCATTGTCCTGCTCATAGTAGTGGTTGATTGTTTCCAGAACTGCTAGCGGTTTTTGTGTCGTCGCAGCATTGTCCAGATAGACCAGAGGTTCATCGTTGACAATCTGGTCTAAAATTGGAAAATCCTTGCGAATCGCTTCTACATCTAACATAGGCTTCCCCTTAGCGTTTTGACAATTTTTCTTCGATCGTTGCAATCATTTCGTCACGAACTTCCTTAACTGGTATCTCAACAATAACAGATCCAAGGAAACCACGAACAACCAAGCGTTCTGCAGTTGCCTTATCCAAACCACGGCTCATGAGATAGTACATATCTTCTGGATCCACCTGACCGATAGAAGCCGCGTGACCTGCAGTTACGTCATTTTCATCAATCAAAAGAATTGGGTTGGCATCTGAACGTGCTTGGTCCGAAAGCATAAGAACACGACTCTCTTGTTGCGCATCGGCTCCCTTGGCACCTTTGATAATGTGTCCAATACCGTTGAAAGTTAAAGTTGCTTTTTCAAGAATAACCCCATGTTGGAGGATATTTCCGATAGAGTTGCAACCATAGTTGGTTACACGAGTGTCAATCCCTTGCACCTGACGACCACTTGAAAGAGCTACGACTTTCAGGTCAGCATGGCTACCGTTACCAATCAAGTCGCTATCAAAATCCGCAACAACGTTTCCTTCGTTCATGACACCAATCGCCCAGTCAATACTTGCATCGTTACCTAATTTACCACGACGACTAATATAGGCAGTAACATTTTCACCTAAACGGTCAATAGCCGCAAACTTCACTTGCGCACCTGAACGTGCAATCACTTCAACTGTGATATTGGCAGTTGCTTTTGCACTACCTCCACCACGTGACTCTAGACGTTCAAGATAGCTTATCTTACTGTTTTTACCAGCAATGATAAGGATATGCTTGTTAAATGGCACATCACTATCGCTGTCTTGGTAGAAAATACCTTCGATTGGCTCTGAGATTTCTACGTTATCAGGAATGTAGAGAACAGCACCACTGTTGAAATAAGCTGTATGGTAGGCTGCCAACTTGTCGTCATCATACTTAACTGATGACATGAAGAATTCCTCGATAAGTTCTGGAATTTCTTCTAAAGCTGAGTGAAAGTCTGTAAAGACTACTCCTTGTTCAGCTAACTCAACTGGAGTTTGCTCAAAAACAGTCTGCGTTCCTACTTGCACCAACTTCAAGTGATTATCTAGAGCCGTGAAGTCAGGAACATTTGCTGAAGGCTCACTTTCTGTGATGGTTCCATCCCCCAGATTCCAACGGTGAAATTTGACACGCTCGATAACTGGTAATTCCAAACTCTCAATCTTATCAAAAGCTTTTTGACGGAGGTCTGACAACCAGCTTGGTTCAGCGTGCGTTTCTGAAAAAAGTTTAATATTTTCTTTAGTCATTTACTTCTCCTAAAAGATACGAGGGAATTACAATTCTTCCTTGTAGTCGTAGCCAAGTTCTTCAGCTAGTTTTGCGTATCCTTCACGTTCCAAACGGGCTGCTAATTCTGGACCTCCAGAAAGGACCACACGACCTTCCATCATCACATGTACCACATCAGGTGTGATGTAGTTCAAAAGACGTTGGTAGTGAGTGATAATCATAGCACCAAAACCTTCACCACGCATAGCATTCACACCTTTCGATACGACTTTAAGGGCATCAATATCAAGACCTGAGTCAATCTCATCCAAAAGGGCAAATGTAGGTTCCAACATCAAGAGTTGAAGAATTTCATTACGTTTTTTCTCACCACCAGAGAAACCTTCGTTAAGGTAACGCTCAGCCATTTCTTCTTTCATATTGAGCAATTCCATTTTCTCGTCTAGTTTAGTGATAAACTCACGAACTGAAATCTTTTCATCATCTTCTTTACCAGCATTCATGGCTGCACGAAGAAACTCTGCGTTAGTAATTCCTGGGATTTCTGATGGGTACTGCATAGCAAGGAAAAGACCCATACGCGCACGCTCGTCCACTTCCAATTCAAGGATATTTACGCCATCAAACAAGACCTCCCCTTTTGTAACCTCATAGTTAGGGTTTCCCATGATAGCTGCAGAAAGAGTCGATTTACCAGTACCATTTGGTCCCATGATAGCTGCGATTTCTCCTGTTTTCAGAGTCAGATTGACCCCTTTCAAAATTTCTTTTCCTTCAATCTCAACGTGAAGATCTTTGATCTCTAATACTGACATGATAGTTCCTTTCTTTTTCTGGCCTACTTCCTTTATCCTTAGAGAAATCACTTACATTTCTCAAAAAATACAAGAAAAGGTCCATAAATATACTCTACTAGTATAACAAAAAAAAGCCTAAAAGGCTTTGATTTTGTTTAGAAGCTAGTGACTAATCCTTACGGTTTAGGTGCTGATCAATGGCATCTACTAATTTCCCCATTACATAACTTAACCTAAAATTTCGAAAAAGTAGAATGGCCCAAAAGGCTGCCATGAAATAGCGACCCGTCATCCAAGCTTCATTGAAAAAATAAGTCTCAGCAGCAGTAAATAGTGCTATCACGATAAATTGTTGTCTAGTCATAGGATTATTGTACCATGAAATCCACTTTTAGTCTTCTTCGACCATGACTTTATCAGCCAGAAATTCAAATCCCTCTGGAATCAGACTTCCTTCTTCTATCTCTTGATCTGCTTGAGAAGACTTGTTTCTAGCTGAAAATACTGCACGAACCTCTTTCCATTCCTCCATGGAAATGGCTAAAATCTCAGGTGAAAAACCTGCTGCCTGACTGAGGATGTTGCCAAACATGGTGTTGAGATTGTCCCGTTTCATAGTTTGCCCTGCATTGAAATTAGATTCAAAAGCTAAAATCGCATGGTGTTCGTTTGCTGCAACTGGTTGAGAACCAACAAGCAGAGCCTTATCAGGACCAGCTAAGCTTTCGATTACCTCTCCCCATGCATTCTGGAGGCGAATCAAGTTTTGCCGTGCCAAATCAGGATGTTCAACAGCTTCTTGTAGGATAGCCTGAACCTTATTACGGTCTACTCGATAGACTGTCTTGGAAGTGGCTGGACGGCTAGGGACTGGCGCCACTTGTTTAGGAGCAGTTCCAACATTGGCAAGTTCTTGTTTGAGACGAGCGACTTCCTGTCTCAGTGCAGAAATTTCACTTTCGACAGCTTCTGAAAGAACTGGTTCAGGCTTAATCTCCGCTAAACGAATGGTCATCATTTCCGCATAAATCTTAGGTTGCAAACTGGTCTTCATATCTGCTAAACTCACTGTCGCTAGACGAATCATTTCAAAGAGACTTTCCTGAGAAAGAGCTAGATTGTCCATAAAAACTGGACTATGATGAGTATTTTCGCCACCTGTCTGAACAACTAGTAGATCACGCAAATACTGCAAGAGATCCGTCACAAACCGAGTCATGCTTTTGCCATTTTCAAACAAAAGATTCAAAGAATCAAGCGCTTTTGAAACATCCTGCTGAGACAAGGCGGCTACATAGTCATCTAGTGCTGATAGACTAATGGTGCCTGTAATCTCCTCAGAGATGGCTGTTGTCAAAGCATTCCCTTGCGTCAAACTCAAGGCTTGGTCTAGAATAGACAAGGCATCCCGCATTCCACCTTCAGCTCGTCTGGCAATGATTTCCACAGCATCTGGTTCAGAACTGATATTTTCTTTTTCTAAAATATGATGTATATGTGCCGTGATATCTTGCGTTCGAATCGATTTAAACTCAAAACGTTGGACACGCGATAAAATGGTTGCAGGAATCTTATGCAATTCGGTGGTCGCCAAGATAAAGACAACATTTTGAGTTGGTTCTTCCAAAGTCTTCAAAAGCGCATTAAAAGCTCCTGTAGACAGCATATGAACCTCGTCTATGATATAGACCTTATAACGTGCTAAGCTAGGAGCGTAGGTAGATTTATCACGAATTTCTCGGATTTCATCGACTCCGTTATTCGAAGCCGCATCCATTTCGATAACATCTTCTAAGCTACCTTCTGTCACTGCTTGGCAGATATAGCAGTTATTACATGGTTCTCCGTCCACTTGGTTGGGACAGTTCATAGCCTTGGCAAAAATCTTGGCTACACTGGTCTTCCCAGTCCCACGAGGACCCGAGAAAAGATAAGCATGACTAATCTTTTCCTGCTCGACTGCTTGTTTTAGGGTTTTAGCCACAACTTCTTGACCTACTAGTTGTGAAAAAGTCTGGCTTCTATATTTTCGATAAAGTGCTTGATACATTAGGCTTTCTCCTCAAACATCGTAAAGTCCCATTCTGTCTTCTCAAGCAAAATAGCGACAAATTGTTCCAAGTAATCACGGTCAACGGCATTGTAATCATCAATAAGTGAAGAATCTAGGTCTAAGACACCCAGCAATTGACCATTCTTGAGCATGGGAACCACGATTTCACTCTTGGCCATACTATCACAAGAAATGTAGTTTGGATAGGTGCTCACATCGCCAACCAAAACAGTCTCTTGAAACTCAGCAGCTTCTCCACACACGCCTTTCCCAAGCGGAATGCGAATACAAGAAACACCACCCTGAAAAGGCCCTAAAATCAACTCGCTACCATCAAACAGATAAAACCCTGCAAATACAGTATTGGGAAAGCGAGATTTTAGGAGGGCACTAGCATTTGAAAGATTGGCAAGAACATTGGTCTCACCTTCTAGTAAATAAGAGAGTTCCTCATTTAACATTTGATATTGTGATTGTTTTTCTGAATCTAACATAGAACTATTATATCAAAAATGAGAAAGAGACAAAAGAAAAATCCCTTGTTTTAAACAAAGGATTTTGTGATTATCAATTTGATTAAAGTTCGATATCACCGAACAAGTCAGCCATTGAGAATCCTGTTTGTGTTTCTGGAAGTTCGAAATCACGTTTTTCTTGACGTTTTGGACGACGTGGACGAGCAGCACGTTTTTCTTCTTTTTGTCCTTCTTCTTGAGCTGGACGTTCTTCAAGAGCTTTGATAGAAAGTGATACACGTTCTGCGTCAGCGTTAACATCAAGGACTTTAACAGTAACTTCTTGACCAACAGTAAGAGCTTCTTTTGGATTTTCGATACGTTTGTGTGAAATTTGTGATACGTGAACAAGTCCATCGATACCTGGCAATACTTCAACAAATGCACCGAAGTCAGTCAAACGTTTAACTGTTCCTTCTACTACATCACCTTTAGCCAATTTTTGCTCAACGCCATCCCATGGTCCAGGTGTTGTTGCTTTAAGTGAAAGTGATACGCGACCTTCTTCTTCGTTAAGATCAAGGATCTTCACTTCAATTTCTTCACCAACAGTTACAACTGATTTAGGTGATACGTTACGTTCGTGTGACAATTCAGTCAAGTGGACCAATCCGTCAACACCACCAAGGTCGATGAAAGCACCAAAGCTAGTGATACGAGCAACTTTACCAGTTACGACATCACCAACAGCCAATTTACCGAATACTTCAGCACGAGCTGCTGCAGTAGCTGCTTCAACAACTTCACGACGTGAAAGGATGAAGCGGTTTTCTTTAGGATCAACTTCTTTGATTTTAGCATCAAATTCTTGACCTACGAAACGTTCAGTGTTACGTACGAAACGAGTATCCAACATTGAAGCTGGGATGAATCCACGAACACCTTCAAATTCTACTGAAAGTCCACCTTTAACGGCACGAGTTCCTTTAACAGTAACAACTTCTTCTTCGCGTCCTACAAGTTTGTCCCATGCTTTGCGAGCTTCAAGGCGTTTTTTAGATACAAGGTATGTAACTGTATCAGTATCTTTACCAACTACTTGACGAAGTACAAGAACATCCAATACTTCTCCTACTTTCACAAAGTCATTAATATCTGCATCGCGATCGTTTGTCAATTCGCGAAGAGTCAAGACACCTTCAACACCAGTCCCAGAGATTGCAACGTTAGCTTGAGTCGCATCAACTGTCAATACTTCAGCACTAACAACATCACCAGGCTCAACTTGGCTAACGCTATTTAGCAAATCTTCAAATTCGTTCATCTAAAAAATCCTCCAACAATCAAGTTTTTCAAAAACTTGACATACTTATAATTTTTTTCCTAAGCACCCGCAAAGACATGTTCATATCGTTCACGTCTTTCAATTATAAAAATAAAATACCCTAAGATATTTTTCTTTTTATCTTGAATTTATTACCTAAGAACTGGGGTAGCTGGATTCGAACCAACGCATGAGGGAGTCAAAGTCCCTTGCCTTACCGCTTGGCTATACCCCATTGATGAATGGAGAGAGAGGGATTCGAACCCCCGAACCCGAAGGAGCGGATTTACAGTCCGCCGCGTTTAGCCTCTTCGCTATCTCTCCAATGTTTAACGAGAACTATTATATCATGAAATTTTCAATAAAACAAGTATTATTTTGTCAAATTATAGTTTTCAATCAAAATTTCCACAGCTTTTTCAAGTTTTTTATAAAAACTATCGACATTTCCATTCTTTATGATGGCAAATTGGCTATCTAATTCGGCAATTTCCCCAATGACCTTTTTCCCGATCGTCAAAACGTATCCTTCATAGCTGTCTTTCCCAACAGTCACTTTTGCATCGGTTAATTGGATTTCAATTTTCTTATCTTTTTTACTCATACTGTACCTCTTTTCACTTTTTCTATTGTACAAGAAAATGCTCAAACTAGCAAGAAAAAACTCCATTTCAGCCATTACAACTGCTACGGAGTTCTTCTTTACTTCATGTCTTTTAGTCCACTTTGACAATCCATCCTTCAGGCGCTTCTACATCACCAAATTGGATACCAGTCAATTCATCATAGAGTTTACGTGTAACAGGTCCTACTTCTGTTTCACTGTAGAAAACATGGAAATCATCGCCATGTTGGATACCTCCAATTGGCGAAATAACCGCTGCTGTTCCACAAGCTCCTGCCTCTACAAAACGATCCAAATTATCGATTGGAACATCACCTTCAACCGGTGTCAAGCCCAAGCGGTGTTCAGCCAAGTAAAGCAAAGAGTACTTGGTAATAGATGGCAAAATGGATGGACTCAGTGGTGTAACAAATTCATTGTCTGCCGTGATTCCAAAGAAGTTGGCTGATCCGACTTCTTCAATCTTTGTATGTGTAGATGGGTCTAGGTAGATAACATCTGAAAATTGGCGTGACTTGGCCATTTTACCTGGAAGGAGACTAGCAGCATAGTTCCCACCTACCTTAGCTGCTCCAGTACCATTTGGAGCTGCCCGGTCGTATTCATCCTGAATCAAGAAGTTGGTTGGGACTAAACCACCTTTAAAATAGTTACCAACCGGCATAGCAAAGATGGTGAAAATATACTCTTCTGCTGGTTTAACCCCAATAATATCCCCAACACCAATCAACAGCGGACGAAGATAAAGGGTTCCACCTGTTCCATATGGTGGGACGTATTCTTCATTTGCACGCACAACTGCTTTACAAGCTTCTACAAACATTTCTGTCGGAACTTGTGGCATCAAAAGACGGTCGCAGGTACGTTGCAGACGCTTGGCATTTTCGTCAGGACGGAACAATTGAACACTGCCATCCTTCGTACGATAGGCTTTCAAACCTTCAAATGCCTGCTGTCCATAGTGGAGACTTGGAGAAGACTCTGAAATATGCAAGGTTGCATCCTCTGTCAATTCTCCTTGATCCCATTGTCCATTTCTGTAGTGAGCTATATAACGGTAAGGTAGTTTCATATAAGCAAATCCAAGGTTTTCCCAATCAATTGCAACTGTCATGTGTTTCTCCTTTATACTATTCAAACTATGTGTTCTATTCTACACTTTTCTAGTAAAATTTCAAGTATTATTTGTAATTTTCTGAAAATTTTTCAACACAAAAGAAATCAGCCCTTGGACTGATTCTTTTTAAGGATTTGCTTTATCTTCTTCAAAGACTTCTTTGAGGTAAGCATCGAAAACTTCTTCATCTGAAATGGTGTCTGAAATAAAGCTTCCATTGCTAGTACGTTCTGACAAGTTGAGGTCTTGCAATCGACTCTCATAGATTGTTCCCTTGTTAGATTGGACAAGTAACGTTTGGTCGTTTTCTTCTACTTCTGTACTAAAGAGATCACCAACGAAACCTTGCTCTGCAACTGCTCCAGCCAAGAAGACTCGGTGCGGTTTGTTTTTCAACTCACGCAAGACTTGTAGGCCTCGTCTAGCACGGCTGGTCGCCGGAATTTCCTCACAAGAGACACGTTTCAAGCTACCACGTTGGGTCAAGAGGTAGAAGGATGAGGTGTTACAGATAAATGCGGATTGGAGGACATCATCTGCTTTCAGGTTCATAGCCTTGACCCCTGCCGCCTTGGAACCAACAACTGGAACCTCTTCGATATTAAAACGAAGGGCATAACCGTTTTGACTAATCAAGAGAACATCATCTAGTTTGATTGGAGCCACTGCTACTATCTGGTCTGTCTCGTCTTTGAGTTTGGCATACTTGACAGACTTAGACTTGTAGGTCCGCCATGGAGTGAATTCTTTGCGTTCTACACGTTTAATTTGACCAAGACGAGTTGCAGCAAAGTAGGTTGTCGCATCATCAAACTGATCTACCACTTCAACATAAAGGATTTCTTCATTAGTTTCGAAGTTTGTGACAGTTTGGCTTAGGTGCTCTCCGATATCCTTCCAACGAATATCTGCCAATTCGTGGATTGGTCGATAGATGACATTCCCAAGAGTCGTAAACATCAAGAGGTGCTGGGTTGTCTTAGTAGCTTGAACAAAGATCAAACGATCATCATCACGTTTACCAATTTCTTCCAGCGTAGAAGCTGCAAAGGAACGTGGGCTAGTACGCTTGATATAGCCTGCCTTGGTTACGCTGACATAAGTATCTTCCTCGGCAATCAAACTAGCTGTATCAATCTCGATTGCTTTCGCAGTATCTTCCAAAGTACTCAAACGTGGTGTCGCAAATTTCTTTTTAACCTCACGAAGTTCTTTCTTCATGAGATTGTACATAGTCCGTTCATCACCGATGATAGCCGCAAGCATGGCAATCTTTTCACGCAATTCTGCTTCTTCTTCCTGCAAGATAACCACGTCTGTATTGGTCAAACGGTAAAGTTGCAAGGTAACGATGGCCTCAGCCTGCTCTTCTGTAAACTCATAGCTGACCTTGAGGTTTTCCTTGGCGTCAGCCTTATTCTCAGAGGCACGGATAAGAGCAATAACTTCGTCCAAAATCGAAATCACGCGAATCAAACCTTCAACGATATGAAGACGTTTCTCAGCCTTTTCCTTGTCAAAGCGTGAACGAGCCAAAATCACTTCACGACGGTGGGCGATATAGCTAGACAGGATTGGGACAATCCCAACCTGACGAGGTGTGAAATTGTCAATCGCCACCATGTTAAAGTTGTAGTTGATTTGCAAGTCGGTGTATTTGAAGAGATAGTTGAGTACAAGCTCGGTATTAGCATCTTTCTTAAGCTCAATAGCAATACGAAGACCGTCACGGTCAGACTCATCACGAACCTCAGCAATACCTGCCACCTTGTTATTGACGCGAACATCATCAATTTTCTTGACCAGATTGGCTTTATTGATTTCATAAGGAATCTCAGTGATAACGATTTGTTCCTTACCGCCTTTTAGCTTTTCAACCTCCGTCTTAGAACGAACAACGACGCGCCCTTTCCCAGTTTCATAGGCTTTCTTGATTTCATCACGACCCTGGATGATAGCCCCTGTAGGGAAGTCAGGTCCAGGCAAGAATTCCATGAGTTTGTCCACCTTGGCTGTTGGGTGGTCAATCGTGTAAACCGTCGCATCAATGACTTCAGCCAAATTATGCGGTGGAATGTCTGTAGCATAACCAGCCGAAATCCCAGTCGAACCATTGACCAAGAGGTTTGGAAATGCTGCTGGCAAAACCGTCGGTTCTTTCTCGGTATCGTCAAAGTTCCAAGCAAAGGGAACTGTCTTCTTTTCGATATCTTGAAGAAGATAACCAGCAATCTCAGACAAACGAGCCTCGGTATAACGCATAGCCGCAGGCGGATCTCCGTCCATAGAACCGTTATTACCGTGCATTTCAACCAGAATCTCACGGTTTTTCCAGTCCTGTGACATACGAACCATGGCATCATAGATAGAAGAATCACCGTGTGGGTGGAAATTCCCCATGATATTCCCGACTGACTTGGCCGACTTGCGGTAGCTCTTGTCAAAGGTATTGCCATCCTTATTCATAGAATAAAGAATACGACGCTGAACCGGCTTCAATCCATCACGAATATCTGGCAAAGCCCGGTCTTGAATGATGTACTTGGAGTAGCGACCAAAGCGCTCTCCCATGATGTCCTCTAGGGACATGTTTTGGATATTACTCATATAGGATACAAAGCCCGTAAAATGCAAAGTGAAAATAGTAAATTATTGCAGTGAGCGATGCTAAAAAGAGAATTTATCTTTTTCACACAACATTTAGGGCGTGTTCAACTCCTTTCAAAGAATGTAGAGTAGTTTTTATGCAGTAAAAGATATTTTACGGGAATTAGTCCCATGTTCAGTTACCGTAAGTAACCAAACAATCCTTTCTGTAGTTTAATCTTTTAAAATTAAGGTATTTATGTAGTTAGCGATTAAGAAGTCTCTCCTTAGCATACTGAATCATCTTCTCAGCTACTCTCATATCATAGTCAAATCCCATCTTGTGAGCAAGGAATTGAGCCTCTTGGTGGAAAAGTTCCATGGTAGCAAATAAAGACTGGGTGATTTTATCTAAACTTGTGAAATCAAGTAGATTTGAGAATTCCTTCTCTTTCTCAGCAGATAAATAGTTAAAGAGATACTTGTAGTTCTTTCCAATATCAACTCTTCCCCTATCACTTGCTACCTGCCAGGCCATAACTTTTAAGAGTTCTTGTTGACAAATCCCGTAGAGATGGTCAGTCACATAAATGACTTTCTTGCGACAGATTCCCTTGATCACGTAAGCTGACACCCACCAAAATTCATTACAAGCTTTTTCAAAATCAATCGCACTAGCTGGGCTTGTCCAAAAACGTTGGGGACTTGGAAAGTAGGGTTCAAATAATCCCTTCTCATCCTCTAAAACTGTGAACCCAGCCTCACTATCCACCCATTCTTGGATATAGTCTTTGGGGCAGAGGGTCAAATCAATTCGATTGCCATCTTCAAAGAGCATGAGATAGAGGCGACGGTGACCAAGAAAGACATGCTGCTCGATAATACGTTTGCCAAACTGGTCCAACCAAGAAAAATTCCTCGTCAGATTATCTAAATCGTCCACGACATAAACAACATCGTAGTCCTGAAACTCATCTTTTGGTGCTTTTGTATCCGTTCTCGAACCAGATAGAGCCACAGCCTCAACTTGTAAAGATTTAGCAGTCTGTGAAATTAGTTCAAATATTTCCTGGTCAGTTCTCATCTTTCACTCCTTCATCACTTAGAGCTATTTGAAATTGTTTTTTTATTATAAATTGTAAACAATCGGTCATCTCTGACATTAGCTAAGCAATTAATCTCTATCCCCTACCAAAAACTATTCTGTGTTTTACTGATTTCGTTTGGTGTAATGGAGATAGAAAGGAGGAAGATAAGAAACCAGAATCATCAAAATCATTACCAAGAATGTCAACAGATGTATCTGAACTAAATTTACCACATACGATCCCAGAACACCTACAGATAGGGGACCTAAAATATAGCATAGGAAAATCAAAAAAGCCTTCCACCGTTTCTCCGGATAGACATAACACAATCGAATAAGTGTGTAGATTAAGGCTCCTGCTATCAAAGGAAAACCAAATAAAATCATGACAAAGGATGCCACTAAAGAACCGGATTCTGACGAATCCATATTGAATAAAAGCATCAAGATCATAAACAAGGTAAATACAATCGGTGCATATAAACCTTGGAAACTTTTTTTTCGACTGTTAATGTAGAATGCAAGAATAGCCGAGGGTAAAGAAACTAAGAAAATCAAACCCAAATAACTTCCAAAAATCGAATGTCCTGAACTATCCATTAATCATACTCCTTAAAACACTGTCGCTTCTTCCAGCGTAAACTTGACATTGTCTTCAATCCACTTGCGGCGTGGTTCAACCTTGTCTCCCATGAGGACATTGACACGGCGTTCAGCGCGGGCTAGGTCTTCGATTGTGACACGGATAAGAGTGCGGGTTTCTGGATTCATCGTTGTTTCCCAGAGTTGATACGCATTCATCTCACCAAGACCTTTGTAGCGTTGGAGAGTGGCTCCTTTGCCAAATTGCTTACGGAGTTCTTCTAGCTCTCCATCCGTCCAAGCATAGGCCACTTCTTCTTTCTTGCCTTTGCCTTTGGACATCTTATAAAGAGGCGGAAGGGCGATATAGACATGTCCTGCCTCAACTAGTGGACGCATGTAACGGTAGAAGAATGTTAAAAGAAGAGTTTGAATATGGGCACCGTCGGTATCTGCATCGGTCATGATAATGATCTTGTCATAGTTGGCATCTTCAATAGAGAAGTCTGCGCCCACACCCGCACCGATGGTATAAATCATGGTGTTGATTTCTTCATTTTTGAGGATATCCGCCATCTTGGCCTTGGCTGTATTGATAACCTTACCTCGAAGGGGCAAGATGGCCTGGAACTTACGGTCACGGCCTTGCTTGGCAGAACCACCGGCAGAATCCCCCTCGACCAGATAGAGTTCATTTTTTGCAGGGTTTTTAGACTGAGCTGGAGTTAATTTTCCAGACAACAAGCCCTTGTCTTTCTTATTTTTCTTACCATTTCGGCTCTCATCACGCGCCTTTCGTGCTGCTTCACGAGCATCACGCGCCTTGATAGCCTTGCGAATGAGATTGGAAGCCAGTTCACCATTTTCCATAAGGAAGAAGGTCAACTTATCAGCCACAATTCCATCCACAACCGGACGAGCTAGCGGACTCCCCAGTTTATCCTTAGTCTGCCCTTCAAACTGCAAGTGTTCTTCTGGAACGAGAATTGATAGAACGGCTGCTAGTCCCTCGCGGTAGTCTGACCCTTCAAGGTTTTTATCTTTTTCCTTGAGAAGTCCCGTCTTACGAGCGTAGTCATTCATGACCTTGGTAATGGCAGACTTGAGTCCTGTCTCATGCGTTCCACCGTCCTTAGTACGAACGTTATTGACAAAGGACAGAATGTTATCTGAAAATCCATCATTGTACTGGAGGGCAACTTCCACTTGGAAACCATTGTCTTCGCCTTCAAAGTATAGGACTGGCGTCAAGGTTTCCTTGTCTTCATTGAGGTAGGAAACAAAGTCTTGTACCCCGTTCTCATAATGGAATTCGATTGCTTCATCTGTTCGCTTATCTGTCAAAGACAAGGTCACATTTTTTAAGAGAAAGGCTGACTCATTGAGACGTTCTGAAATGGTATTGTACTTGAAGTCAGTCGTAGAAAAGATCGTCGCGTCAGGCATGAAGGTGACTTTGGTACCTGTCTTAGACTTGGGTGCTGTACCAATTTTCTTCAAGGTCGTAACAGGTTTTCCGCCATTTTCAAAACGTTGCTTGTAGACTGTACCGTCACGAGTAATTTCAACTTCCAACCAACTTGAGAGTGCATTAACGACCGAAGAACCCACCCCGTGGAGACCTCCAGATGTCTTATAGCCACCTTGACCGAATTTTCCTCCAGCGTGGAGAATGGTAAAGATAACCTCAACAGTTGGAATTCCCATGGCGTGCATCCCAGTCGGCATCCCTCGACCGTGATCCTCTACTGTTAAACTTCCGTCTTTATTGATAGTCACATCAATGCGGTCACCAAATCCAGACAAGGCCTCATCGACTGCATTGTCCACAATTTCCCAGACTAGGTGATGGAGACCAGCACCGTCAGTCGATCCAATATACATCCCCGGACGTTTACGGACCGCATCCAACCCTTCTAGCACCTGAATGGCATCATCATTGTAGTTATTAATATTGATTTCCTTTTTTGACACAAGGAACCTCCTATTTGTTCATCTTTTCTATTTTACAGGTTTTCTAGGGATTTTGCAAAGCTTTTCTCTTTCAGCTGTCACAATTTCACAGGATATTCTCTGACTTTCGAAAGCATTTCATGGTATAATAGGTCTATGATGACTTTTGTATTATTAATTTTAGCTTATCTGCTAGGTTCAATTCCGTCTGGTCTTTGGATTGGACAAATCTTCTTTCAAACAAATCTGCGTGAACATGGTTCTGGAAACACCGGAACAACCAATACTTTTCGAATTTTAGGTAAGAAAGCGGGTATGGCAACCTTTGTGATTGACTTCTTTAAAGGAACCTTGGCCACTCTCCTTCCAATCCTTTTCCACCTTCAAGGTGTATCACCTCTTGTATTTGGTCTTTTGGCTGTCATTGGACATACTTTCCCTATCTTTGCAGGATTTAAAGGGGGCAAAGCTGTCGCAACCAGTGCTGGAGTGATTTTCGGATTTGCGCCTGTTTTCTGTCTCTATCTAGCAATCGTATTCTTTGGAAGCCTCTATCTAGGTAGTATGATTTCACTGTCTAGCGTTTCTGCTTCTATCGCAGCCGTTATCGGAGTTCTCCTATTTCCGCTATTTGGATTTATCCTAAACAGCTATGACCCTCTCTTCATTTTGATTATCCTAGCACTTGCTAGCTTAATTATCATTCGTCACAAGGATAATATCACACGTATCAAAGATAAAACTGAAAATCTTGTCCCTTGGGGATTGAACCTAACCCACCAAAATCCTAACAAATAAAACGCCAGTTTGAAACTGACGTTTTTTTGTATGCTTATTTTGACTTGATGTAGTTGATACCGTCTGCCTTAGGTGCAACTGCTTTTCCAAAAAAGGCTGCCAAGACAAGGATGGTCAAGACATAAGGTGCGATTTGAAGGTAAACCGCTGGCACTCCTTGGAGGAAAGGTAATTGAGAACCGATAACTGCCAAACTTTGTGAAAGCCCAAAGAAGAGACTAGAAAGCATAGCACCGATTGGGTTCCATTTACCAAAGATCATTGCAGCAAGGGCGATAAATCCAGGACCGACAATAGTTGTCACTGAGAAGTTAACTGAGATTGATTGAGCATAAATCGCTCCCCCAATTCCACCAAGGAAACCTGAAATAACAACCCCTAAATATCGCATCTTGTAGACATTGATCCCCAAGGTATCCGCTGCCTGAGGGTGTTCACCAACAGAGCGAAGGCGAAGACCAAAGCGTGTCTTAAAGAGAATAAACCATGCAAGGAAAGAGAAGGCAATCGCGATATAACCTAGTAGACTGGTAGACTTGAAGAAGATATCTCCAATCACAGGGATATCAGCCAAAACTGGGAAATCAAAACGTCCAAAAGTCTGGCTTAAGTTATCCGTTTGCCCTTTGTTATAAAGAACCTTAACCAAGAAAACTGCTAGGGCAGGAGCCATCAAGTTCAATACTGTACCACTGACAACATGGTCCGCACGGAAATGAACTGTAGCGACGGCATGGATGAGGGAGAAAATAGCTCCCACGATACCAGCAACTAACAAGGAAATCCAAGGGGTCGCCGCTCCAAGTTGTTCTGCAAACTCAAGGTTAAAGACAACCCCAGAAAAGGCTCCCATAACCATAATTCCTTCAAGACCAACGTTAACGACACCACCACGTTCAGAGAAAACTCCCCCGATACTCGTAAAAATAAGTGGTGCTGAGTAAATCAGCATAGAAGAGACCAAGAGGGTGAGTAATGTTGTAATAGACATCCTTACTTACCTCCTTTAACTTGTTTTTTAGGTTTGACAAAGCGTTCGATAATGTAGTGAACGCTGACAAAGAAGATAATAGACGCTGTTACAATGCTAACAAGCTCAGACGGAACTTGCGCAGCGTTCATACCCGGTGCTCCTACTTGCAAAACACCAAATAAGAAGGCTGCAAAGAGAATTCCAATTGGTGAATTTCCAGCAAGCAAACTAACTGCCATTCCGTTAAATCCGATAGCTAATGATGATCCCTGAACGTAAACGTTTTGGAAAGTTCCAAGAC
The DNA here is from genome assembly GCF_016127915.1 of Streptococcus oralis. Classification (NCBI taxonomy): domain Bacteria; kingdom Bacillati; phylum Bacillota; class Bacilli; order Lactobacillales; family Streptococcaceae; genus Streptococcus; species Streptococcus oralis. The sequence continues at coordinate 1,889,384 of NZ_CP066059.1, read as the reverse complement.
CTTCGACAGCTCCACCAAGACCAGCCAGAGCACCAGAGATAATCATTGATAGAATGATTGTACGTTTTGCAGAGATGCCTGCGTACTCTGAAGCATGGGGATTGAGACCAACTGCGCGAATTTCAAAACCGAGAGTCGTTTTCTTTAGCAAGAACCAAATCACACCAACAGCAATGATTGCAAAGAAGATTCCAATATTCATACGGGAATTTCCAGTCAACTCTGATAACCATGGTGTCTGATATGTAGCATTGGCACTAACACGAATCGTTGAGTCTGTACTTTGCATAATATCTTTAGGAAAGGCATGAATAAAGGCATTTCCCACATACAATACAATGTAGTTCATCATGATGGTCACGATAACCTCTGACGTACCGAGATAGGCTCTTAGGATACCTGGAATCGCACCAACAATTCCACCTGCGATCAAAGCAATAATTACTGTTAATGGAATCAAAACGAGACGAGGCATATCTGGATTTGACAAGGCAAACCAACCACTGAGAATCCAGCCTGCCAAAGCCTGACCAGGAAGTCCGACGTTAAAGAAGCCTGCTCGACTGGCAACTGCGAAACCTAGACCTATCAAGACAAGAGGACCCATGGCACGGAAAATTTCTCCAATCCCACGGAGGCTACCGAAAGCTGTATAGAATAACTCCTCATAACCCCAGATAGCATCATAGCCGAAGATCCACATGACAATGGCTCCGAGCAAGATTCCTAAGAATACGGAAATCAAGGGAACCGAAATTTGTTGTAATTTTTTAGACATCACTCTTCTCCTTTCCCAAGTTTCCACCAGCCATCAAGACACCAAGTTCTTGTTTGTTAGTTGTTTCTGGCGATACAATACCTTGAATCTTACCATCGTGAATAACAGCAATTCGGTCTGAGACATTTAAAATCTCATCCAATTCAAAGCTGACAACAAGGACAGCCTTACCGTTATCACGCTCTTCAATCAAACGTTTGTGGATATATTCAATGGCACCGACATCCAAACCACGAGTTGGCTGGCTGACGATAAGGAGATCAGGATCTCGGTCAATCTCACGAGCGATAATCGCTTTTTGTTGATTTCCTCCTGAAAGAGCTGCCGCTGGAACAAATTCGCTTGCCGCACGGACGTCAAATTCTTCCATCAATTTCTTGGCATGTGAAGTGATATTGGCATAGTTCAAGATGCCATTTTTGCTGAGTGGTTCTTTGTAGTAGGTTTGAAGAGCGATATTTTCTGAAATCATCATCTCCAAAATCAAGCCATCCCGGTGGCGGTCTTCAGGAACATGCCCCACGCTGAGTTCTGTAATTTGTCGAGGATGCATCCCTACGATTGATTTGCCTTTTAATTCAACACTACCTGACTCAACCTTGCGAAGGCCTGTAATGGCTTGAATGAGTTCAGATTGACCATTGCCATCAATACCTGCAATACCGACGATTTCACCAGCACGAACATCCAAAGAAAGATTTTTCACAGCTGGTACACCGCGGTTTTCATTGACAACCAAGTCTTTGATAGACAAGACCACTTCTTTGGGTTGTGGTGCCTGTTTTTCCGTTTTAAAGGAGACAGAGCGTCCAACCATCATTTCTGCCAAGTCCGCATTGGTTGCCCCTGCGATTTCAACCGTCTGGATTGATTTCCCACGACGGATAACCGTCACTCGATTCGATACCGCACGAATCTCATCTAACTTGTGGGTAATCAAAATAATGGACTTCCCTTCTTTGACAAGGTTTTTCATGATTGCCATCAACTCATCAATCTCTGAAGGAGTCAATACAGCTGTAGGTTCATCAAAGATAAGGATATCAGCACCACGATAGAGTGTTTTCAAGATCTCTACACGTTGTTGGGCACCAACGGAAATATCCGCCACCTTAGCAGCAGGATCCACTGCCAAACCATAACGTTCAGAAAGAGCCTTGATTTCTTTAGTAGCACCAGCTATATCTAGAACACCATTTTTAGTGATTTCACTCCCTAAAATGATATTCTCAGCTACTGTAAAAGCTTCAACCAACATGAAATGTTGGTGAACCATCCCAATTCCAAGACCAGCGGCTTTAGATGGTGAGTCTAGTTTTACAACCTGACCATTCACCACAATTTCACCACTCGTTGGCTCAAGAAGTCCTGCCAGCATATTCATCAGAGTGGATTTACCCGCTCCATTTTCTCCTAAAAGTGCATGGATTTCACCTTTTCGCAGTTGCAAGTTGATTTTGTCGTTTGCTACAAATTCACCAAACACCTTGGTAATATCCCGCATCTCAATGACATTTTCGTGTGCCATATGCTCTTCCTTTCAGAGGTTTATTTTATTTCAATAAAACCTGCTAATCACATTAACAAGCTCTATTGAGACAAAAGTTGCCTCAATTCTTAAAGAAGCGACCAATGGCCGCTTCCTAAGAAATGACTTTTATCCATTATTTTTCAGGAACTTTTACGCTTCCGTCAAGGATCTTAGCTTTTGCATCTTCAACAGCTTTTTTACCTTCTTCTGAAAGGTTTGTTACTGCTAGCTCAACCCCTTTATCTTTCAATGAGTAAACAATCACTTGTCCACCAGGGAATTCACCTTTTTCTGTTTTGTTGGCAATATCTTTTACAGTTGTACCAACTTGTTTCAATGTAGATACAAGAACGAAGTTAGATTCTTTACCATCTTTAGAAGTGTATTTACCTTCTGCTGCTTGGTCACGGTCTACACCAATAACCCAAACTTTTTCGTCTTCGTTTTTGTTTTCGTTCAATGATTTTGCTTCAGCAAAGACACCAGCACCTGTACCACCAGCTGCTTGGTAGACAACGTCTGCACCGGCAGCATATTGAGCTGCTGCAATTGTTTTACCTTTGGCAGCATCACCAAATGAACCAGCGTAGTCAACTTGGACTTTGATAGATGGGTCTACTGACTCAACACCAGCTTTGAATCCAGCTGCAAAACGTGAAATAACTTCAGATTCGATACCACCTACAAAACCAACTTGTTTTGTTTTCGTAGTTTTCGCTGCTGCAACACCTGCAAGGTAAGCTGCTTCGTTATCCGCGAATCTTACGCTCGCAACATTATTTTGACCTTCAATCACATCATCAATCAAGACATAGTTCAGGTCAGAGTGGTCTTTTGCTGCTTCCTCAACTGCATTGTGAAGGGCAAAACCAACACCGAAGATCAGGTTGTAACTTCCAGCCGCTTGTTGCAAGTTGTTAGCATAGTCTGCTTCACTTGTTGATTGGAAGTAAGTATAACCTTTATCTTTAGAAAGATTGTGTTCTTTACCCCAGTCTTGCAAACCTTCCCAAGCTGATTGGTTAAATGATTTATCATCAACACCACCAGTATCTGTTACGATTGCTGCTTTTGTCTTCATTTCTGATGAAGATGAAGCTGCGTTACGAGAAGAGCGGTTACCACATGCAGCAAGTCCAACTGCTGCTACTGCAACTAGACCAAGGCCTAGCCATTGTTTCTTGTTCATTACTGAACCTCCTAAATAAGATGTGCAACGATGTTGCAAGTATGGATTGTTTGGTCACACAGACCACAGCCACTGCAAGAGTGGCCCAGACTAATTTAAGTCTGTAAATGAGTATGGAAGTAACTCCCCGACCGTCATCTCGACCGTCGATTTATCTTTAGCGACTAAGGTCACTTTTAGATCTTGTTCAAAAAATTCAACCATGACCTGGCGACAAGCACCACATGGCGAGATGGGCTTTTCAGTTTGTCCATAGACAATCAATTCTGAAAACTCCCGTTGCCCCTCCGAAACTGCTTTAAAAATAGCAGTACGTTCTCCACAATTAGTCAAGGGATAGCTAGCATTCTCGATGTTCACACCCGTATAAATACTACCATCCTTGGCTACTAAAACAGCTCCAATAGGAAAGTGAGAATAAGGCACATAGGCTTGTTTGCTGGCTTCAATTGCTAGTTCAATCAACTCAGTAGTCGCCATCAGCCAATTCTCCTTTTAAGATTGTTACACCAGCAGATGTCCCGATACGGGTAGCACCAGCTTCCACAAAAGCAACAGCATCTGCATATGAACGAGCTCCACCAGCTGCCTTGACTCCCATAACAGGTCCAACTGTTTCACGCATTAATTTAACATCTGCTATCGTAGCACCACCAGTTGAAAAACCAGTTGATGTCTTGACAAAGTCAGCGCCTGCTTTCTGGGATAATTGGCAGGCCACAACCTTTTCATCGTCTGTCAACAAGCAAGCTTCGATAATGACTTTCACCAACTTGTCACCACTTGCTTCGACGACAGCACGGATGTCCGATTCAACTAAATCTAGATTGCCTGATTTGAGAGCGCCGACATTGATAACCATATCAATCTCATCTGCACCGTTTTGGACAGCTTCTTTTGTTTCAAAAGCTTTCACAGCAGAAGTTGTTGCTCCCAAAGGAAAACCTACTACTGTACAAACCTTTACATCTGAGCCTTCAAGCCCTGTTTTCGCATGTTTAACCCATGTAGGATTAACACAAACGCTGGCAAAGTCATACTCACGCGCTTCAGATAGCAAACGATCAATTTGTTCTTGACTTGCATCTTGCTTTAAAAGCGTATGATCGATATATTTATTTAACTTCATATTCGGATTCTCCATGGTTTTATGAGATAATTTCTATAATTTCTCGTAAACTTTGCACTCCATCATTTATTTTAACATATTTTTGAAATTCTGTAACTAGTTCAGAAGAAATTTTTCCATTTGTATAAACTTTTGCAACAATTTCACCCTTTTGAACGGAGTCACCGACCTTCTTCTCAAAAACGATTCCAGTTTCATAGTCTAAATCATCAGACTTGACTGCACGACCAGCTCCCAATCTCATAGCATAGAGCCCAAATTCCATTGCAGGAAGAGCTGAAATAACACCTGTATCTTGAGCTGGAATTTCCACCACATAAGCAACCTTGACTGGGCGATAGAGATCTTTTAAATCACCGCCTTGAGCTGCTACCATTTCTTCAAACTTAGCCAGTGCTTGGCCATTCTCAAGATGTTGACGGATTTCCTCGATCGTTTTTTCAACATCAGCCAAGCCAAGCATAATCTGAGCTAGCTCGCAGATAAAGTGACTAATATCTTCTCGGCCTTTTCCTTGGAGAATCTCGATTGCCTCAAGGATTTCCAGACGATTGCCAATAGCTTTTCCCAAGGGTTGGCTCATATCGGTAATGACTGCTACCGTCTTTCGACCAACAGCCTTACCAAGATCCACCATGGTTTGAGCCAATTCACGAGCCTCATCAACCGTCTTCATGAAAGCACCCTCACCGACCGTTACGTCTAGCAAAATGGCATCCGCTCCTGCAGCGATTTTCTTGCTCATCACCGAACTAGCAATCAAAGGAATCGTATCGACAGTTGCTGTCACATCTCGTAGTGCATAGAGAAGTTTGTCTGCTTTAACCAGCTGATCGGACTGCCCAATGACAGATACACCAATGTCCTGTACCTGACGAATGAAATCTTCTTGACTTCGCTCGACTTGATAGCCCTTAATGGACTCCAATTTATCAATTGTCCCACCAGTATGGCCGAGACCACGACCACTCATTTTAGCAACGGGTACACCGAAACTCGCAACAAGGGGAGCCAAGATTAAGGTCACCTTATCACCTACACCACCAGTCGAATGCTTGTCAACTTTAACCCCCTCAATAGCTGACAAATCAAACTCCTGACCTGTCTTGACCATATTCATCGTCAGATCAGAAATCTCACGTGTGGTCATTCCTTTAAAATAAACAGCCATAGCAAAAGCAGACATCTGATAGTCTGGAACAGTTCCAGCCACATAGCCTTCTACCAGCCACTTGATTTCATTTGAAGTCAGTTCTTGACCATCTCGTTTCTTTTGGATTAAATCAACTGCTCTCATTCTTTCACACTTCTAAGGATATAGTATCCCTTATCTTTCTTTACGATTTCACAATTTCCAAAAACGTCTTCCATCTTACTTTTAGCACTTGGAGCTCCTTGTTTTTTCTGAATGACGATGGTTAATTCTCCTCTGTCTTTCAAGAAATCTCTGCTCTTTTCGATAATCTCATGAACAACCTGTTTGCCCGCTCGAATCGGCGGATTGGAAATAACATGGTCAAACTTCCCTTCAACTTGTTCATAGATATTGGATTGGAAAATCGTTGCTTCTACTTTATTACGTTCAGCATTTTGTCGCGCTAGGTCCAAGGCACGATTATTGATATCGACCATGGTTGCCTGAACTCCATAAGCCTTGACCAATGACAAGCCCAATGGCCCATAACCACAACCCACATCAAGGACCGTCTCTCCTTTGTTAACCTCTAGACACTTGAGCAAGAGCTGACTCCCAAAGTCAACCATTTTCTTGCTAAAAACACCCGCATCCGTCAAAAAGGTCATGTTTTCTCCCAACAACTCCACTCTCAACTCATGAATATCGTGAGCAGCGTCAGGATTTTCTGCATAATACATTTTACTCATAAAACTATTTTACCATATTTTAGTGAAATATTAAACCGTTTACAAAGCTAAATTTCAAGACAGAGACTACATCTGTTATGATAACAACCAAAGTTTTTCAATGATTTTCATTTCTTTTAAAAACTATATATCATAATTCGATTCAATTCGTTTCTGTCTTTATAAGTGAAATATGATATACTAAGGTATCAAACGAGGAAACATTATGACCAACGAATTTTTACATTTTGAAAAAATCAGCCGCCAGACTTGGCAATCATTGCATCGCAAAACAACCCCTCCCTTGACAGAGGAAGAGTTAGAATCCATCAAGAGTTTCAATGACCAGATTAGTTTGCAGGACGTAACGGACGTCTATCTTCCCCTTGTCCATCTTATCCATATTTACAAGCGCACTATGGATGATTTGGCATTTTCAAAAGGAATTTTTCTCCAACGTGAAAGTAAATCGCAGCCTTTTATCATTGGGGTTTCTGGTAGTGTTGCTGTGGGGAAATCAACCACTAGTCGCTTACTTCAGATTCTTCTATCACGTACTCTCCCAGATGCTACTGTAGAATTGGTGACAACTGACGGTTTTCTCTATCCCAATCAAACCTTGATGGACCAAGATATCTTAAATCGCAAAGGTTTTCCTGAAAGTTATGATATGGAAGCCTTGCTGAATTTTCTTGATCGTCTAAAGAATGGACAAGATGTCGATATTCCTGTCTACTCTCACGAAGTGTATGACATCGTTCCTGGAGAGAAGCAATGTGTCAAAGCTGCGGACTTTGTCATTGTCGAGGGGATTAATGTCTTTCAAAACCCTCAAAATGAGCGCCTTTACATCACTGATTTCTTTGATTTCTCCATCTATGTGGATGCTGCGGTCGAGGACATTGAAAGTTGGTATCTAGATCGTTTCTTAAAACTGCTCAGCTTTGCCCAAAATGATCCCAACAGCTACTACCACCGTTTTACGCAAATGCCAATTGGAGAAGTTGAAGCCTTTGCACACCAGGTTTGGACCAGTATCAATCTCACAAATCTACAAAACTATATCGAACCGACAAGGAATCGCGCTGAGGTCATTCTCCACAAGACTAAAAACCATGAAATCGATGAAATTTACCTAAAAAAATAATTTCCCCTTGTCAAAACCTAAGTTTTCATATATAATGGTATAGTTAGTAAATATGGAGGTAAGAACATTGGCAAACATTAAATCAGCTATCAAACGCGCTGAATTGAACGTTAAACAAAACGAAAAAAACTCAGCTCAAAAATCAGCTATGCGTACTGCTATCAAAGCTTTCGAAGCAAACCCTTCTGAAGAACTTTTCCGTGCTGCTAGCTCAGCTATCGACAAAGCAGAAACTAAAGGTTTGATTCATAAAAACAAAGCAAGCCGCGATAAAGCTCGTCTTTCAGCTAAACTTGCTAAATAAGAAACAGTCCATAGAGGCTGTTTTTTTGTCCACTAATCAGAAAAGGTAGAAAATGAAAATAGCAATCATCGGATATTCTGGAGCCGGCAAGTCAACTCTAGCTGAAAAATTATCAAACTACTACTCTATCTCCAAACTGCATATGGATACACTTCAGTTTCAACCTGGTTGGCAAGACAGTGACCGTGATTGGATGAAAGCTGAGATGAAAAACTTCCTCACAAAGCACGAAGCTTGGGTCATTGATGGGAATTATTCTTGGTGCTATTACGAAGAAAGAATGCAGGAAGCTGACCAAATCATCTTTCTCAATTTTTCCCCATGGACTTGTCTCTTTCGAGCCTTTAAACGGTATCTCACATATCGAGGCAAGGTCAGAGAAAGCATGGCTGCAGGTTGCCCTGAACGCTTTGACTGGGAGTTTATCCGATGGATTCTCTGGGATGGACGTACAAAACCTGCTAAAGAACGCTATCAACGGGTTCAAGAAACCTATCCAGAGAAAGTAATTGTCCTCCGGTCGCAAAAGGAGATGGACCACTTCTTAGAAAAGATCGCAAACAACAAGAAAAACCAACGTGTATAACGTTGATTTTTTGCTTTTACCCAATCACACTTCCGTTTGGTACAGCTGGATCAACTGTGAGAAGGGTTAATTTGCCATCATGTTCAGCTGAGAGGATCATTCCTTGGCTGACGTATTTTTTCATCATCTTGCGAGGTTTGAGGTTGGCAACGATTTGGACCTTCTTGCCGACCAATTCTTGCTCATTTGGATAGTATTTAGCAATTCCTGAGAGGATTTGACGATCTTCGCCATCACCAGCATCGAGGCGGAATTGGAGCAATTTATCAGAACCTTCCACTTTAGACACTTCTTTGACTTCTGCGACACGGATCTCAACCTTGTCAAAGTCTTCGAACTTGATTTCATCCTTGTTGAGTTTGAGTTCAACTTCATCTGGATTCCATTCTTTTTCGACTGCTGGTTTATTGCCTTCCATTTGCTCCTTGATATAGGCGATTTCTTCTTCCATATCCAAACGTGGGAAGATTGGTGTTCCTTTGGCAACAACAGTCACACCAGCAGGGAAATCAGCCAAGCTCAACTTTTCAAGGCTCGCCACTTCTTCCAAGCCAAGTTGAGTCATGACCGCACGACTAGTTTTCATCATAAATGGCTCAATCATGTGAGCTACAACACGAAGGCTGGCTGCCAAGTGGCTCATGACACTTGCCAATTGGTCGCGAAGAGCTTCATCCTTAGCCAAGACCCATGGAGCTGTCTCATCGATGTATTTGTTAGTGCGAGAGATAAGCGTCCAGACTGCTTCTAAAGCACGTGGGTAGTCAACTGCATCCATGTGTGTATGGTAGTCAGAGATAGATTGCTCTGCTACTTGAGCAAGAGCATTATCAAATTCAGTCACACCCTCTACATAGGCAGGGATTTGCCCATCAAAATACTTGTTAATCATGGAAACTGTACGGTTGAGGAGGTTTCCAAGGTCATTGGCCAATTCATAGTTGATACGACCTACATAGTCTTCTGGAGTAAAAGTTCCATCTGAACCGACTGGAAGGCTACGCATGAGGTAGTAACGGAGTGGATCCAGTCCATAACGTTCTACTAACATTTCAGGGTAAACGACATTCCCTTTAGACTTAGACATCTTACCGTCTTTCATGACAAACCAACCATGAGCAATCAAGCGGTCAGGCAATTTCATATCCAACATCATGAGAAGAATTGGCCAGTAGATAGAGTGGAAACGAAGGATGTCTTTCCCTACCATGTGGAAGACCGTTCCATTCCAGAACTTGTCGTAGTTAGCATGATCGTCTTGCCCGTAACCAAGAGCAGTCGCATAGTTAAGAAGGGCATCAATCCAAACATAGACAACGTGTTTTGGATTTGATGGGACTGGCACGCCCCAGGTAAAAGTTGTACGAGAAACCGCCAAATCTTCTAAACCTGGCTCAATGAAGTTCCGCAACATTTCATTGAGACGACCATCTGGAGTGATGAAGTCAGGGTGAGATTTGAAAAATTCAACCAAACGGTCTTGGTATTTGCTGAGGCGAAGGAAGTAAGACTCTTCTGAAACCCATTCTACTTCGTGACCTGATGGAGCGATACCACCCGTTACATTTCCAGCTTCATCACGGAAAACTTCCGCAAGCTGACTTTCTGTAAAGAATTCTTCATCTGAAACTGAATACCAACCAGAATATTCACCTAGGTAGATGTCATCTTGAGCAAGTAAACGTTCAAAGACTTGCGCCACTACTTTTTCATGGTAGTCATCCGTCGTACGGATAAATTTATCATATGAGATATCAAGTAATTGCCAGAGTTCTTTGACACCAACTGCCATCCCATCAACATAGGCTTGAGGTGTGATGCCAGCTTCTTCCGCTTTTTGCTGGATTTTCTGACCATGCTCGTCAAGACCTGTCAGATAAAAGACATCGTAGCCCATGAGGCGTTTGTAGCGAGCTAGGACATCACAAGCGATGGTTGTGTAGGCAGAACCGATATGAAGTTTACCAGATGGATAGTAAATCGGTGTTGTAATATAAAAATTCTTTTCAGACATAATTTTTCCTTTCCAGGCAAATGAAACCTGTTTTTCTAACACTTCATTATATCATATTTTTAGTGATTTTCGATAGGAAAATCCATATAAAAACAAGATAGACAAGTGTCCATCTTGTTTTTTCTGTTCTATATCTTATTCATAACGAAGGGCTTCAATCGGATCAAGCTTAGAGGCTTTATTGGCTGGTAAGACTCCAAATATCATACCGACACTTGCTGACACAGCCAAGCTAAAGAGAGCGATTGGGAGGGAAACCCCAACTTCGATACCTGCAATCATGTTTTGAAGCAATACTCCAGCTAACATAGTCATTCCAGCAGCAATCCCAAGACCGATGACTCCACCAAGCAGGGTCAAGATCATAGACTCAATCAAAAACTGAACTAAGATATTAGCCCGTGTAGCTCCGAGAGCTTTCCGCAGACCAATCTCACGCGTGCGTTCTGTCACCGAAACCAGCATGATATTCATAACACCAGTTCCCCCGACAAAGAGAGAGATTCCTGCGATGGCACTGATAATGGTGGTCATAAAACCAAAGAGTTGTTGCACTTCTTGGAAGGCAGCAGTTGCGTCCGCAACTTGGTACTCTCCTTGTTGAAGACCTGCAATCTCAGTCAGTTTTCGAGCCAACTCCGGACCCAAGGTCTGCGTTAGACTAGTATCATTGACACGAAAGACGATGTTCGAGATTTCATCAGTATTAAAATTGGCTGCGAGAGAGATATTGGTCGTAATTGGAAGACCACCAATCCCAAAGGCTTTAGCAGTTTTAGCTTCATTGCTAGTATAAACGCCAATCACACGGTAACTAAATTCATTAACAGAGATGATTTGATTAACCGCAGCTTCTGGACTATCAAACAAACTTTTGGCTAGTTCTTCATCCAACAAAATCACACTAGCAAATTCCTTATAGTCTTGCGGTCTCAGACTTCTACCCGCAACGATTTCATTTTCAACTGCGTTCATGTAGGTGCTATTTCCGCCTGTCAGAGTCGCTCGTTCAACCTTCTTATCCTTATAAGATAAGGTAACGTTGGTCGAGTTGGTGACATAGTAACTGTCTACTCCTTTGAGTTTGGCAGCTTCCTTGACCCAGGATTCTAGTGGTTTTGGTGGTTCAACATGAACATCCTCTTCTTTCCCACTGACTGTCAAAGCGGATTGTTTCTGCGTAAAGGAGCCATCCTTGCTCTTGATAGGTGAGAAAAAGACATGGATATCCTTCTGTGATTTGGTCATGTTTTTATTGACCTGACGAGACATGGAGTCTCCCAGAGCCATGATGACAACGACAGACGAAACTCCGATGATAATCCCAATCATAGTCAGGAAGGAACGCATCTTGTGTGCCATGATGGATGAAAAGGCAAATTTCAGATTCTGCATCTAGTTTTCCTCCTTTTCTACCTGAGCACTGTCAGACGAGATGACACCATCACGAATGACAATTTGGCGTTTGGCATAGGCAGCAATCTCAGGTTCATGCGTGACCATGATAATGGTTTTCCCTTCCTTGTTTAACTCCACCAACAACTGCATGATTTGGTTTCCCGTCTTGGTATCCAAAGCTCCTGTCGGTTCGTCAGCTAGGATGATAGAGGGATTATTTACCAAGGCACGTGCAATCGCTACACGTTGCTTTTGACCACCTGATAACTCAGAAGGCAAATGATGACTGCGCTCCGTCAGCTCAACTTTTTCCAAAAATTCCTCCGCCAATTTCCGACGTTTGGAAGCCGAAACACCAGCGTAAATCAAGGGCAACTCGACGTTTTGAAGTGCATTGAGTTTGGACAAGAGAAAGAACTGCTGAAAGACAAAGCCGATTTGCTGGTTGCGGACCTTGGCAAGCTGTTTCTCTCCAAGACCTGCAACTTCTTGCCCTTCAAGGTAGTACTCTCCACTGGTTGGTGTATCCAACATTCCGATGGTATTCATCAAGGTAGACTTACCAGAACCAGACGGTCCCATAATGGCGACAAACTCACCTTCTTGAACTTCTAAGTTAATATTTTTTAGGACCTGCAGTTCTTGGTCACCATTTCGATAACTCCTACAGATATTTTTGAGACTAATTAGTTTCTTCATCAGCCTTCACCTCTTTTCCTTCTTCCAAGGAAGATGTTGGATTACTGATGACCTTGGCACCGTCTGTCAAACCTGAAGTAATTTCTTGGTTGTCTGCATCCGCATTCCCCAAAGTAACTTCCACTTTCTTGGCTTTTTTCTGGTCGTCAACGAGCCAGACATAGTTTTTGTCATTTTCGGTAACAACACTTGTCAAAGGAACAAGGATGGCCTTACTCTTGTTTTTGACTTCCACACTGACAGAGAAGCCTTGTTTCAACTCACCGATATCGCTAGTCACATCAACAGTATAAGGGTACTTAGATCCAGTATTTCCTCCAAGGGCTGCATTTGCTGCTTCTCCATTGTTTTTAGGATAATCAGAAATATAGCTGATTTTTCCTGTCCAGCTCTTATCTTGGTAAACCTTCGAAGTAAAGGTAACTTCTTGCCCTACAGAGAGGTTAGCAAGGTTGTATTCAGACAACTCCCCTTTGACCTGCAAGTTTTCATTACTTACGACATGAACCACCACTTGGCTATTACCTGTTGGCGATTTGGAAACATTACGATTAACTTCAACTACAGTCCCTTCTAATGTACTGAGGACAGTTGCAGCATCTAGCTGAGCTTGAGCCTTGTTGAGCTGAGCTACAGCATCTGCACGGTTATCCTTGGCATCACTGATTTGAGAGTCGATAGAGGATACTGAAGAAGTCGCTGCTTGCGCTTGTTCTGGAAGTCCAGCTTCTGTTGGAACTTGTGGGGAAGCCGGCGCAGCTGCTGCATTTTCACGAGCTTTGTTTAACTCCTCGATATGACGGTCTGCTTTTGCAACTGCACGATCAGCTGCATCGTAGGCAGCTTGAGCATCTGCACTGCTGTATTTGACCAAAGCTTGCCCTTCTTCGACCTTGTCCCCAACCGAAACGAGAATTTCATCTAAATCTCCCTTACTAGCATCAAAATAAACGTATTGTTCATTTTTTGCTGTAACCGTACCTGACAAGAGAACCGATGAAGCAACCGAACCTTCCTTAGCAGTAACGATATGAGAGGTTTCCTCCTTGACTGCTGACTGGGATGGTTGTCTAAAAATCAGAATCCCTGCAGCACCGATAACAATAGCACTGGCAACACCAATCGCTGTGTATAATTGCCATTTTTTCGCCTTCTTATTTCTTTTCATATTTAAACTCCTTTATTCTTTTGCCTTACAAAAACCATTATATCAGAAACACCAAGTCCAAACAATGACAGTTCAGATGGAAACAATGACAATTCAGGATCATTATTTCGTTCGGTATTCGTTTATTGGGTTATTGTTCTAGATATAGAATACAATATCTTTTTGAATTTGGCAAGCGTTTTTATAATTTTTTTACCGTAGCAGATTTTTGCATTCAAATAGTAAAAACGATAGAATATGACTATCAAAGCTATAAGGAGTTTTCAATGAGAGAATATGATATCATCGCCATCGGTGGAGGAAGCGGCGGCATTGCCACTATGAACCGAGCTGGCGAACACGGTGCTAAAGCAGCTGTTATTGAAGAGAAAAAATTAGGTGGAACTTGTGTCAACGTTGGCTGTGTTCCTAAAAAAATCATGTGGTATGGAGCGCAAATCGCTGAAAGCTTCCACCACTACGGCCCTGACTATGGTTTTACAAGTTCAGATGTTCAATTTGATTTTGCTAAACTTCGTCAAAACCGTGAAGCCTACATCGACCGTGCTCGCTCATCTTATGATGGAAGTTTCAAACGCAATGGTGTTGATTTGATTGAAGGTCGTGCTCATTTTGTTGATGCCCACACCGTCAGCGTTAATGGCGAATTGATTCGTGCCAAGCATATCGTGATCGCTACTGGAGCTCGTCCAAGCATCCCAACTATTCCTGGAGCTGAACTTGGTGGTAGCTCTGACGATGTCTTTGCTTGGGAGCAACTTCCTGACTCCGTTGCGATTCTTGGTGCTGGCTATATCGCCATTGAATTAGCAGGTGTTCTCCATGCACTTGGAGTAAAAACGGATTTGTTTGTCCGCCGCGATCGTCCCTTGCGTGGTTTTGACAGCTTCATCGTGGAAGGTCTCGTCAACGAAATGGAAAAAACAGGTCTACCTTTGCACACACATAAGGTACCCGTCAAGCTCGAAAAAACGGAGCAAGGGATTACCATTCATTTCGAAGACGGTTCTAGTCACACTGCCAGCCAAGTTATCTGGGCTACTGGACGCCGTCCAAATGTAGACAGACTTGAGTTAGAAAAGGTTGGAGTTACACTCAACGAACGTGGATTTATCCAAGTGGATGAATACCAAAATACAGTTGTAGATGGCATCTATGCTCTTGGAGATGTTACTGGTGAGAAAGAACTTACCCCCGTAGCCATCAAGGCAGGACGTACCCTATCTGAACGTCTCTTTAATGGAAAAACAAATGCCAAGATGGACTACACGACTATCCCTACTGTTGTCTTCTCCCATCCTGCTATCGGAACCGTCGGTTTGACCGAGGATCAAGCTATCAAAGAATACGGCCAAGATAACATCAAAGTCTACAAGTCAAGCTTTGTATCTATGTACTCTGCCGTTACAAGCCATCGTCAAGAATCTCGCTTCAAACTCATCACTGCCGGTGCAGACGAAAAAGTTGTTGGCCTACACGGACTTGGTTACGGAGTGGATGAGATGATTCAAGGATTCGCTGTTGCTATCAAGATGGGAGCAACCAAGGCGGACTTTGATGCTACAGTAGCTATCCACCCAACTGCCTCAGAAGAATTTGTGACCATGCGCTAATTATCGAAAGAGACCTCTTGAGGTCTCTTTTCACTTGCAAAATCGGATGTTACAAAATTGTTACCTCGTTATAAAAAATAGGTTGACTTTTTCTTCTGAATTAGTATAATAGTTACTATAATTTGAAAAGAGGTTAACAGTTTTGAAAAAAGCTCATATCTATGCTCTCCCTGCTATCGGTGCGGCTCTCATCGCCGTTTTGGCACAAATCAGTCTCCCTATCGGTCCTGTCCCCTTCACTCTGCAAAACTTTGCGATCGGTCTGATTGCTACTATTTTTAGACCCAGAGAAGCTGTTCTATCTGTAGCTCTCTATCTCCTGCTGGGTGCCATTGGTTTACCTGTTTTTGCGGGGGGAGGAGCTGGATTTCACGTTTTAGTCGGTCCAAGTGCAGGCTATCTTTGGTTCGACCTTGTCTATGCTGGACTTACATCTTATCTCATCCATCAAAATAGTGGCTATATTCGCATTTTCCTAGCCAACCTCTTGGGTGACTCCCTCGTCTTTGTCGGAGGTATTCTCAGCCTCCACTTCCTTGCTGGGATGCCCCTTGACAAAGCACTAGCTGTTGGTGTCCTTCCTTTTATCCTCCCTGACCTTGGTAAGATCATTGCCATTAGTTTCATTGGTCGTCCCCTACTCGAAAGATTGAAAAGCCTTCCATATTTTTCAAGATAAAAGAATAGTCCAGAACAATTGTTCTGGACTATTTCCTTTCCAATTACTTTCTAAGAACTAACTGAAAATTAACTCTCTTTTAGAGATTATTTATTTTTACGGCTTACAAAGTACAATCCACCAGTCACTGCCATCAAAGCAAGTCCTGCAACTACTGCTGCGTTAGATGCTTTTTCACCAGTGTTAGGAAGTTGAGGTTTTGGACCTGGTTTTCCTGGTTCATTTGGTTTACCTGGTGTTGGTTTTTCAGGAGTGTGTGTATTTGTGATATTGAAGCCTTCTACTTTAGATGAATAACCTTCAACTGGAACTTCTACTACAGAGTATTCGATTGCTTGGCCGTCTTTATAACGATCAAGGTCTGTGAACTCATAAGTCCAACCAGTTGCTTCTGAGGCTACCGCAGTCTTACCAGTGTCTTGACCATCGGCAAGAAGTTTCACTGTGATAGATGCTGGACGGATACCGTCTTTGTTCTCTTCATCTTTCCATATCTTATGACCTTTTACAGATGTTTTCTCTGGAGCATGTGTATTGGTAACTGTGTACTTACCATCTTTGTCCGTAGTAACTGTTGAGGTATATTCTTTCACAGCTACTTCTTTGACAGTGTACTTGATTTCTTGACCATTTTCATACTTAGGAAGTGCTTTTGATTCGAACTTCCAACCAGTTGCTTCTGAAACTTCAATTTCTTGAACAACTTTGTCGCCGTTAAGAATTTGAACTTTCACTTTATCTGCACGTTTGCCGTCTTGGTTGTTGTTATCTTTCCAAACCTTAGTTCCTGAAAGAACGACTGTTTCTGGTGTGTGAGTGTTTGTCACGACCTGACCAGTCACAGAGGCTTCATAACCAGCTGGTACGTCTACTTCCTTGATAGAGTAAGTGATTTCTTTACCAGCTTCGTATTGTGGAAGATTGGTGAAGGATGCTACCCAAGTGTTAGCGTCTGTCTTATCCTTAGCTGTCAAGGTCAATTTCTTACCTTCAACAGCTACTGAATCTGCATCTCCTACTTTTTTATAAAGTTGAACCGTTACGGACTCAGGACGTTTGCCGTCTTGGTTGTTCGCGTCGTTCCATACTTTTGTTACCTTGTAGTCGATTGCTTTTGGAGCATATTTGTTTGTGATGGTAAAGTCTGTAATAGTTGATTCGTATTCTGCTACGGCTTCTTCTGTTACAGTGTATTTGATTTCTTTACCAGCTTTATATTTTGCTAATTTCGTGAATTCGACAGTCCAAGTTCCGTCTGCGGCTGCTTGAACTTCTTTCGAATCAACTTTCTGACCGTCTGCTAAAAGATTGATTGTAATCTTAGTTGGACGTTTGCCGTCTTGGTTATTCGCGTCATCCCAGTTCTTAGTTGCTTTTACAACAACTGTTTCTGGAGAATAACTATTTGTGATAGTGAATCCTGATGCAGCGTCACCTGTAACCTTAGGAGTGTAACCATCAACAGTTACTTCTACTACAGTGTACTTAATAGGTGTGCCACCTTTATCAGCATCAAGGTCTTTGAAGCTTCCAGCCCAACCATTTGCTTCAGTCAATTCAAGTGTTTTACCAGTATCTTGACCATCTGCAAGCAATTTAACTGTGACAGAAGATGGACGTTTACCATCTTGGTTGTCCTTATCATCCCATTCTTTTTTCACAGGAACTTCAGTTTTCGCTGGAGTGTATTTGTTTGTGAAGACTAGGTCTTTTGCTTCTTTTGAAGCCGTTGCTTTCAATTCAGTCGCACTTACTTTTTCAACCGTTACTTCAACTTCTTGAACTGTCTTATCATAAGTGATTCCTGCTTCAGTTCCAGCAACTTCTGAGATAGTGTACTGGTGAGTTCCCACTTGGCTCTCATCATATGAGATTGGTGAGAAGGTCACAGTTCCGTCGGCAGCGTTTGTCACTGTTTCGACAACACTACCGTCTTCTTTCTTCAATTCGAAGCTGTATTTGCCTGCTTCAAGTGTTTTACCTTCAAGAACTTTCTTAGCTCCAAGAGTTACACTTGTAGCCCCGGCTGGAGTGTAAGTGTTCTCGAATGCTTTTTCATCGTCGTAAGTAACAGTTGCTTCAAGGGCACCTTTACCATTGTCCGCTACAGTAACTGTAGCTGTGATTGTTTTCGAGTCGTACGTGATGCCTGTAGCAGTTCCAGCTTTTTCAGCGATCTTATAAGTATAAGTGCCTGCTTCATCGAAGGTCAACTCTTTAAACTTAACTTTTCCGTTGGCATCATTCTTCGCTGTTTCAACATTACCAGCCTGGTCTGTCAAAGTGAACTCAAATTCATCAGCTTTCAACTCACGGCCTGTCAACTTCTTAGTCACTTCAAGAGAGGCTGAAGTTGGTTTTACTGCATACTTATTGGTAACAGTCAATCCTGCTGTTTGTTCTGAGGTATAGCCATCAACTGTAGTAACTGGATTTCCATCTTTATCAACCTCTTTAACACTGTAGGTATATGTCACACCATTTTGATCGGTCGCAGGAAGATCTGACCATTCTACAGCACCGTCTGTCTTAGGTACTTCTTTTTGGTCAGCATCTGTAACTGCTTCTTCAGTACCACCTTCTAGAGTACGATACAATTTAAAGAAGAGACTTGGACGAACACTATCTGTTCCACCAGTCCAGACTTTATTCGCAGTTACTTTTGTTTTTGGAACCTCATAAGTATTGGTTACTTGTGTCTTGTCTGCATTGTAAGAGACGATGTAGTTATGATCGTTAGATGCGACTTTCTCTCCTTCTTTCAAAGGAAGTTCAGTAGTATCTTGAAGCTCACGAACAGAGTAGATTAATTTTGTTCCATCAACATCATACTTAGGAAGTTGTTTCGCCCATTTGTAAGTATAAACACCATTGGATTCTGTCACTTCTGGAGTATAGCTACCAGAAACAGGTTTAGAGTCCTCAATAGTCTGTCCTTCTTTATGGACATACAAACCGAGCTTAACTTTCTTATAATCTGAGGCTTTTCCACCTACCCAAGTCTTAGTAGCTTCAAAGTCAACTGTCTCGCGTTTGTTGGAGATGTTTAGAGGAACACCCTCTTTTTTCATCTCTACTTCAAACTCTTGACTATTTGCAATATAACCTGACTTAGGTGCTTTTTCTTTTACAATGTATTGACCTTCTGAGAGAACTGGAGAAAGGGCAACGCCATGTTCATCTGTCGTAATTTCAGCAACTTTCGTTCTATCACTCTTCTTAAGAATTTCAAAGACAACGCCACTTAACTTCACAGTAGCATCCGCTTCATCATACTTGGTGATTTTAATTTTACCAGCAAGATCCGCTGTAACAGTTGCACCAGCTCCTTTAACGGATTTGACACCTGATTTCATAGTTGTGCTACCAGTGTCTTTTCCATCCCAAGATTTCCAACTTTTCTGAGGGACACCATCATAAGTTATCCCTGCACTGTTAACAACTTCCGTTCCATCTGCAGGAGTAGTCGTACTATACTCTAAACGTAAAGTTTTGGTCCCTGTATTGGTTGGCAATAAAAGTTCAAATGAAGTACCACCATTTTTGAGGGTTAATAGTGCTGTATCATCCGGATTTGCTTGATAAACCGCTGGATCTGTCGTAACCTTATATTGATGACCAGAGGAAACAACATCTGCGTTGCTAGTGTCTTTTGTTTTATATTCTGCTTCAAAAAACTTAAAACTATCCACAAGATAAGTTG
This sequence comes from Streptococcus oralis, assembly GCF_016127915.1. Classification (NCBI taxonomy): domain Bacteria; kingdom Bacillati; phylum Bacillota; class Bacilli; order Lactobacillales; family Streptococcaceae; genus Streptococcus; species Streptococcus oralis. Next base: position 1,869,583 of record NZ_CP066059.1, on the reverse strand, counting down.
CTAATGACCCCTTACTGGTGTCAATGCTATCATTTATCTTGACAACTTTTCCAGTTAAATCTTCGCCAGCACGATTGATTCGCATCCACCAGGCTAGATGGTCCGTATCAGAATTTGTCCATCCACCCTTATAACCAATTTCGCCTTCAACTGGGACATCTTGGCTATCACTACCAGATGGTTTAAAGGTTATTGTTTGTTCTTTACCCCCAGGTAAACGATACGTGACTTTATTCACTTCTCCAGTTGTTTTTAGTATTGAAGTAGCATTAAATGTCCCTCTAATATCTTGCTTATCTTCAGCTTTTTCATTAAATGTAAAGGTTATTGTCTTCGTAGCACTACTTGCTGTAACTTGTCCTAGTACCTCTCCACTTACACTATCCTTTAATTCAAATGTAGCGTCAACTAAATCTAGACCATCTGGAGCTTTTACGGTGAAATAATCACCATTCTTTATCTCTCCTGCTCCTAAATTGGGAAAACTGTACTCCCCATAATAGAGAGCTCGTACCTCTTTTTGTCCCTTAGAATGCCAAAAAGTTTCGTCAGCTGTACCAGACCCCGAATTTCGTATTTCAACATTTGACAATGTGACCTTATCTGTCAAATCTTGCGCCTGTACTGGATTCATTAAAGAAACCGAGCCAAGCAAAACTAAGAGTGGTGTCAAAATATACAACCACAATTTTTTAAATTTCATGATTTTTCCTTTCTAAATGATTGAAATTGATTGAATAGTGCATCTTCTTCTCCCAGTAGGCAACACCCCTTTCAATCGCATGATTTGTTACACGATAATATACTTGTAACACTTGCTTTGAAAAACGAGTACACTATTATAGTATTTCGAAATATTTATTCAATTCAATCTTTAGCAGGAGTATCATTACTCTTGGTCAGATGGAAATATAGCAAAATATCATCCACGACTATTATACTACATATCTTTGAATATTTTTATTAAAATCTTTTCACCTATAAAATTATTTATTTACACATTGTCAAGTATTTTGATATATTATTCCATAACACCATATAAAAAATGACTTTCCTAAGAATTATCTGAAAATACTGACATAATAGGAGTTTGCAAAAAGTAATGCCTCCTTGTAACAATCTGTTATTTCTAATAAATCTATGATATAATAGTCTTATAGAGGCTTTCAAATAATCATCTATTCAGTTTATTTATGCTAAAGGGAAAGCTTGGGTAATACTAAATCTAGTATTTTTAATATTAATAGATAGGAAGGTAAAGTTATGGCAAACAAAACTAGAGAGTTAATCTTAGATGCTTTTATCACTCTTGCAAGGAGAAACCCTCAGCGAACTTCTTTTACCATGACTGAGATTGCTGCAGAAGCTGGTATTTCCCGCCAAGCGATTTATCAAAAGCACTTTAATAACTTTGAAGATATTATCGATTATATCCACAAGGAGACCGATCAACAAATCTTCAATATTTTTAACAACTACTGTTCTGAAAGAGATGGCGATCCCATCACTCTCTTAGCGGACCGCGTTCTTCCTCTCATCTATGAAAAGCGAGAAGTCATCGGTACCTTGTACAATTCTCAAGCCGACACTTGTTGGAAGGAGTTTCTGCGTGGGACATACTCTGAGTGGGTACTCAAGAATGTCAATTACCAACTGAAATATAATTTTAGTAAAGAAGACATCGCTTATATCATTACGACCACGGCAATCTCTTTCATCGAAGTCTGGATTCGTAAAGATAATCCAATACCACCTGAAGAGTATAAAGAGACTTTCATTCAATTGTCTAAAACTTCTTTGTGTGACTACATTGTGTCCTAAAAAAAGAATCTTGAGCTGCACTCAAGATTCTTTTTATTGTCCACCTTTAAAGGCATCGACCATTATCTGAAATTCTTCATTGGAAAGCGTGATTCCTTTGCCCATTTTGGTATGGTCAGGACTCCAAGAACGAATATCGAACTTTGCAGGGGCACCATTAAAGCTAACGCGATTTAGTTCTTTTGTCCATCCTTTGTCATTTTCAGACAAGGTCAGTAAGTGTTCTTCGATTTCAAATGTAAATTCTGCCATTTTAACTCCTTTATGTGATATGCTTTCTGTAGTCTATTCGTAAAAATCTTGTGGTTTTTAGGAAAATTTTATATAATGTGGATATATAAGAAGGGAGGATTCTATGAGACAGACATTCAAACTAGTTCTAGATAAACTACATGGTTTTCTCAATGGAAATGACGAACCTCGCCAAACCGAGGACAACTCCCTCACTGCTATGATTGAACAAGCCATCCAGAAAAAGACGGCTGTTCATGTCATATTTGCTGAAACAAGTTTTTCGGGTGATATTGTTAAACACGATGCTAATCGCCAACAAATTATCGTCAAAAATTTTTCAAAAAACGTGACCCGAATCATTCGTATCAGTGATATTAAACGACTTCGTTTTGTTCCCTCAACCGTACAAAAAGCTCAGAAAAGTCTATTTAAGAAAGAGTGAGATGTTCTTTGCATCCCACTCTTTTTCTTAACGGATTTGTTCAAAATGAAGATGAACGGCGATATGGTCGCCATAACCACTTCTCTCCAAATCGCGTTGCAAGCGATAAGAGATATAGTGTTCTGCAATAGTAATGTAGCCAGCTCCAAGTAAGCGGTGCTCAACCATTGACTGGATCATGCTGATAGTGGCACGTTCTACTTTTGCTTCTTCCAAGTCCAAAACGACTTTCTTAGTAACTTGAGCTAGGTTTTGACGTAAGTCATCAGTCAAAACATAAACTGTTTGAGCTGCTTTTAAGACAGCTTGGTAAATTTTATCTGGATCAAATTCAGCAATTTCTCCATTACGTTTGATTACTTGCATAAGATTCTCCTTTATTCTTTGTTTTCTCTGATTTCAGCCAGCATCTTTTCTTCTTCGGCTGTTAGTTGATAGTTTTCTAGCAGGTCAGGTCTGCGCTCGTAGGTTTTCTTTAGACTCTCATAAAGCCGCCACTGGCGAATCTTTTCATGGTGCCCACTCATGAGCACATCTGGCACGACCATGCCTCGATAGTCATAAGGGCGTGTGTACTGAGGATATTCGAGAAGACCCGAAGAAAAGCTATCATCCTGGTGGCTAGACTCCTTACCAATCACTTCTGGTATCAAGCGCACGGTCGCATCAATCATGGTCATGGCCGCCAATTCTCCTCCAGTCAAAACATAGTCTCCTAGGGAAATTTCATCGGTTACCAAGGTCTTGATACGCTCGTCATACCCTTCATAGTGACCACAGATAAAGATTAGTTCCTCTTCCTGAGCCAAATCCTCAGCGTAAGATTGATCGAACTGTTTTCCAGCAGGATCAAGAAGAATGACACGGGGATTTTTCTTTTCAATAGCATCAAAGGCATCGAAAATGGGTTGAGCCCTTAGCAACATCCCCTGACCGCCTCCGTAAGGTTCATCGTCAACATGACGGGCCTTTTCAGCATATTCTCTGAAATTATGATACTGGATATCCAAGAGCCCTTTTTCTCGAGCCTTCCCAACAATTGAGTGTTCCAGCGGAGAAAACATCTCAGGAAAGAGGGTTAAAATATCAATCTTCATCATCTAGTCCTTCTAAGATTTCCACTTCGACCCGCTTGTTTGGAATATCAACATTGAGAACTACTGGCGGAATGTAAGGTAGAAGCAAATCACGCTTACCTTTTCGCTTGACCACCCAGACATCGTTGGCTCCTGGTTGTAGGATTTCCTTGATAGTTCCAATCAAATTGTCTCCCTCGTAAACTTCCAAACCAATAATCTCGTGATAGTAGAATTCTCCATCATCTAAGTCGTTCAAATCTTCCTCAGCAACTTTGAGACTGTAACCTTTGTACTTTTCAATCGCATTGATATGGTACATATCTTTGAATTTGATAATGTCAAAATTCTTATGCTTACGGTGGCTAGCGATGGTTACTGTTTGGACAAACTGATCTTTTTCATCAAATAAAACCAGCTCTGCCCCTTTTTTAAACCGTTCCTCTGCAAAATCCGTCACAGACAAGACTCGCATCTCACCCTGTAGACCCTGCGTATTGACGATTTTTCCAACATTAAAGTAGTTCATCTTGTCTCCTGTATCTATTTCTATCCTTTATTTTATCACGTTCCAGGGATTTTCACAAGTTGGAGAAAATCAGCTATAATCCCAAAATTGCTAGTAGTTTCCTCTTTAATGTTAATTTATATTTAAAAGAAGAAATATTTATATTCCCGTTATACATATTACTATAAAATGTATACTCCCCAATTTGACCTTGACTTGTCTTCCATTTCATTCTTAAACTAGGTATAGTCTCAGGTAAATTTGTATAAATCAATAAGCATGTATAATTTTTTAAATTTTTGACTGTATGTATTTTATCTTGAATGACTAAACGATTACTTTTTGAATCATAGATTAAAGAATAAAATTCTACAATTTCAATGTCAACTTCTTTTGGATAAAAAATCAAATGGTTATAATGTTTATCATTTTTATTATGTTTAAACTCATAAACATGATGAAATCTCGTATGTAAGGAATCAAATTCGATTGGTTTAATTGCCTGAATTTCGATATTATTAATATAGGCCTTATTCTGGAAACTTATTTTTAAAATTACACCTATAAAAGTCGAAATCTGTATAATTCGTAATAACCAATCAATATACACCGCCCAGTCTATTTTTAAAAAATAATCAGTGTTCAATATTTCTCAAATCTCCCTTCAAAAAACTCTCCAAATCTCTTTCATGTTGGTACTTAATGGCTGCTTTTTTATCTTTGTCAAAAATGGTTTTGGTTAGGTCAATGTCGTTGATAGCCGCAATAGCGACGGTGTAATGAATGATATCAACCAGTTCTTTGGCAAGTTCCTCGTTTGAGTCCTGAACGCCCTCTTTTCGACCAGAGCGCCCATTCAAGACCTCGGCTACTTCTCCGACTTCCTCCACTAGCTTGATAAAGAGACCTTCCTCAGTTCGAGATTGCTGGTAAAGTTCGAGTAAGTAATCTTGTAATTGTCTAAACGTTAAATCCTTCATCTTCTCCTCCTCACAAAAAAGCGAGACATCCGTCCCGCTTTTTTTATTTTTCATCGATAACGATTCTTACTTTTTTGTCTTCAGTTGGGACAGAGTAGACAATCGTTCTTATCGCTGAGATAGTGCGACCCTTACGACCGATAACACGACCGACATCGCTTTGGTCAAGATCCAAGTGATACTCCAAAAACTCTGGTGTGTCTTCAATCTTGATAGTTAAGGCATCAGGTTGTGAAATCAAAGGTTTCACAATCGCAATAATGAGATTTTCAATCGTATCCATCTGTCAACCTACTTTAAACTTATTTTGAGAATTTAGAATCGTGGAATTTTTTCAATACGCCTTCTTTTGAAAGGATGTTGCGAACTGTATCTGAAGGTTGAGCTCCATCAGCCAACCATGCAAGAACGCGGTCTTCTTTCAAAGTTACTTGGTTTTCAGCAACAAGTGGGTTGTAAGTTCCAACTGTTTCGATGAAACGTCCGTCACGTGGTGAACGTGAGTCTGCTACGTTGATACGGTAGAAAGGTTTTTTCTTAGAACCCATACGAGTCAAACGGATTTTAACTGCCATTTTTTAATGTCTCTTTTCTTATTTTTTATTTCGGTGAAATAGCTAAGCTATTTAGCACATGTTCTATTATAGCAGATTTCTGACAGGTGTCAAGAAAAAAACTTGACAGAGTTTTAATTTTTTTAACTACTAGAAATTTTTAGTAAAATCTTTTACATTTGAAATCAAACTCCTTTTAAGGTACAATGGTAGAAATGAATTTTTGAGAGGTTAACAATGAAAAAACTAGCAGCCCTTCTTTTACTATCCACTGTAGCCCTTGCTGGATGTACTAGTATCCAACGTGGTCTCCGTGGTGATGAATATGTCGACTCCAGCATCTCTGCTGAAGAAAGCTCAAAAGCAGCTGCTCAGGCTGCCAAAGATTTGAATGACGCTTTAACCAATGAAAATGCCAACTTCCCTCAACTTTCTAAAGAAGTTGCTGAAGATGAAGCTGAGGTCATTTTACACACAAATCAAGGCGATATCCGCATCAAACTCTTTCCAAAACTAGCACCTCTAGCAGTTGAAAACTTCCTCACTCATGCCAAAGAAGGCTACTATAACGGCATCACCTTCCACCGTGTCATCGATGGCTTTATGGTCCAAACTGGAGATCCTAAGGGAGATGGTACAGGTGGCCAATCTATCTGGCATGATAAGGATAAAACGAAGGATAAGGGAACTGGTTTCAAAAATGAAATCTCCCCTTACCTATACAATATCCGAGGAGCCCTTGCTATGGCTAACACTGGTCAACCAAACACCAACGGTAGCCAGTTCTTCATCAACCAAAATTCAACAGATATTTCAGCTAAACTTCCTACCAGCAAGTATCCAAAGAAAATCATCGAAGCCTATAAAGAAGGTGGAAATCCAAGTCTAGATGGCAAACACCCTGTCTTTGGTCAAGTCATCGATGGCATGGATGTTGTTGACAAGATTGCCAAGGCTGAAAAAGATGAGAAAGACAAACCAACGTCTGCTATCACCATTGATAGTATCGAAGTGGTGAAAGACTACGACTTCAGTAAAAAATAAGCCATCAACAGATAAGGAGACGATGACATGATTTTATTTTGGGGTTCTAAAGGTTATCAGAAAGATTTGGGACATACGCAAACAGCGATCGAATGTGGTCATTGTAACAATGTCGACACTTGGGAGATCGTAGAAACTGGGCGCAAGTTCACCCTTTACTGGATTCCACTTTTCCCTTATGGTAAAAGTTACTTCGTTTCTTGTCCGATTTGCCACTACGGTAAAGAAATTGAGAAATCTGAAGTTGAAAGCTATTTAAATTACTAGTCAAAAAAGCCAAGTCATTTCGACTTGGCTTTTTTACTGCTTTTAAGTTAGCTTGTTAAAGTCCCAGATTTGGTCCATCCAGCCTTCATAGAAGTCTGGTTCGTGGCAAACCATAAGAATGCTTCCTTTGTATTCTTTAAGCGCCCGTTTGAGTTCATCCTTGGCATCTACATCCAAGTGATTGGTCGGCTCATCCAGCACTAAAACGTTGTTTTCACGGTTCATCAAGAGACAGAAACGCACCTTGGCCTGTTCCCCACCTGACAAGACCTGAATCTGACTTTCGATGTGCTTAGTTGTCAAGCCACAACGAGCAAGGGCTGCACGGACTTCTGCTTGGTTAAGGGCTGGAAAGGCATTCCAGACAGCCTCTAGTGGTGTTTGACGATTTCCACCTTCTACTTCTTGCTCAAAATAACCAAGTTCTAGGTAATCACCGCGTTCTACTTCTCCAGCGATTGGTGGAATAATGCCCAAGAGACTCTTCAAGAGTGTTGTTTTCCCAATACCATTGGCTCCAATAATGGCAACCTTTTGATTGCGTTCAAAAGTAAGATTTAAGGGTTTGGTAAGTGGACGGTCATAACCAATCTGCAAGTCCTTGGCTTGGAAGATAAAGCGCCCTGGTGTACGAGCTGGTTTGAAATCAAAGGACGGCTTTGGTTTCTCGCTTTGGAGTTCAATGATATCCATCTTGTCGAGTTTCTTTTGCCGGGACATGGCCATATTACGCGTTGCAACACGCGCTTTGTTTCGAGCCACAAAATCCTTGAGGTCGGCAATCTCTTTCTGTTGACGTTCATAGGCTGCTTCCAGTTGAGATTTCTTCATAGCATAGACTTCTTGGAACTGGTAATAGTCACCAGAGTAACGCGTCAACTGTTGATTTTCCACATGATAGACGATATTGATTACGTCGTTGATGAAAGGAATATCATGCGAGATAAGGACAAAGGCATTCTCATAGTTTTGGAGATAACGCTTGAGCCAGTCAATGTGTTCAGCATCTAAGTAGTTGGTTGGCTCGTCAAGCAACAAGATATCGGGCTTTTCAAGAAGCAGTTTGGCCAAAAGTACCTTGGTTCTTTGTCCACCTGACAAGGCTGTTACATCCGTATCCATGCCATAGTCCATAACACCGAGAGCACGCGCCACTTCATCAATCTTAGCATCTAAAGTATAAAAATCACGACTCTCCAAACGGTCTTGGAGTTCGCCAACTTCTTCCATGAGCGCGTCAATATCCGCTCCGTCTTCAGCCATTTCCATATAGAGGTCATTGATACGAGCTTCTGCTTTAAATAGCTCATCAAAGGCTGTCCGCAAAACATCACGCACAGTTTGGCCTTCCTTTAGCACAGCATGCTGATCCAGGTAGCCAGCAGTCACATACTTAGACCACTCCACCTTCCCTTCATCTGGTAACATCTTACCAGTCACGATGCTCATAAAGGTTGATTTCCCTTCACCATTGGCACCGACTAGACCGATATGTTCTCCCTTTAGGAGACGGAAAGACACATCTTCAAAAATTGCACGGTCACCAAAACCGTGACTCAAATTTTTAACTTCTAAAATACTCATTCTAATTCCTTATCTTGTTTTTATGCAGTCCTTTATAGAGGACCCAAGCCAGATAGCCTCCCAGGGTATTGGTCCACAAATCATCAATCTCAAAGACCCGATTAAAGTCGAATAAAAAATCTAAAACTAGTTGCGTGCACTCAATTCCTAGACTCAGTAGAAAACTGAGAAGGATGATTTTTTTCGTTTGTCGTAAATTTGGACAGAGATAAATCAGTTGAAAGACTAGTGGGAAAAGCAAGAAGACATTTAAAATGTTCTGCAAAAAGATCCAAAGGACTTGTCCCAAACTAGTCACTTCACCCAGATTCCAAAGGGAGTTTAAGGGAGTTAAAAGAAAAACCAGGCGTCCAAAAGTTTGAATACCTGGAGTTTCCACTCCTATAGGAAGTTGAGGCTGGGGAGTAAAGCAAAAACAGACAATGCATAGGCCGTAAACAGCCACTCCCAATCTTAAGATTAATTCTCTTTTTCTAGTCATTTTATGGATTTACCGCTGCGACTGCCTTCTGGCGATCACGTTTCATTGTATTGGAGCGTAATTGTCCACAAGCTGCATCAATGTCTGTACCATGTTCTTGACGAACAACACAGTTGACCCCTTTTTTCTTGAGGGTATCGTAGAAGGCCATCACGCGCTCTTTAGGACTACGGCTATATTGGTCATGTTCACTAACTGGGTTATAGGGAATCAAGTTTACATAAGACAATTTCTTGATATTTTTGAGCAATTCCGCCAGCTCCAAGGCTTGTTCAACACCGTCGTTGACTTCATTGAGCATGATGTATTCAAAGGTCACACGGCGATTGGTTGTTTCGATATAGTACTCAATAGCAGCAAAGAGTTTTTCAATCGGAAAGGCACGGTTAATTTTCATGATGCTTGAACGAAGATCATTGTTTGGTGCGTGAAGGGAAACAGCGAGATTAACCTGTACGCCTTCATTAGCAAAGTCACGAATTTTATGGGCCAAACCTGAAGTTGAAACTGTGATGTGACGAGCACCGATAGCCATCCCCTTGTCATCATTGATGGTACGAACGAAATTCAATACATTGTTGTAGTTATCAAATGGTTCACCAATTCCCATAACAACGATATGACTGACACGCTCATCCTGACCACGCTCATCAAAGTATTTCTGAACTAGCATAATCTGCGCTACAATTTCACCGTTATTAAGGTCACGTTGTTTCTTGATCAAGCCTGATGCACAGAAAGTACAACCAATATTACAGCCGACCTGAGTGGTCACACAGACTGACAAACCGTAGTGTTGACGCATGAGTACTGTCTCAATCAACATGCCATCTGGCAACTCGAAAAGATACTTAACAGTACCGTCAGCTGACTCTTGTACAATCCGTTGTTTCAAAGGATTGACCACAAACTGGTCATTGAGTTTGGCAATCAAATCCTTGGAAAGGTTGGTCATTTCTTCAAACGACTGGACACGTTTACGGTAGAGCCATTCCCAGATTTGATCTGCTCGGAATTTCTTTTCTCCTTGTTCTAAAACCCATTCTTGCATGGTTTGACGTGTTAAACTATAAATAGACGGTTTCATCTCTTCTCCTTATTCTCTATCTATTTCTGACGAATGACAAAATGGCGCTGTCCCTTGTCCTCTTTCTGAGACTTTTGGTCCTTAAGACGACGTCTATTTCGCTTATCCGTATTTGGTTTTCTCTTGTTTTGCGAAGGTTTCTTGCCTCTTCTAGGAAGGTTTTCCTCTTCCTTTTTACGCATTTTCTTGTCAAATGAAGCCCGTTTCGGTGCTTGATTTTCTAGAACAAAATAGGCACAACCATAACTACAGTACTCTAAAAGATAATCCTGTAAGCGACTGATTTTTTCAATTTTTTCCTCTGTTCGGTCGTCTTTGTAAAAGCCACGTAGGCGGAGCTGTTCATTACTCCAGTCCCCCACGACATAATCAAACTTGGTCAACACTTCTGAGAAGCGCTGATTAAAGACGGTCACATCGAAAGCCTCCTTGATATTTTCAACCAAGGTAAAAGCAATCCCTTCAGTCTCAACCTTATCCCCATTCACATGAAATTCTGGGCCAGGAAACTTGTTATAGTTGTATAATTCAGGTGCAATTTCTTTACGCATAGTCTTCCTTTTCCACGATTACTTAACACTCTATTTTACCATAATTTCTAGCAGTTAGCACGTTTCTCATAAAAATGAGAAAAGTCTGACGATTTTGTCAGACTTCTGCCATATAAAACAAAAAAGAGAAGAATGACTCTTCCCTTCCTATTTTTTTATTTTGCTGCTGCGTAGAGCTCGTCTACTTTGTTCCAGTTGATGACTGAGAAGAAAGCTTTGATGTAGTCAGGACGCACGTTGCGGTATTTCACGTAGTAAGCATGTTCCCAAACGTCCAAGCCTAAGATTGGTTTTTTACCTTCTGAGATTGGTGTGTCTTGGTTTGCTGTTGAAGTTACTTCAAGTTTTCCTTCTTTGTTGACAACCAACCAAGCCCATCCAGAACCGAAGCGAGTTGTAGCTGCTGCTGTAAAGGCTGCTTGGAACTCTTCAAATGAACCAAATGTTGCGTCGATTGCTGCTGCAAGTTCTGCTGATGGAGCTGTTTTTTCAGGAGTCATCAATTCCCAGAAAAGAGCGTGGTTCAAGTGTCCACCACCGTTATTGATAAGCGCTTGACGGATGTCAGCTGGGATAGAGTCTACATCAGCAAGCAAAGCTTCAAGGTCTTCACCAATTTCAGGATGTTTTTCAAGAGCTGCATTTGCATTGTTTACATAAGTTTGGTGGTGTTTGTCATGATGCAAGTGCATTGTTTCTGCATCGATGTATGGTTCCAAGGCGTCGTATGCGTATGGAAGGTCTGGTAAGATAATAGCCATCTGTAATACCTCTTTTTCTTTCTATATGAAAATGATAACGCAATCATCCTCTTTTTTCAAGTTTTTTGCTCAATTTGCTTCTGCCGCAATCTGCAAAAGTGCCTTTTCAAACAGATACCCTTTTTCATAGACACCTGTCTTAATCTGGTAGTCTGTTTCGATCAGATAAGAAATCGCTCGCTTGAGAAAGGTCAAGGAAATCCCTCTCGAATCTCTCAATGCGAACTTGATTTGATAAGGATTTGGATTGCGTCCCAAATAAGTCCCCAAACTGCTTGCGATCTGCGATTCTGTCTGACCAGCTTCTGATAAAATCTTCACTTGGGTAAAGGTACGAAACTGTCCTAACATGACAGCTATGAGCTTGATCTCATCCTCCCCTTGCAAGGTCAAATCTCTAACCAAGTCACGGGCCTGGTCAATCTTCTTAGCTAAAATAAACTGAGTCAAATCAAAAATATTGTCCTGCAAGGTCTTTGGAATAGCCTCGACAATATCCTTCTCCTCAATCACGCCGTCTGACTTATAAGACTGCAAAAAGAGGAGATTTTTCTGGATTTCACTAAATTGAAAACCAGATTTGAGAAGTAGATTTTCAAAGGATTGCCCCACAAACTGCAGACCTTGTGTCTGACTCCATTTTTGGAAATACTGGCGGAGTTCTTGTTCCTTGGGTTCAATAGCATCAAATACAGTCGCATCTCGTTTGAGCAATTTGACCAGCCGTCTTTTACTATCTAACTTTCCTTCAGCAAAAATCAACAACTTGGTTGTTGGCGAAGGGTTATCAAGGTATTCCTCAAACGACTTGAGCTCATCATCTGTTAAAAAGCGTTTCTTGGCAGTTGTGATATCGACAAAATGATCTAATATCACGATTTTTTCATCCGCAAAGAAAGGGAGACTGACCAGCTCCAACTCTAAGTCTTTATAAGCTACTTCTTTCATATCAAAGTAAGCAAAGTTGAGATCAGCTGGATCATAACCAATCTGTTTCAACACTTGACTCTTCATAACTTCAAACTGACCCTGGTCTGTCCCTGTAAATAGATTCAAGCTAGATAGATTTGATAAAGTCAACTTCTGACTGTCTTCAATAGCTAGCATCTTCTCTCCTTTCTTCTGATTTTTTAGTAACTTTAATCAATGTAGCGCAATTTCCCACGGAAATCTTCTAGACCCTCATACCCTTTTTCCGCCATGATTGCTTTTAGTTCATTGGTAATGCGTTCAAAAGCACCGACACCTTCCTTGTGGAGAGTCGTTCCTACTTGCACCATACTAGCACCGCAGAGGATGTGTTCAAAGGCATCACGACCCGTTAGAACGCCACCCGTTCCAATGATTTGGATTTGAGGATTTAAACGTTGATAAAAGGCGTGCACATTAGCAAGAGCAGTCGGTTTGATATACTCTCCACCAATGCCACCAAAACCATTTTTAGGACGAATCACGACCGACTCGTCTTCTATATAAAGGCCGTTTCCGATAGAGTTAACACAGTTAACAAACTTAAGTGGATACTTGTTAAAAATAGCTGCCGCTTGGTCAAAGTGAACAATATCAAAATAAGGTGGCAATTTAATCCCAAGAGGTTTGGTAAAGTAGGCAAACACCTCTGACAAGATACGGTCTGTTGTTTCAAAATCATAGGCAATCTGAGGTTTTCCTGGAACATTTGGACAAGAGAGATTAAGCTCTGTCAGTCCTTTGAATTCACTCTCTTGAACTTTTTTCAAGATGGTATGTGTTTCTTCTGGAGACATGCCAACTAGAGATAGGAAGAAAGTTCGGTTTGGCTCTTTTTCCTGCAAGTCCAAAAGATAGTTCAGATAGTAGTCTAAGCCATTATTTGGTAAGCCCATGGAGTTGATAGAACCAAGTGGAACATCCTGGTATCGTGGCTCAGGATTTCCCTGACGAAAGTCCAAGGTCGCAGTTTTCGTAACAAAAGTACCTGCCGCTGAGTTTTTGACTCCTTCTAGTTCCTCTATCGTCATACAAGCCACACCCGCTGCATTCATCAAGCAATTGTCAAACTCAAAGCCAGCTATTTGTGTTTTCGTTGATACCATGATTCTGATCCTCCAGATTCCTTTTATTTCTAATATTATACCATACTTTAAGATTTTCTCTTTGAGAAACTAATTTCTATATAAAATGTTCGGTTTTGTAAATTGAAAGAATTTTTAGAAAATTTCTGTTTTTTTCTTTACACTCAAAAAAAATTCTGCTATAATGGCTCATGTAATAAAATATAACAACAAAAGGAGAACGATATGACATCTGCTAAAGACTATATCCAAAGCGTGTTTGCAACTGTGAAAGCTCGTAACGGGCATGAGGCTGAATTTCTCCAGGCGGTTGAAGAATTCTTCAGCACTTTGGAACCTGTATTTGAAAAACACCCTGAGTATATCGAAGAAAACATCTTGGCACGTATCACTGAGCCTGAGCGCGTGATTTCTTTCCGTGTTCCTTGGGTTGACCGTGAAGGTAAAGTACAAGTCAACCGTGGTTACCGTGTTCAATTTAACTCAGCTGTTGGACCATATAAAGGCGGACTTCGTTTCCACCCAACTGTAAACCAAGGGATCTTGAAATTCCTCGGATTTGAACAAATCTTTAAAAACGTCTTGACTGGACTTCCAATCGGTGGAGGTAAAGGGGGATCAGACTTCGATCCTAAAGGAAAGACTGATGCTGAAGTGATGCGCTTCTGCCAAAGCTTCGTGACTGAATTGCAAAAATACATCGGACCATCTCTTGATGTACCTGCTGGTGATATCGGTGTTGGTGGACGTGAAATTGGTTACCTTTACGGACAATACAAACGTCTTAACCAATTTGATGCGGGTGTCTTGACTGGTAAACCTCTTGGATTTGGTGGTAGCTTGATTCGTCCAGAAGCAACTGGTTATGGTTTGGTTTACTACACTGAAGAAATGCTCAAAGCTAACGGTAACAGTTTTGCTGGTAAGAAAGTGGTTATTTCAGGTTCTGGTAACGTAGCTCAATACGCTCTTCAAAAAGCGACTGAACTCGGCGCTACTGTTATCTCTGTATCTGACTCAAACGGTTATGTCATCGACGAAAATGGTATTGACTTCGATCTTTTGGTTGATGTTAAAGAAAAACGCCGTGCTCGTTTGACTGAGTACGCAGCTGAGAAAGCAACTGCTACTTACCATGAAGGTTCTGTATGGACTTACGTTGGAAACTACGACATCGCTCTTCCATGTGCGACTCAAAACGAAATCAACGGTGAAGCAGCTAAACGTTTGGTTGCTCAAGGCGTTATCTGTGTATCTGAAGGTGCTAACATGCCTAGTGACCTTGATGCGATTAAAGTCTACAAAGAAAACGGAATCCTTTACGGACCTGCCAAAGCTGCCAACGCTGGTGGTGTAGCTGTATCAGCGCTTGAAATGAGCCAAAACAGCCTTCGCCTTTCATGGACCCGTGAAGAAGTTGATGGACGTCTCAAAGACATCATGACAAACATCTTCAATACAGCTAAAACAACTGCTGAAACATACGGACTTGGTACCGACTACCTTGCAGGAGCAAATATCGCTGCCTTCGAAAACGTAGCAAACGCTATGATCGCTCAAGGTATTGTTTAATTAGTCGATACATCTTATCGGAGGACAAATGATGAACTTACGGCCGATGGAAGAGAGAGACAATCCAGCTGTAGCGCAACTCATTCGAGCTAGCCTAGAAGAATTCGGGCTTGACAAACCAGGAACTGTCTACTTTGATTCTCATCTAGATCATTTAGCCGATTATTATCAACAGCAAGAGAGAGCAGCTTACTTTGTCCTGGAAGACGAAGATCAGCTGGTTGGCTGTGGTGGCTTTGCACCTGTGTCCGATAAGATTGCTGAATTACAAAAACTGTATGTCACTAAAAACAGTCGTGGCAAAGGTTATTCTAGCCGTTTGATAAAGCGGATATTCCAGGAAGCCCGCCTAGCTGGTTATGAACAGCTTTATCTAGAAACCTCTACTGAACTGGCTACGGCTGTGGCCATCTATCAACACTATGGTTTCACATCACTGCAACAACCACTTTCTAACGCCGCCGGCCATCCTGCTATGAATATCTGGATGATAAAGTCTCTCTTATCAGATGAATAGATGTCAGTATACTAATGTAGCCAATGCCATGATAGTAAAGGTATTGTTTAAGCACTATCAAACTAGAAGAAATCCGACTGCTTATCAAAGCAGCCGGATTTTTATATATCTAATTTTTCAAAAAATTTGCCTGCTATCTGCTTTTCTTTTAGCTTCTCCAGCAGCTCATTTTCCAGAAAAGGGCTTAGTTCGTCAAAATCTTGGCAAACCTTAAAAACCGTCTCTCTATCCATCTGACCATAAGCTAATTCATAATAGTCCTTATGATGATGCCAGTTCTGGTCATAGTTGACATCTGTTCGCTGATAGTAAACGATATTCTGCTTCGGAGTCAGGTAAAGCTTCTGTGTTAGAATGCTTTTCTGATCTTTGGACAACTTACTACGACTGAAAATCTTAACACCTTGAAAAATCTTGCGCTCATGGATACCCTGATTTGTAACTTTTAATTCAACTCTTTTATAGTGCATATAGTCACCTCCAAAAATTACCTACATTATATCAAACTCTGGCAGATTTGCAAGCAAAAGTGTCATTTCCAAAAGTCTTTCGTCGCCTCTAGAATCTCTTCCGTTGATGTCACAGTAGCCTCAATAATGCTCTTGCCAGTCTTTTTCAGATAAGCTTGTATCAGATGATAACCATAAGCATAGCCCGCAGCATAAGGCATACCAACCGGTATTTGACCTTGAATCTCAGCTATTTCATCACCATAAAGATAAGGAACCATTTCCGCCATCCCCGTTAGCTGAAGCTGACTTGAGATGATGGGCTTAATCTCTTCTAACTGCTCTGGACTGGTTGAAGTGACCCAAGGCCCAATGAGATCTTTGCCATAGAGCTCAGCAGCAAAAGACTCTGCCAATCCTTCACTGACTACCCAGTCTGCTAGTGTCGTCTGCTGGTTCCATTTGACAAATTGAAAGCGGACATTGTGATTGCACTCGTGAGCCAACGCAGCCTGCACACGTGGTAAAGTATAGTCATTTGGTAGCAGACTAAGTATGAGGTAGCCTGGAATTCCACCATCTCCGCTATAACCCTTATTGAGCTGCAACATAGGCTTTTCTGGATTGCCCAATAAAATAGTAAAATGATAATCCTCAACCTCTAAATCATAGCCAGCCTGCTCAAAAAGACCGATACTCCTCTTGATGGTACCTTGACAATTTTGCCAGAGTTGATCAGAGCTCAGAGCATCAATAGCCGGTCTATCCTTTTCTGACAGAGTGCCGGGTAGCTGATTCATAAAACCAAGTAGGAATAGAGCATCAAATCCTCCGGGATACTTTGCTTTCAGAGGAATATGTTGAGTTTGGTATTTGATTGCAAAAGGTGCTAATATTTTAGCTCGAAAGCAACCTTCTCTCTTTTCCAAAGGAAGCTCGAGCATCTCTTGGTAAACTTTATCTGAACGAATCATATTGATTTGCATAATAATCTCCTTTCTTATCTACTATTAGTATAATCCCTTACCTAAGGTCAGAGTCAAGAAGAAAATCGAATTTCTATCAAAATTCTAGTAACTGTTAGAAAAAAGCATCCTAGAACTTTCGTATCAGACTATAATTTAGAGGTAGATTTACCATTCTAAAAAGAAAAAACTGCTATTCCTAAGAATAGCAGTTTTATAAGTTTTTTAAGCTACTAATGTAGTTACTTTATTATTTAAGAGTAACTGAAGCTCCAGCTTCTTCCAATTTAGCTTTGATTTCTTCAGCTTCTGCAGTTGGAACGCCTTCTTTGATGACACCTGGTGCACCATCAACAAGTTCTTTAGCTTCTTTAAGTCCAAGACCAGTGATTTCACGCACAACTTTGATAACGCCAACTTTTTTGTCACCAGCAGCTGTCAACTCAACGTCAAATGAGTCTTTAGCAGCACCAGCGTCAGCAGCACCAGCTGCAGCAACAGCTACAGGAGCAGCTGCAGTTACACCAAATTCTTCTTCGATAGCTTTTACAAGGTCGTTCAATTCAAGGATTGAAGCTTCTTTAATTTCAGCAATAATGTTTTCAATGTTCAATGCCATTGTTATTTCCTCCAAATAAGTTTTTAATTTTATAA
The DNA here is from genome assembly GCF_016127915.1 of Streptococcus oralis. Classification (NCBI taxonomy): domain Bacteria; kingdom Bacillati; phylum Bacillota; class Bacilli; order Lactobacillales; family Streptococcaceae; genus Streptococcus; species Streptococcus oralis. The sequence goes on along the minus strand of NZ_CP066059.1, from coordinate 1,851,982 downwards.
TAGTTTTTCCGTAGCTAGGCTACGCTGCGTAGCTTAAGATTAAGCTGCGTCTTCTTTGTTGTCTGCAACCGCTTTGACTGCAAGAGCAACGTTGCGCACTGGCGCTTGAAGTACAGAAAGGAGCATAGAAAGAAGTCCTTCGCGGTTTGGAAGAGTTGCAAGAGCAACGATTTCTTCTTTAGATGCGACGGCGCCTTCGATTGCACCACCTTTGATTTCAAGTGCTTCAGCGTTTTTAGCAAAATCGTTCAAGATTTTCGCTGGTGCGATAACATCTTCGTTAGAAAATGCTACTGCAGATGGTCCAACAAATACTGATGCAAGATCTTCAAGACCAGCTTTTTCAGCTGCACGACGCAAGATTGAGTTTTTAATAACTTTATACTCAACTTCGCTTCCACGAAGCTCACGACGAAGAACTGTATCTTGCTCAACTGTCAAACCACGAGCGTCTACAACGACGATAGATGCAGCAGCTTTCATTTTTTCAGCTACTACGTCAACTAGTTCCGCTTTTTTAGCAATAATTGCTTCACTCATTAGTGTGTTCACCTCCGTAATTATTTTGCTTGGGGAATTTTTCCAAAAGAAAAACGCGCCCAAACCTAGACACGAAAGTACAATACGCTTCTTTTTACATGATACGTTTTGTCCTCGGTAGGATCTTTATGAGTCGAGCTCCCCTACTGTCTTAGGCAGTTTTTTCAAACCGTATATAAGTATAGCATAGACAAAAAAAGAATGCAAGATTTTTGCAAACTTTTTTTTAAATTTTTTTAAATCTCTACTGTCAAAACTTTGCCTTGCTTAACCACCTGTTCTCCTGCAATATAGACATCATCAACATCACTGGATTTGACTGCATAAACGAGGTGAGAGAGCATATTTTCCTGAGGTTGAAGATGGATTTTTCCCTTAGGTTGAATCACGAGAAAATCTGCTTGCTTGCCAACTTCCAGACTTCCTATCAGGTTTTCCATTCCAAGAACCTTAGCACCTTCTATCGTCAGAGCTTTGAGGACTGTTTCGATAGGGAATTGGCTGGCATCTCCACTTTTCATCTTCTGAAGAAGGGCTGCAGTCCGTCCTTCTTCAAACATATCTAGATTGTTATTGGAAGCAACCGAGTCAGTCGCAATTCCGACTGCTACTCCTGCTTTTTGCAGTTGGATGATGGGAGCGATTCCTGAGGCCAGTTTGAGGTTACTAATAGGATTATGGGCGATAGCCACATGAGAAGTTGCCAAGCGTTCAATTTCTCTCTCGTTTAATTCGACCCCATGAGCAAAGACAGACGGATGATCTAAGTAACCTAGTTTGTCTAGAAAGGCGAGGGGGCGTTTGCCATAGCGTTTGAGGATAATTCCTGATTCCTCCTGGGTCTCCGCTACATGGATATGGATAGGAATATCCAGCTCTTTTGCCATATCTAAGCTCGCTTTCAGCAAGTCTCTACTACAGCTATACGGAGAATGTGGAGCTACCATAACCTTGAAATTTGGATTTTCATATCCTAAGATTTCCTCTATGATAGCTCGTGTTCTGATTATAGTCTCAGCAGTTGATTCAGCTTCTGAAGAAAAGAGGGTCGGTGAGAAATAACAATGCATCTTGGAAGCTTTGACTGCCTGATAAATTTGCTCAATAGCCACACCATTGGGATTATACATATCGTTGAAGGTTGTTGTTCCTGACTGGAGCATCTCTGTCAGAGCTTCTTTGACCGCCTTGGTAGTCATGTCGGGAGTAAATCCTGCTTCTGCTGGCCAAATATAGTCATTGAGCCATTCGTGGAGATTACTATCATCTCGGATTCCGCGTAAGCCTGTCATAGCAGAGTGGGTATGGCAATTAACCAATCCAGGCATGATCCAGGCTCCCTGATAGTCTATAATCTGCTCAGCTTGCTCTAAAATCTCTGGCTCCTCTTGACCGACATAGACGATTTGAGAGTCCTTAACGGCTAAGATACCATCCAAATAAACATGGAAATCTTGGTCACAAGTCACGGTATTTACATGCTGATAGACTTTCATTGTTTTCTCCTTCTAAGACCCTGATTTTTTCTAGCTATTGTAACAAAAAAGTCACCCGAAGGCAACTTTTAGTGTCATTAAGACTTTAAAATGGATAGGAATTGCTTATTCAGAGCTAAAAGCTGAAGCTTTTTGCATCTGGTAATATTTGCCCTTTCTAGCCATGAGGTCATGATGGTTACCTTGCTCAACAATATCACCATCTACCAAGACAAGAATCAAATCAGCATCTTGAATGGTTGACAAGCGGTGAGCAATGATAAAGCTTGTGCGCCCCTTCATGAGTTTGGCAAAGGCATCCTGAACTAGCACTTCTGTCCGTGTATCAATGGAAGAAGTCGCCTCGTCTAAGATAAGAATCTTAGGGATAGCTAGAAAGACTCGGGCGATGGTCAAGAGCTGGGCTTGGCCGATAGAGAGAGATTCTCCTGCATTTTCCAACTTAGTATCGTATCCCTGCGGCAACTGCTGGATAAAGAAATCTGCATTAGCTGCTTTTGCCGCAGCAATCACCTGCTCTCGACTGGCTTCAGGATTGCCAAAGGCAATATTGTCATGAATGGTCCCTTGCTTGAGCCAGGTTTCTTGGAGCACCATGCCAAACTGCTGGCGCAGAGAAGCACGACTATAGTCATAAATGGAACGACCATCTAGCAAGATATCTCCCGAGTTAATAGGATAAAAACGCATGAGGAGATTGATGAGGGTTGATTTGCCAGCACCCGTAGGACCAACAATAGCAACCTTGCTACCAGCTGGAATGTCAATGGATAAATCCTTAATCAAAACCTTCTCAAGATGATAGCCAAAAGAGACATGTTTAAAGGAAATAGCTCCCTTGACTTGGTCACTGGTCAAGATTTCCTTACCTATTTCAGCAACCTCAGGACTTTCTAAGACAGCATAGACGCGCTCTGCGCAAGCGAGAGCACTTTGCAACTCGGCTAAAACAGAAGAAATATCATTAAAGGGCTTGGTGTACTGTTGGACATAGTTTAAAAAAGTCACTAAACGCCCAATGGTCAAGGTTGAACCCATCATAATACGATAGGCTCCCACTCCAGCTAAAAGCGCATAAATGAGTGCATTGACAAAGCGAGTCGAAGGATTGACCGTTGAAGAATAAAAGATAGCTGACTGAGAATAGCCTGCGTAGTTGCCATTAGCCTCGTGCAGTCTTCGAATAAACTCTGTCTGAGCATTAAAGGACTGGATAATGGTCTGCTGGCTAAGCGATTCTTCAATCAACTGAGTCTGAATCCCCCTGGTCTCTGTTTGCTTCTGGAAGAGATGATAGGACCGTTTGGCAATAAAGCGTGAAATCACCATAGATAATGGCGTCAACAGCAAGACCAAGAGGGTCATGAGAAGGTGAATTTGGAGCATGGCTAGAATACTAACCAAAATCATCAAAACACCAATGAAAAATTGATTGAAAATCATGGTCAAGCCGGCTGCCAGCTGTTCTATGTCTGTGGTCACACGACTGACCATCTCTCCACTGCCCTGCCGGTCCACAAAAGCAATCGGTAAACGATGGAGCTTATGGATAATTCGCTCTCGCAAGTCTTTGGTATAAGAGAAGATTAGACGATTATAAAGAAGAGGATTGGCCCATTGTACCAGTGTATTTCCTATGACCACCAAGATCATCTGGATGAAAATCTGCCAAAAAATTACTGAAGAACCAGCCACTAGGACTTGGTCGATGACCTGCCCAATCAAAATAGGTAGGTAAATTGATAAACCAACTTGGGCAATAGTTCCTAGAAAGGCTAGGAAAAGGAGGAAGGGATGGCTTGCTAAATCTACGGCCAAACGTTTGAGCGTCTGGTTTGCAGTTTGTCGTTTCATGCTAGTCCTCCTTTCCATGTTGGGATGCATTGATTTCACGATAGACTTGACTAATTTTCATCAAGTCATCGTGCTTGCCAACAGCTAATAACTCACCTTTTTCCAAGAGGAGAATCTGGTCAGTCATCTGAAGTGTCGAAGTCCGTTGAGAAATCAAAATTAAGCTCGTGTTAGGTAAATTCTCTCGGATAGCTTTCAAGAGCTTAGACTCGGTGATGGTGTCGAGGGCCGAGGTCGCATCATCCAGGATGAGAAATGGAGCTTGGCGCAAGACTGCACGGGCGATAGACAGCCTTTGTTTTTGTCCGCCTGAGAAATTTCGACCTCCTGCCTCAACAGTAGCATCCAAAAGTCCTTCCTTTTCACTGACAAAATCCTTAGCTTGCGCGATTTCCAAGGCCTGCCAGAGTTCCTGGTCAGATACTTCTTGATTCAAACCCAAAGTCAAGTTGGAACGAATAGTTCCCTTAAAGAGTTCGATCTTTTGGGGAACATAGGCAATCCAAGACCGCCACTGCTCAAGATTAAGAGGACTACGTCCATCTCGATAAAGGTCAATGATCCCCTTGTCTACTGGATAAAGTCCAAGTAAGACTTGCACCAAGCTTGACTTACCAGAACCAGTTCCCCCGATGATACCAAGGATTTGCCCTTGTTTCATATCAAATGAAATGTCTCTCAGAGAAGGCTGGGCCGCATCAGGATAGGTAAAGGTCAATTCTTGGACTTGTAAAACCTTATCACTGGTAGTTTTCTTTTGTTCTAATTCTGAATGAATATCCTCTGGAGCTTCGGTAAAAACTTCCTCAATTCGCTTGGCTGAGATATAGGACTGATTGAGAGAATTGATCAGCATAGCTAGCTTAACCAATTCCACCAAAATCTGCAAGAGATAGTTGATAAGGGCAATGAGGGCACCTTGACTGAGTAAACCTCCTTGAATTGAAATATATCCCTGCCAGATGATGACGAGAAGAGTTCCATTAACAATCAGATAGGTCAGAGGTGTTAACAAACTAGACCAGAAGCCTGTTTTTTCTTGCAATCTGGCATAAACTTGGTTAAGAGTTTGAAAAATCTTTAACTCTCGTTTTTCCTGACCAAAAGCACGAATAACTCGCATCCCTTGTAATTGCTGGCGCGTTTCCTGAACCAGTTGGTCCGTTTTCTTTCTGAGACTACTGTAGAGAGGATTGACAAGACGAGAGAGCCCGACAATGACAATCGTCAAAATGACAACCATGACTAAGAACCAGAAAGTCAGCTCAGCAGAAATGCGATAGGCCATAAAAATGGCTCCAAAAACGATAATAGGCGCTCGCAAAAAGAGGCGCAGAAATTGATTGATCCCAGTCTGAATCTGGTAGGTATCCGAAGTCAAGCGAGTCACCAAGCTCGAAGTTGTCAAACGATCTCTGCTATCCTTGGGTAAGGAAAGAATATGACGATAAAGGTCGTCTGTCAGTTCTTTGGCAAATCCAACCGCAGCCTTGGCTGAGTAAAACTGGGCTACCAAGGCCACTAAAACGCCAATTACTGCAAAGACGAGGAGCAGGCCAATCTGCATCCAGAGGTGTCCTTGATCTCTCTGGGGTAAGGACTGGTCAACAATCCCAGCAATCACCATGGGAACCAAAAGTTCAAAAACAGCTTCTAGTAGCTTGAACAAGGGTGCTAAAATGGATTCTTTGATGTAGGGTTTGAAGTAAGATAGTAAGTGTTTCATAAGTCCCTTCTATTCTTATTCTGGAAATGAAGAAAGTGGGAAGCCCCACCATCTCAGTTTTATTTGTTTAAGAAAGGTAATAGATAGCCATATCCTGCTTTTTCCATCTCATCCTTTGCCACAAAGCGCAAGGATGCAGAATTAATACAGTAACGCAGGCCACCTAATTCCTGAGGACCATCTGTGAAAACATGACCCAAGTGAGCATTGCCTGACCGAGAACGAACTTCGATTCGCTCCATTCCATGGCTCAGGTCTTTGTAATAATGAATCAATTCCTTAGAAATCGGACGACTAAAACTTGGCCAACCACAACCTGAGGCAAACTTATCCTTAGCAAAAAAGAGTGGCTCACCCGTCGTGATGTCTACATAAATGCCCTCTTCAAAAGTTTGGTCATAGACATTACTAAATGGAGCCTCTGTAGCAGCTTCTTGCGTAACACGGTAAGATTCTGCTGACAAACTTCCCCTTAACACTTCTTGACTAGGCTTTTCATAGTTGGCTGCATCAATCAATGGCTTCTCAGCATCGGTTACATCGATATGACAGTAACCGGAAGGATTTTTCTTGAGATAGTCTTGGTGGTAGTCTTCAGCTAAAATGTAGTGGCGAAGTTTCTCCACTTCTACTGCAATCTTTCGCCCCAGCATGCGCTCCTGCTCCTGAACAACTGTATAGATAGCTGGCAAGTCTGCTTCATCTTGATAATAGATTCCTGTCCGATATTGGCGACCACGATCATTTCCTTGTTGGTTGATTGATAAGGGATCAATGACACGGAAATAATAAAGCAAAATCTCTCGAAGTGACACTGCTTTCTCATCATAAATCACTTGAACCGTTTCTGCATGGTCTGTTTCCTTGAGTAGTTGGTAATTGGTCGTTTCGATTTGACCATTAGCGTAGCCAACACTGGTTGCTAGCACTCCAGAAATACGTGAAAAATATTCCTCTAAACCCCAAAAACAACCACCTGCTAGATAAATTTCTGCCATCTTTATTTCTCCTTTATCAAGTTTTTAACTAATACTCTTCGAAAATCTCTTCAAATCACGTCATCTCTATCTGCAACCTCAAAACAGTGTTTTGAGCAACCGGCGGCTAGCTTCCTAGTTTGCTCTTTGATTTTCATTGTGTATAAACTTCTTTTCAAAAAAAGGATAGGAAGCCCTTTAATCAAGACTTTCCCCATCCTATCTTCTATTTCTTTACTTTGTTTCGACACGGACACCTTGGGTATCAACCTTCAAATCATGAAGTTTGCCTTTGAAAGACTGCTTTTGCAATTCTGCCTTAATCGCTGGCATCTTGTCATGAGAAGCCAAGACCATAACTGTCGGTCCAGCACCAGAAAGATAGGTTGCATAGGCACCATTCTCTTTGGCTACTTGCTTAATCATCGCAAATTCACGGACCAGACTTTGACGATAACGCTCGTGGAAGAGGTCCCCCTCGATTGCTTGGCCAGCTGTCACCATATCTCCTGCTAATAAGGCTGCAACGGCCACATTGGCGATAGAACTAGCTGCAACAGCTTCCTTGTAGGACAATTTCTTAGGAAGGACACCTCGGCTATCGCGAGTGCGTAATTCATAGTTGGGAATATAAGCTAGAAAATCACACTCCGGGAAGTCTGCCACAATCGCAGAAACGTGCCCTTCAACGGAACTCGCAACAACAAGATTTCCATAAATGGCTGGAGCCACATTGTCAGGATGTCCTTCAATCTTGGTAGCCAGTTGCAATTTGTCATGGTCAGATAAGTTGAGATTCCCCAGTTGGTTGGCCAGTTCAATCCCAGCAACAATCACCGAGCTAGAAGAACCCAAACCACGCGCCAAGGGAACATCGCTAATCATTTTCAAGCGTCTCGGTTGCAAGTCAGGCGCAATTTGCAGGGCAATCTTAAGCAAAAGATTACGCTCGTCATGTGGAATCCATTTGCCAATCTGGTGTTCAATCAGCCACTCATCACGTTCTTCACATACCTCAATTTGAAGATACTTGGTTACAGCTACACCGACCGAATCAAAACCTGGCCCGATATTGGCACTGGTTGCAGGTACAATAATCTTCATCCTATTCTCCTAACACCTTGAAGGTATTCAAGAGGTCAAATTCTGAAGCTTTTGCCAACTCAGCTGAAACATTCTCAAGTTGTGCTTTATTGATCTTATGAGTAATAATCACTACACGCGCCTTATCACCCTCTTTGCCATCTTGTAGGATTTGCTTGAAGGAAATATCTTGAGCATTAAAGATTTCAGCTAGTTTCAAGACCTGACCTTTTGAGTCTGGTGCCAAGATTGAGAAGTAGTAATTAGCTTTGACATCTTCTGGATTAGCCAAGACCAAGTCACGGCTATATTCGTTGAAGTCTTTACCAATGGTACCATCATTCAAGCGACGAACGATACGGACAATGTCCGCCACAACACTTGTTGCAGTTGGTTTTTGACCAGCACCTGGTCCGTAGTACATAGACTCACCGATGCCGATAGATTCTACAAAGACAGCGTTCATTACGCCATTCACACTAGCAAGTGGGTGCGATTTAGGAAGGAAGGTTGGAGTCACTTCTGCAGCAATACCTGAAGGAGTTTCCTCGATAGAACCAACCAATTTCACTACATAGCCCAGGTCTTGGGCTACAGCTACGTCTTCTGGCGTAATATTGCGGATTCCCTTGTGGGCTACATCGTCAAAGGCAACCTTCATCCCAAAAGCAAATTGGCTCAAAATCACCATCTTGTAGGCTGCGTCAATCCCATCCACGTCATTTGTAGGGTCGCTTTCTGCAAAACCAAGTCTTTGCGCTTCAGCCAAAGCATCATCATACGACCAGCCTTCTTCGACCATTTTGGTCATCATAAAGTTAGAAGTTCCGTTTACGACACCAAGCACGCGCGTGATTTTGTCAGAAGCCAATGAATTTGCCAAAGTACGAAGAATTGGAATCCCACCAGCTACTGCTGCTTCGTAATAAAGTGCTACATTATGCTCTTTAGCGATTTCTAACAATTCTGCACCATGGACAGCCAAAAGGTCCTTGTTTGCAGTAACAACGTGTTTTCCAGCTTGCAAAGCACGAGTGATAAAGGTCTTAGCAGGTTCGATACGTCCCATCAATTCCACTACAATGGTAACATCTTTGTCTGCTAAAATATCATCTACATTGGTCACAAAGTTAAAGTCATTTCCTGCTGCAAGCAAGCGGTTCTTTTCATCTTCATCCTTGACCAATACCTTGGCTACTTCAATCTCTGAATGAGCTGACTGAACGATTTTTTCTCCATTTTCCTTTAGGAGGAATGGCACACCACTTGCAACGGTACCAAATCCAAGTAAAGCAATTTTAACTGTCATGTTTGTCTCCTAGAAATTTTCTGATATAGCCATTATAACAGAATTTTGTGAAAATTCCTATTATAGTAAATCACTATTTCGGTCTAGAAAAGAAAAAACGAATCCCATGATTCGTCTTTCTTGATAAATGAAAATTGATTTTAAAAATTATGAGCGAATCTTTTGCAGGCCGAGAACTGCGTCATGGTTAATCAATATTTGCCCATACTCTTGCAAGACTGAACGGCTGATGTCACTGTCGTCTGCAAACTCACGCATACGAGCCAAGAGCCAAGCCGGATATGGACTTGGATGATTTTCCACATCGACTAAGATTGTCAAATAGTAGTGCCCATTCATCTTATAGAGTTCAGATGTTTCCATCTGGTAGTTAACCGTCTTTGCAAAAGCAACCAAGTCAGCAAGGCTTGCAAAGCGCAGGATATAGTATATATAAGGTTCTTTCTTACTCTCAGTCTCCTTGTCTGCCTGCTCTTGCTCTTCTTCCTTTGCTTCGACCTGCTCTAGAGATTGGATGGCCTCAATATCGTCCTTGGTCTTATCTGCAATGCTCTTTTCCAAGGTTTTGAGAAATTCATCCGGCGACATTTGGGCTAATTCTTCCATGTCTGGTAGATCCGCCAAATCTTCAAAATCCAGATTTTGGTCAATCTTGGATTTGGTCACAAAGACGTCCACCTTATCAGGTTTTGGCGTCACGCGGAAACTCAGCATGCCACTATCCAAGAAATTGTCTGGCATCTCTAACTCATCTAAAATAGCATAGAAAAACTCTTCGGTTTTCTCCTGAGGGACGAGAAAGTCTGCAATCTCCATTCCCCGATCCATCAAATCATCTAAAGTCATCGTGATTTTCAGTGTTGTATCACTAATTTGTTTCATCTTCATATCTAGTAACCTCATACTTTCAGTCTATCTATTATACTAGATTTTTACGATTTTATCAAAAGAATGAAGCGAGAATGTGATATAATACTAGATATGATTTTAGATTTAAGAAAGAAAGTTCAATGAAAAATATAAAAGTAAATGCCTTGGCCAGCTTGCTGGTCAATATTCTCAATATCGTTTTTCCACTGATAACCAATCCTTATCTGACGCGGATTCTCAGCAAATCCAATTACGGTTATTTCAATACAGCCAATACCTGGGCAAGTTTCGTTATTCCACTAGCTGCCTTTGGAATATACAACTACGGGATTCGAGCTATCAGTAAGGTCAAGGATGACAAGAATAAAATCAACTACGTCTTTTCTAAGTTGTTTTATATCTCGGTTTTCACCTCTCTCCTGACGACAGGTATCTACTTCCTCATTATCTTCTTTGACACCAGCATTGAGAATCTGAAAGTTCTGTACTACATCCTAGGGGCCCAAGCACTCTTCCAATTTCTCAATATCGAATGGATGAACGAGGCTTATGAAAATTATGCCTTCATCCTCTATAAGACATTGATCATCCGGATTGCCATGCTGGTCGCTATCTTCACCTTTGTTAAAACGGCAGATGATATCGTTCCTTATGCTATCGTTATGACAGCAACCACTATCTTCAACTACCTGCTCAGTTTTCTTTGGATCAAGAGGGAAGTTTCATTTGTCAAAATTGGACTTGTTGAATTAATCAAAGCATCTAAACCGCTCTTGACTATGCTTCTCTTAGCGAACGCTAACATGCTCTATACCTTGCTTGATAGAATGTTTATCACCAAGGGACCAGATGAAAACTACATTTCTTATTACACTATTGCTTCTAGCATCGTTATGTTGATTGCCAGTGTCTTAAGTGGAGCTATCAACGTCAGCATTCCACGACTCGGCTACTATCTCGGTAAGAAAGACTACGATTCTTATAAAAATCTTCTGAATCAAGGAGCTGCTCTCTTTTACTTCCTCATCATTCCAACTAGTATTGGGATTATAGTATTAGGAAACTACGCAGCAGTTATCTACTCTTCTGAAAAATACCTCGAAGCTGGTATTGTGACTAGTGTCTTCGCCTTCCGTACCATCATCTGGGCCATTGAGTTAATCCTTGGTAAACAAATTATCTTTATCAATGACCACGAAAATCGTTTGACTGCCTTTTACTTCCTTGGTGGTGGCGCCAATATACTATTAAATAGCATCTTGTATTTCAATAATATTTTTGCACCTGAGTACTATATCGCTACAACTATTCTTGCAGAGACTATCGTCGTTCTCCTGGAAATACGCTTTATCCAGAAACACCAACTGATTGATTTGAAAGAAATCTTTGCTACTCTGACACGTTACACTATTGTATCCCTTGGATTCATCCCTATCTATTTTGCGTTTAAATTTCTTTTCCAAATCAACTCTTATACGGTCAACTTCAATATGATTCTCATGGTTCTGTCTACCGTAGCAACTTGTGGTATCTATTACCTCTTGACCCTCTTTATCACCAAAGACAAAACACTCCACTATGCACTGAACCTTGTACTTGCTAAATTAAAACGAAATTAAAAAATCCCCTACTGATAAATTAGTTGCCAGTAGGGGATTTCTTCTTTATTCTTTTTCTTTCTTTTCAGAAGCGTTGGCTTCTAGATTTGAATCTTGTTTAGGTTGTTCAACAATAGAGGAATCAGCTTCTTGTTTCTGTTCTGGCTTGACTGCCTCGCTATCTACAGCAGCAACAGCCTGTTTCCAGATACCTTCTTCGTTTACTTTGTAACCATCAGGTGTTGTTGCGTTCTTCAACAATGAACCATCAGCTTGGAAATAGTACCAATTACCATCAAGCTGTTTCCAACCCGTTTGCATAACTCCTGATTCATCAAAGTAATAATGATCACCATTTACTTTATGAAGGCCAACCAACATGATGCCATCTTCAGGATTTAGATAATACCAGACACCTTTGTCTTTTATCCAACCAGTTTTCATAGCTCCATTTGATTCAAAGTAACGGTAATGATTATCAAACCATTTCCAGCCAGTTTGCATGGCTCCAGATTTGCTAAAGTAATATTGCTTACCATCTACTTGATGGGAGCCAACTAACATAACGCCTTCCTTACCTTCAAGATAATACCAGGCATCACCATCTTTCAACCAACCAGTTTGGAGTGCACCAGATGTAGCGTAATAATGCCAAGAATCATTTGACCTCTGCCATCCAACTTGCATAGTACCTGAAGAGCTGAAGAAATAGTTCTTACCGTCAATTTCTTTAGATCCTACAGCCATGATACCTGTTTCTGGATCCAAATAATACCATGATTCTTTATCTTTCAACCAACCAGTTTTCATAGTACCTGAGTTCGTATAGAAGTACCAGCTATTGTCTTGCCACTTCCAGCCAGTCTGCATGGCACCACTAGCATTCAAATAGTAACGAACACCATTTATATCTTGTCTGCCAGTTAACATGATGCCATCTTTATCCAGATAATACCATGTTTCCCGATCCTTAACCCAGCCGGTTTTCATAGCTCCAGAACTTACAAAATAGTTCCAGTGACCATCAACAAAGACCCAGCCAGTTTGCATGATACCTTCTTTGTCAAAGTAATAAGTTGTGCCCTTGATGTCTTTTTTACCAACAGTTAGAATACCATCCTCATCATAATAGTACCAATTTGAAGCAATTTTTTGCCAAGACGATGCTTTTCCTTCTGACTGCAGGGCACCACTACTAGCAAAGACCATCTTCTTACCATTATAAACCTGAAGACCTGTCAGCATCTTACCTTCTTTGTCAAATAGATATTTCTGACCATCAATTTCAACTAACTGACTGTAACTTCTTGCTCCACTTGATGTGATATAATACCAACTACCATCTTGCTTAAACCATCCAGTATCTTGCATTTGTCCATTGTTGTTCAAATAATACCAGTTACCATCTGTTTTTTCACGAGAGTCGTTCAAATGAAGCCATCTACCTGCCTGCATTTGTCCTTGACCATTAAAGAAATAGTAAATACCATTTATTTTGCGCCAACCGATTGCCATCTGATCATCAGACAAGCGATACTTCCAGTAACCATCTTCTTTATACCATGTTTCACTAACAGTGGGGATATTAGGTAGAGAATCAGACACGTTTGTAAAACCATTTTTACTAATTGTAAAGACTGTTGCATCCTTGGTCTGGCTAGAAGCATGAACTACTTCAATACCATGCTTCTTAAGATATTCTCTGGTTGTGGCAAGATTGGCTTCTGCTGCGGATGTATGAACCACCATACTAGGGGATAGGGAATCTAAGAAAGGAATCGTGTTTGAAATTTGGGCATCATAATGATGGTTCCATTTCATCATATCAACTTTTCCAATCTCAGGACCCAACTTGTCCTCTTCCCCCTCAGCATTATCCAAGTCACCACCCAGATAAATCTTTTTCCCCGCCACAGTTACTACCGCCACAAGGGAATTGGAATTATCATCATAGACTCTCTTGAGTTTACCGTCACTGTCATATTCGTTTTTATAGTTATAAAGCTGAATATCCATATCACCTAGAGTGAAGTGACTTTCCTTCTCAGTGATGTCTTGCACAAGAGTTACACCGCGCTCTAGAGCCGTCTTGACAGCATTGTCATAATTAAAAAGATTGTCCCACAATCGCCATTTTGATGTGATGCGCTCATCGGAGTATCTCTTCAGATAAAATCTGTCTACAGGATAACGTTTAAGAACTTCATCCGCAGATCCAATATGGTCACTATGGACATGGGTTCCTAGAATAAAATCTAACTTTTGAATCCCAAGGTGTTTCATGTGACGGAAGAGACGATCTTCTAATACATAATCGTTCTGTCTGCTAATTCCTACACGACTTGGATAACGCGGATTACTGCCATCTGGAAAATCATAGTCTTCGCCCATGTCAATCAAGGCATAATGACCATTACTTTCTAGAATAATAGCATCACTTCCTGATACTCCTTTGGTATTGATAAAATGGATTCGGTTGCTTGAAGTATCTGCCTGAACCGCTGGTGTAAGTAGTCCAGAGACAAGCAATAAGACTAGGGAAGTAAATACAAGGGTTTCTTTTATCTGTTTCTTTTTCATATAAACCACTTCTTTCTTTGATAGCGGAAGCTAGGATGAGAATTCATCCTGGTAGTAACTTTTCTAGCTCCCTTTCCGTCAATATAAGACAAAAAGAGGGAACGAGAAGCCTGATTGTCACACTAGAGTAGGGACTAGAGTTAACAAGGAAGAACTTCAACATCCCCTCTTTTCTATATTACTAAAGAGATTTCGCCAAAAGGACCTTAGCCAAGCTAGCATCTCTTTGTTTGTAAATTGGATTTTCTTTCCAGTTGTAATGAGTATTAGGAATTTCAAAATCCTCCCCATACAAGTGGCTGATGTATTCTCTTGTATTTTCTGGAACTTTTACTAGAATCTCTTTAAAACTACATTCAGTAAGTGCTGCAAACGGCAATTCATAGTTGTAGACTTCATATCTTGTAGGATTTCCCAAGGCGTTTGTCATGTAGAAAATAGTGTCTGAGGAAATACTCCCCTCTTTTTTATCATAGACAATAAAATCAACATTGAGGCCCTTGTAACTATAGGATAATTCTACAAGTTTATCATTGTAATAGAACTCTTTTGTTCTGACAAAGCCTTTCTCAAAAAGAACTTTCTCATCCCTTAAAAAGGCTTCGTAGTCTGGGATAATAATCCCAAAGTCCATATCTAAATCATGCGGAATCAGATCATTTTCTCTGTAGAAACCAAGTAAAGTTCCAAAATCTAACCAGATATCATAGGATTTCAGATTAGATTGATAGATGGCCTTTAGAATATCTTCAAAGTTTTCTTTGAGCAAATTGCTTCTCTTTGAATCCAAGTCGATATTGGCTTTTTGATTTAAATTTTTGATAATTGGTAGGTTTTTAACCAGGTCTTTCTTATCTCCTAAGAGACTGGCTAAACTTCTTTTTAACCATTGTAACACGTTCTATCCCTCCTTTATATAAGCGAGGAAGTCATCATGCTTCACTCGTTTTTCTAGAGGAGGAATTTCCATAAAGTCATCTCCGTAGATGGCAGAAAGGATTGGCTGATAGGCTTCAGGAATTTTGTAAACTCTATCTTCAAATGGACTATCAATCGTCGTATCCAAGAAGGACTTGTCAAATTTCGTAGAAATCCTTTTGTTCTCCATGAGGTAATCAATGAAGTCTCCATCTTTTTCTCGCATAGATAGGATGTTCATCTTACGGTTCCAAGTTTTGACGCGAGTCAAACGGAATACAAGCACAAGTAGATATCTGATGATATTCTTGAGTTTCGCATTCTTATTATGGATGCCATAAAGGGTATAGACTGATAAACGACGGTAAGTATCCAGTTTTACCATGTCCTTGTTAACATCAGCATAATAGTCAAATGGGAAAACGTCCACACAAATTCCTAAATCAATATCATTGTCAATATAGTTGTTATCATAGACAGTTCGCGCATCATAGACTCGATAAAATGGGTAAGGGTAGCGAGCGTCATTTTCCCAGGAAACCACTTTGTAGACAGGGTCATTATCTTGCAAAATAGCTTGATACAATTTATCGTATTCATCGCGTTTCAAAGAGATATCAATATCGTCATCCCAAGGAATGTAACCCTTGTGTCTCACTGCTCCCAGCAAGGTTCCATAAGCCAGTGAATAGTTGATGTTCTCTTTTTGACAGAGGTTGTGGATATAATCCATGACACCTAGTTCAACTTCTTTGATCTCCGCTTCATCTAGTTTTCTATAGCCGTCTCTTTTTTTATAGAGAATAGAGAAATAGTAACCTGAAATCACAAACAAGATACAACCCTGTAGAGAAATTCCATAGAAGGTTGAACTCAAGAACAAATTAGAGATGAGAATAACTACAGTCATCAAGAGAATGGTAATCAATTCATGATCTTGGCGACCTTCTTGAAGGTCTTTTTTATATTTCTTGAGACTTGAAACAATGAAGGAAAGCATAAAGATGGCCATAGGGATAAAACCTGTGATACCATCATAGAATAACAACTCAAGGTAGCCGTTGTGAGTGAGGTAATGTTGTTTGATGATGTAGGCTGAAGCATCATATTCTTTACCTAACTCATACCAGTTTCCACCTGAATATCCAAATAGAGGGCGTCTAGGGATAAAGGAAGCTGTTGACTGCCAAATGGCAAAACGGTTATTGGAGATATTCTCTTCACTTGTGTCTGTTCTCTCAAGAGAAAGATTATTGTCTTCATTTTTTCCATTTTCTTGGTTCTTTTGGATTTGAGCTGAGTGAGCTTTCAAATATATATCGCTACTATATTTGATACCGTTATAACAGACAAATACCAGACCTACAGTTACTAGAACAGTAAGAAGTGACTTGATTTTTTTAGTCCAGTTAGTCGTCATCAACGCGTATAAAAGGGCAACGACAACCAAACAGATATAGGTTGTTCTGGAACCAGACAGTACAATATAAGCAAAGTTAAGTAGAATTGATATGATAGCCAGAGTTTTAAGGACTGGTTTGTAGATTGACAAGCGCATCCACAAGTAAATAACCACCATCAGAGAAATAATCGAGAGATAGTTGGGACTGGCTAGAATCCCAAATAGACGAGACTCTACAAATCCTTGGCGGATTAATAACCCCTTGTAATCAAATACGCGGTAGCCCTGCAGCATAAAGAATTGCCAAATTGATACAAGCACACCTATAGTATTTGCAACAGTGATAACTGAGAAAAAGACATCAAAGAGGGCACGTGCTTTTTTCACAGTAAAAGATTGAAAGACTGGATAGATTGCAAAGAAATAGATGAAAAAGACAACTAAATTCTTTATGTTAGTTGAAAATCCATACTTGACAACTAAGGCAGCTGTCAGGATATTCATTAGAAAAAAGAGAATCAAATACTCAATTTTGCGGACATTCAGATAGACTTTTTTGATAAAGAAATTATAAAGTCCCAACAAAACACCCATGAGGGTCATGCCAAGAGTGACAAATTTATTGGCCGAGATTGGCTGAAGTGGGACAATCAAGCCTGCCATACAGTAAAAAGATATAACTGATAAAAATAGCAAATTGATTTTAAAATAGTTTTTTTCAATAAATGAAATCATTTTTTCTCCTAACGCTTAGTTTGTGTAAGCAAGATTTTCGTATACAATTTTCGACTCAAGCACAAAGCTAAGAAACTCAATTTTCTTGCTCTTGTAAAACGACTATCCGAAAGAATATTCTTTGTATTTTTCTTTAGATAGGCAATCAAACGGTCTTCTAAAACCTTATCCTTGAAATCTGCATCAACCAAGAGCCTATCCAATACATAGAAGTAAGCCCAATTTAAACGCATGGTTGCAACATCTGTTAGATCTGGATAATTCTCTCTGATAATATTTGCGTTTTGCTCATAAGCTTCAATAACGTTTAAGAATTTCAAGGAGAATTTTTGAGTCGTGATACTATTTTCCCGGTGAACATAGTAGTATTTCTTCTCATTTGTTGCAACAACCTTGCGACATTGATGAATCAAGGCAATCATGATAAAGGCATCTTCTGCTATTTTACCAATTTCAAATCGTAGTTGTTCAAAGAGTTCTTTTTTATAAAGTTTGTTGACAGCTGTGACCGAGAGGATTTTAGCCTCCATGACCATTTTAATGGCCTCTTGGGGAGTTAATTCCCAAGTCTGAATCGCTGCAACTTGCTTTTCTGGAATTTGGTGGTAGACATCATAATGTCCACACATAGAAAGATCAGCATTGGATTCAAGCATTTGACAGTAAAGGGTCTCATACATATCTTCGTCAATGTAATCATCACTATCGATAAAACCGATCAAATCAGAGCTTGCCTCTTCAATCCCTCTATTTCGAGCATCAGACAAGCCACCGTTTTCCTTGTGAATGACACGAATCCGTTGATCTCTTTGTGCTAGTTGATTACACAGTTCCCCGCTCTTATCTGTTGAGCCATCATTGACAAGGAGAATTTCCAAGTTGGTATAGGTCTGTTTTAAAATGGATTCTACACACTTCTCCAGATAGGCTTCTACATTATAGACCGGAACGATAACGCTTATTTTTTCTCCCATCATGCTCCATATTCTCCCTTGTACTCTATGTAGCTCTTGTCCATGTCTGCTATAATGGCATCATGATGCGGTACTTGCTTGTCCGCTGGTGGCGGTGTCATATAGTCCCCAAAAGCAGTGCTGAGATAGGCATCATAACCGACTGGAATGGGCATCTCAGTTCCTTCAAATGGCAAGAAAAGATTGTCTTCAAAAGATGCAATCGGGTATTTGTTTCTCATGTAGCCAGGACCTGAGCATAATTCCGTAATTCCATCGCTCTCAGCCAGACTATACTTGGTCATTTCTTTTTCAGCTTTTTTCCAAATGCGATAACGTAGAGATTTTGGAGTCAGGCCAAGTAAGATGCGACTTCCCCATTTCATGACTGCACCATGCTTCTCTGGGATAGTTTGGGCACAAAAGAGTGAATAAATCAAGGCCCAACGAACCTGTTTCTTACGCTCAGCTGGATTTTTAGGATAATAATCCAATGGTAAAACATCCAAGGCCAAACCGTGTGGCAAATCCAAATCCTTCTGATAAGGCTTGATACAAGTGGTTCCCTTGTCACGAATGGTAATAAAAAGGTTACGGTCTACAAAATCTTTGTTACTCTTTGACAAGAAATAACGCTCATCTGCATAACGGGGCCATAGTTCTGCTAATTTTTCATAGTCCTTACGTGGCATGAAAAAGTCTAAATCGTCATCCCAAGGAATGAAGCCCTTATTACGAAGGGCGCCAATAGCTCCTCCACCACAGAGATAGCACAACAAATCATGTTCTTTACAAAATGCGACGAAATATTCAGCCATTTCCAGACTACGAGCCTGAATCGCTTTCAAATCACTCATGTCTCTCCTCTTCTGTCCAATAACGAGTTATATCGTTTTATTATACCATAAAAAAGCCCTAAAAATCCATCAGATACTAAGAAAAATCAAAGCCTAAAACACTTTTTCACTAGTGATTCAAACTTTGATTTTTTATAGTATTCTATCTCATTCCCATTTGGGCGAGTTTAGTCTGGTATTTATTTTGATCAACCAGAAGTCCTTGTCCACCGTATATATCATAAGCGTCTACCCAGTCACCAAGTTCTGGGACGGTGAGTCTTTCAATACCATTTTGAGCGCCTTCTAGGACAGATAAACCATTGGTCAACAAGAAGCTATATGGTAGATTTGTTGATGTCATGCCAAAGATTTTTCCAAGTGCCTCTGATCCCGTAAAGAGCTTGGTTGGATCTTTGATTTGCTCAAGAACAGCTGACATCACTTGTTGCTGACGTTTGGTACGGCCATAGTCTCCCTCATCATCATCACGGAAGCGAGCGTAGTTCAACAAGGTGGATCCGTTCATCTGCTGTTTTCCAACTTTGATGGTTTGGGTTGGGGACTCTGTCTCTGTTGCATGAAGGTCATCTCCAACTGTGGCTTCTGTCAAAGGCTGACCATTCAATGTTGAGAATTGAGCATCAATCGTTACTCCGTCAGGGAAGAGGGTATCAATAGCTGTTGCAAAGGCCTGGAAGTCAACTAGGGCATAGTACTTAATATCCAAATCAAAGTTGTCTTTTAGAACCTTGCGGACCATTTCAGCACCTTTTTGCCCTTCTTGTTCCCCAAGTTCATAGGCAACATTGAGTTTGTTATCCGTCTGTTTCTGGCCATTTACAATCTTACTATACCCATCGATATAGACTAAGTTATCACGCATAAAGCTGACTAGCTTGATCTTCTTATCTGATCCACTGACATTCAGTACCATGATTGTGTCGGTACGAGTCTCCGCACTATTTTGACCGATACGGCCATCTGTCCCCATGACAAGAATATTCACGCCATCTTTGGTATCCTGACCGTTAAAGACCTCTACTTGAGCCGCCTTGGCGTCAGCTGGCTTATTTGTTGGATTGGCTGCTGACTGGAACCCTCGAAGAAACATAAAAATCATCCCTGCAACCACACAGGTAATCAACAGCAAGAACCAAGTCAATATTCGTTTGAAGCGAATTCTTCTCTTTTTCTTTTTGACTTTAGGTTGAGGAGCTACCTTTTCACGTTTCTTAGACCGGCTTCTACTGCCATAAGTCGGAAGATCAATATCTCTACCCCAAGATTCTTCTTTTTCTTCTTGGTAGAAATGGTGAACTTCAGAGTTGGGACCTGCCATTTTCTGTTGCAGATAATCAAACTCCCTCCGTTCACGGTCGTTGAGGTAATGAATATTTTTGAAGAGATAGTCATAACGTAACTGCTCGTGATGACTTAAAGGATTTTCTTTGCTCATTGACTCTCCTTTTCTAAATCAGTTATGGTAAAAATTGGGTAGGTTCCCAATATCTTGTGCTGGATTCCAATGGCCTCTAGCTCTTGTCTAGCAAAATGAACCAGTTCTTTGTCACTATAGTCTACATCGATAATGAAAAAGTATTCTCCCAAGGCTGTTTTAAGGGGGCGACTTTCAATCTTTGTTAAGTCAATCCCTCTCCAAGCAAAAGTCGAAAGTGCCTTGTAAAGAGCACCAGGTAGGTTGTCTGGTAAGGTCAAGGCCAAACTCATTTTTTCAGCTTGCGAGTTCAAAAGAATCTTCGGTATCTCTGCCCCTAACACCCAAAAACGTGTGAAATTGGCTTCCATTTCCTGAATATCCTCTGCAATTAATTCCAAGCCATATTCTTCAGCTGAACTTCTAGGAGCAATTGCTGCATAAGGCTGATCTGGATGTTCCGAAATAAAGCGAGCTGCATAGGCGGTACTGGCGGTTACCTCGATTTGAGCCTCTGGATAGTGTTTGTCGATGAATTTCTTTCCTTGAGCCAGAGCCTGAGGATGAGAAAAAATTTTCTCAATTTTTGACTGACCTGGAACTGCCATCAGCTGCTGGTGAATGGGTTGAACGATTTCTGCCACTGCTTGGATGCGAGCCTGGTGAAAAAGGTAATCCAAACTTTCATGGACACTACCTTCAATGGAGTTTTCAACTGGTACCACAGAATAGTCCACCAAGCCCTGTTCATAGGCCTTGATAACATCAGTGATATTGGCAAAAGCCTGCAATTCCTCATGAGGAAAAGCTGTCTGCACAACATGATGCGAAAAAGATCCCTTGGGACCTAGATAGGCAATTTTCATCTCAATTCCTCTATAATTTCCTCTGGGCTTAGCTTGGTCACATCTAGAACCCGACTGGCTACTTCCTCATACCAAGCCTGTCTTTCATGGAAAATAGCTGCTAGTTCTTCCTTACTTTTGTTAAGAAAGAGCGGGCGCTGATTGTCCTTATCAGCTGCGATACGTTGGTAGAGGGTTTCAAAATCTGCTTTTAGGTAGATGTTATCAGGATTGGTTTTGAGCAAGTCACGATTTCGCTGAGAAATGACAACCCCTCCGCCAGTTGACACAACTCGGTCAGTTTTTAGTAAGTCAGCTAGGACTTCTGACTCTACTTGGCGAAAGGCCACTTCTCCTTTTTTAGCGAAGAAATCCGCAATGGACATGCCTAAGCGTTCCTCGATTAAGGTATCCATATCGATGTAGTCTGGGTCCAATCCTCTAGCGATTGTTGACTTGCCCGCCCCCATAAATCCGAGTAATACCTTAGCCATGAATCAGGTTCTCCAAATCATCAAAGAAGCTAGGATAACTGGTATTGATGGCTTCTGCACGTTCAAGTTCCACATCTCCATCAGCAACCAAGAGGGCCGCAATAGCAGTCATCATTCCGATACGGTGGTCACCAAACGTATTGACTCTAGCACCATGAAGGGAGGATTTCCCTTTGATAATCATTCCATCTGCCGTCGGTGTGATTTCAGCCCCCATACTATTTAAGGCATCAGCCACCACCTGAATGCGGTCAGTTTCTTTGACTTTAAGTTCTTCAGCATCCTTGATAACCGTCACTCCTTCTGCTTGGGTAGCAAGCAGGGCAATAATCGGTAACTCATCAATCAAACGGGGAATCAAGGACCCACCAATCTCTGTTCCTTTTAAGTCAGAAGACTCGACAGTTAGGGTTGCAGATTTTGCGACTGGATCTATTTCAGTTATTTCTAGTTTTCCTCCCATGGCGCGAATGACATCAATAATACCAGTACGCGTTTCATTGATCCCCACATTCTGCAGCACTACACGAGAATCTGGCACAATCAAACCTGCGACCAGCCAAAAGGCTGCACTGGAAATATCTCCTGGCACGACCACCTTTTGTCCGATCAGTTTTTGTGGTCCTTGAACTTTGATTTTCTTGCCATCCACACTTAAATGTCCACCAAATTGCTGTAGCATATCTTCGGTGTGGTTACGAGTGCATTCTTTCTCGATAATAACGGACTGACCCTGAGCCTGTAAGGCTGCAAACATCAAGGCAGACTTAACCTGAGCAGAGGCGATTGGCAACTCATAGTGAATAGGTGTAAGTTTTTTCGTCCCTTTTAGGCGAAGAGGAGGTAGGTCTCGCTCGGTTTGCCCTGAAATGCTGACGCCCATTTTTTTCAATGGAATCGTCACACGATCCATAGGACGTTTAGAAAGACTATCATCTCCAAACATCTCTACTTCAAAGTCTGCGCCAGCAAGGACACCTGAAATCAGGCGAATCGAGGTGCCAGAATTTCCCATATCAAGGGCATTTTGTGGAGCTTTTAAGCCGTCCATCCCCACACCTTGAATGGTAATAACCCCATCTTTATCCTCAATCTCAACACCAAGGTCGCGAAAAACCTGCATGGTCGAAAGGATATCTTCACCCCGCAGAATATCATAAACCTTGGTCTTCCCCTCACCCAAACTTCCAAAGATAATCGAACGGTGGCTGATAGACTTGTCACCTGGTACCCGGATACTACCATGTAAGTGGCGAATGTTTGTTTTTAGTTTCATAGTTGACCTCATACTTGCAATACTTTTCTTATTTTATCACAAAAAAGCCAGAAATTCCTGAAATTTCTGGCTTTTATACAGATAAAATACTATTTCAATAATTCTGAAACAGGTTCAAAGACAATTTTTTCAATGTCAGAAAGGTAAATAGACAATTGTTGCTGTTTGGCAAAAAAATCTGACAAAAGAGCATTCTCTTGGATTTGCTTACTGAAGGACTGCATCTTTTCTTGGAAAGAGGCGTCTGGCATTTGTCCAGTTTGAGCCATGACTTGGATTTCTTGCTGGAAGGCAAGGTAATCTGCAAAAATCTTGCTAGCTTGTTCATCAGCTTGGATGGCATCTTTGGCTTCCTTAACCGCCTTGTATTCTGGTAATTCGCGTAATCCACGACTGAGTTCATTTGCACTATCGTAAATATTTGACATGATTTTCTCCTTATTTGATGACGACTGTATAGTCTGTATTTTCTGTAATTAAGCGTTCAGCTCGTTCCAAATCCTGAGCATTTTTAAAGGAAATTTGTAAAATCCCGTGAATATCCTCACGGTTTTCCTCGTTAATATGGATGTTGACCAAGGAAGTACCACGTAGCAATTCCAAAATCCGCAGGATGACATCTTCTTCATCAGGAACGTCAACATAGAGGTCGTAAGAGCTATCCACACCACCACGCTTATGGATTTCCATAGCCTGACGTTGCTCACGCGCCTGATTGAAAAAATTCCAGATTTGTTCTTCATCTCCATTGCTGATGGACTGACCAATCACTTCCAAACGTTCCTTGAAATCCGCAATTCGATCTAGGATAGTCTCACGATTAGACAAGAGAATGGAGGTCCACATACCTGGCTCACTCTCAGCAATTCGGGTCATATCTCGAAATCCTCCCGCCGCAAAGCGCCTTGCCATCTCATGTTCTTGAGCATAAACTGCTGTCTGCTCCATGAGGCTGGAAGCCAGAATATGAGGAAAATGGCTAATCTGAGAAGTCACCCGATCATGCTCCCTGGCATCAATCTCGATAAAACGAGCATGAAGGCCTGAAAGAAGAGCTTTCATTTCCTCAAGTGTTTCAGGACCTGTTAGGCTTGAAGGTGTAAAGATATAGTAGGCATTTTCAAAGAGATTGACATCCGCAGAGGCAGCCCCTGTCTTGTGGCTACCAGCCATGGGATGGGCCCCGATAAAGCGAACAGGCTTGCCAGTCAAATACTTCTCCGCCGCATCCACAATGGCTGACTTGGTCGAGCCGGCATCCGAGATAATGACGCCTTCTTTCAAGTCTAAATCTGCTAGCTCCTTAATAAAAGCAATGGTCTGTTTGATTGGCAAGGTCAAGATGATGACATCTGCTAGGGGAGCGAAACTGGCAAAATCATCTGTCGCACGGTCTATCATTCCTCGCTCCAAGGCAATGTCTCTCGAAGCCTGACTGCGATTATAACCTAGAATTTCATAATCAGGATGATCGCGCTTGATACCGAGTGCCATTGAAGCACCAATCAAACCGAGACCTGCGATATAGATGGTTTTTGCCATAAGGACTCCTTAATAGTTCTTTGTATAGTCTCGGTGCTTGGCAACTGCCTCTTTTAATTCTTCAAGATTATCTGATGAGAATTTTTCAAGGATTTCTTGTGCCAGAACCGTTGCTACAACAGCTTCCATGACTACCCCAGCTGCTGGCAGAGCGGTCGGATCACTTCTCTCCACGGTTGCCTTGTAAGGTTCGTGGGTTTCGATATCCACACTCATCAATGGTTTGTAAAGAGTAGGAATGGGTTTCATAACACCACGAACAACAATCGGTTGCCCATTGGTCATACCACCTTCGAAACCACCCAGATTATTGGTACGGCGAGTATAGCCGTCTTCTTTAGACCAGAGAATTTCATCCATAACCTGGCTGCCTTTGCGGTAACCAGCTTCAAAGCCGAGACCAAATTCCACCCCTTTAAAGGCATTGATAGAGACAACTGCTTGGGCCAATCGCGCATCCAATTTTCTGTCCCATTGAACATAGGATCCAAGGCCAACTGGAACGCCTCCGACGACTGTCTCCACAACCCCACCAATGGTATCACCGTCACGTTTGATTTGGTCAATATAGTCCTTGATTTCTTGTTCTCGTTCTTGGTTGACAATAGAAACTTCAGACTGAGCAGCTCGTTCCTTAATCTCAGCGACTGTTAGATTTTCAGGAACATCGATTTCCTTGCCACCAAAGACCACGACATGATTAGCAATCTCCATATCCAGTTCAGTTAAGAGACGTTTGGCTACTGCTCCAACTGCTACTCGCATGGTGGTTTCACGAGCTGATGAACGTTCCAAAGAATTTCGTAAATCATCAAAACGATACTTGATCCCCCCTACCAAGTCGGCGTGACCTG
The DNA here is from genome assembly GCF_016127915.1 of Streptococcus oralis. Taxonomy (NCBI): domain Bacteria; kingdom Bacillati; phylum Bacillota; class Bacilli; order Lactobacillales; family Streptococcaceae; genus Streptococcus; species Streptococcus oralis. Next base: position 1,826,656 of record NZ_CP066059.1, on the reverse strand, counting down.
GACGAGGATGAGTGATTTTTCGCTTGCTTTTGAGACGGTCTTCGATGTCTTCTGCAGACATGATGTCCAGCCATTTTTGGTGGTCTTTGTTGATGACATCCATGGTAATGGGAGCCCCTGTCGTTTTCCCGTGACGAACTCCCGAAGTAAAGACAACCTGGTCACTCTCAATCTTCATACGGCCACCACGACCGTAGCCACCCTGACGGCGTTTAAGGTCTCCATTAATATCCTCAGCTGTCAAAGGAAGTCCAGCGGGAATTCCCTCGATAATAGCTGTCAGACGGGGTCCGTGTGATTCTCCTGCAGTTAAATATCTCATACACTCTCCTTATTTTACCAAGTAGTCTTTCATCTCTTCCAGAGAAACTGGGTGAATGGTCGCTGAACCAAGCTCTGGTACCAAGACCAATTTCAAGGTATTGCCACGCGCTTTCTTGTCATGAGTCAAAGCTTGATAAAGCTTGTCAACATCCCAGTTTTCATAGTCAACAGGTAGTCCAAATTTCTGACACATCTCTGTAATGGACTGGGTTATTCCTTCTGACATGAGGCCTTTTCCCTCAGCAACCTTGGCAATCTGCACCATTCCCATGGCCACAGCCTCACCATGCATGACTTTGCCATAACCGGCAGTCGCTTCAATAGCATGGCCAATAGTGTGCCCAAAATTGAGGTAAAGGCGAACACCATTGTCCAACTCATCCTCAACCACCATCTTGCGCTTAACCTGACAAGAATGTTCAATCAAAGTCTCTGCATGTTCCAGAATACTCTCTACAGAACCATCTAGCTCCGTCAAGAGAGCCCACAGTTCTGGATCCTCAATCAAGCCATACTTGATGACCTCCCCCATTCCTTCAATCAGCTCTCTTCTCCCAAGAGTTTCAAGGACAAGCGGGTCAATCAGAACCCCATCCGGTTGGGCAAAGGTCCCCACCATATTCTTAGCAAAAGGAGTATTGACACCCGTCTTTCCGCCGATAGAAGAATCAACCTGAGCAGTCAAACTAGTCGGAATCTGAACAAAGTGAATCCCCCGCATATAGGTAGAGGTTACGAAACCAGCCAGGTCCCCAACGACACCACCACCTAGAGCCACGATTCCATCGCTACGAGTTAAACCTTGCTTAACTAGAAATTCATAGACCTTCTGAACAGTGGTTAAATTTTTTCGTTCTTCGCCTTCTAAAAAGTCAAAAACAGCTACCTGAAAACCAGCATCTTCTAGGCTGAGTTTAACCTTCTCTGCATAGAGAGAAGCTACATGGTTGTCGGTTACGATAACCACTTTTTGTGGTTGCCAGAATTCTCGCAACCATTGACCAGCCTGAGCCAGACAACCTTTTTCAATCTGAATATCATAAGGATGATGCGGAATATCGATTCTGATTTTCATAGTAGGGTCTCCTTTTCACTATTTATATTTTTCTGTTAAGGACTGCCAAATCTCATCTGTCGGCATTTCTTTACCTGTCCACAGTTGAAAAGCTTCAGCAGCTTGATAGAGCAACATCCCCAGGCCATTGACGGCTGGATTGCCCTGACTTCTAGCCCAATTCAAAAATGGCGTCTCAAAGGGTTGGTAAATGATATCTGCCACCAAGAGAGCCTCTGGTAAGACTATGCTTTCAGGAACTGGGGATGATTTGCCATCCATCCCTACACTGGTCGCATTGACGAGCAAGTCCGACTCGGCAATCCTTGATTGGAGTTCAGAAAGATCTTCTAAAGCATACAAGTCCACTTTAAATCCTGTTTGGTCCTGCAACTTATCTAGGTAAGGTCTTGTTTTTTCCATAGAAACTGAACGAACAAAGACTGAAATTTGACTGACGCCATCCAAAATGGCTTGTGCCAAGATTGATTTGGCCGCACCACCTGCGCCCAGAATGGTCATTTTCTTATCCGAGATTGTAAAAGAAGGCAAGCTCTTAAAAAATCCCTTGCCATCTGTATTATATCCAATTAACGTTCCGTCTTGATTAACAACTGTGTTGACCGCCCCAATCAAACGAGCCTCATCACTCAACTCATCCAGATAAGGAATCACTTGCTCCTTGTAAGGCATAGACAGGTTGATGCCAAACATCTGGTAACGGCGAATATTGGCGACTGTTTCTGCCAAATCACCCGCTTCAATCTCCCAAGCTACATAGGCACCATTAATAGCTGTCGCCTCAAAGGCTCTATTGTGGATGAAGGGTGAAATAGAGTGTTTAATGGGATTGGCAACAACTGCAGCTAAACGCGTATAGCCATCAAGCTTCATCCAAAATCTCCCTGATTTTCTTCATGTTTGATAGCGAAATCTGACCTGGGGCACTCGCTTCATCCAGACTAGCAAATGACCAACTTGAACCCGTCACATCTGAAGTAATACGTGATACCTTGCCCATTTTCCCCATGGAAATGGTCACGTACTCTTGCTCAGGGTTGAGTGTTTTAAATCCTCGAGTGTAATTCATCAGGTCTAAAACATCTTGCTCCGTATGGGCCATAACTGATACCTTGACCACTTTGGGAGAGAGACTGGTTAACTCAGACAAAATCTCCATCATGTTTTCAGGTGTCTCCTGGAAATTATGATAACTCAATACGAGATTTGGAAAATCCAACATTTCCTCAAAAACGTCCTTGTAGCTGAAATACTCAAAATCTACATAATCCGGCTGATAAAGCTGAGTAACTTCCTTAATGATTTGAACATACTCTTCTGAGGAAAGTTCGATTTCTCCTCCCTCAGCGCGGGTTCGAAGGGTAAAGACAAGTTCGCGTCCTGCAAATTTCTCAAAGATAGCGGGTGCTACCTGTAAAATAGCGTCCTTTGTAAGAAAGTCCGCACGCCACTCAATGATATCGGCATCTTCATACCTAGTAGCATCCAGTTCTTGCGCTTCTTCTAAACTTCTTGGCATTACTGAGACGACTAATTTCATTTACTAACCTTCATACTAATCACCTTGAGGTAATTACTGCTTTCATCTTTTTTATTATAGGCAAAGTCAGCTGGAAGACCATATTGGTTTAAGACCTGATATCTTCTTCCTGCAAAACCTTTATCAATTTGTTCTGTGAATTTCTGGCGGGAAACATTGGCAGCATTGGTACTGGCAATGATAATGCCTCCCGGATTTAAAATCTCTAGACTCTGGGAAATCAACTTGTGATAGTCCTTAGCTACAGAGAATGTTTGTTTTTTATTGCGGGCAAAGCTCGGCGGATCAAGAACAATCACATCATAGGTCAAGCCTTTTCTCTTGGCATACTTGAAGTACTCAAAGACATCCATGACGATAAAACGATGATTGTCCGTGCTGAGTCCATTTGCCTGAAAATGAGCTTCTGACAGCTCTCTGGACCGTTTGGCCAAATCGACAGAAGTCGTCTCACTAGCGCCTCCCATAGCTGCAGCAACAGAAAAGGCAGCCGTATAGGAAAACATATTGAGCAAGGATTTGCTCATTGCTAGACCGTCTACCAGACTCCCTCGAACCTCATGCTGGTCTAGGAAAATCCCTGTCATCAAGCCATCATTCATAAAGACTTGATAGAGCACGCCATTCTCAAGAACAGTAAAATCATCTAGCGCTTCCTCACCATAAACATGGGCAGACTCGTAGTCTAGACCTTTAAAACGAATCTTCTCATAAGCCCCCAAGACCTCAGGAAAAACTTCTTTAAAAGCCTTTACGATCAGCTCACGAATCTGGTAAACAAAGGAGTTGTACCAAGAAAATACAGCATAATCTCCATAGAGATCAATAGTCAGACCACCAAAACCATCCCCCTCTTGGTTAAAAAGGCGAAAGGCAGTAGTCAAGTCATCTTGATAATAAGGCTTTCTGGCTTCCTTGGCCTTACGAAACAGAATCTCAAAAAAGGCTTGATTGAAACGAACCTTTTCCTTACTGATGAACCAACCGATTCCCTTGTTCTGCTGGGAAAGATAGGCACTCCCTAAAAACTTCCCGTCTTGACTAAGAACTTCTACTGCCTGATCTGTCAGTTCAATATCTGTTAAATCACTTGCTTCCAAAAGAACTAGACCCTTAGCTAGCTTTTTTTCAACACGTCTGCTGACCCTAATTCTATTCATAGCTACTATTATAGCAAATTTTGTGACAATTCTCAAAAAAGAAACCGTTTAACCAGTTGTACTTTAGTTTACTGAGTGTCATTTTTATTAAAATAAGTTTATTCCATTTACTTTCTCGCCAAGATATTCTCTCCCTTGTAGTGGAAGGAGAGTTTCCACGCGCTAAAAATAGACAATTTCAGAAATGAGTATAGAATCTTGCGCAAACGTTTGCCTAGTTCTAAACTTTATGGTAGAATAAAACACAACATTGATAAGCAAGAGGAAAAACAATGCAAAATCAGACACTTATGCAATACTTTGAATGGTATCTGCCTCATGACGGCCAGCACTGGGCTCGACTAACAAATGACGCAGAGCACCTAGCAAGCCTTGGTATCAGCCATATCTGGATGCCACCTGCCTTCAAGGCAACCAACGAAAAAGATGTAGGCTATGGTGTTTACGATCTTTTTGACCTAGGCGAATTTCACCAAAAAGGAACTGTCCGTACCAAGTATGGGGTTAAAGAAGACTATCTTCAAGCCATTCAATCCCTAAAGGCACAGGGAATTCAACCTATGGCTGATGTGGTGCTCAATCACAAGGCTGCTGCCGATCATATGGAAGCCTTTCAGGTTATTGAAGTGGATCCTGAGGATCGTACTGTTCAACTAAGCGAACCCTTTACTATCAATGGCTGGACTCACTTTACTTTCGATGGCCGCCAAGATATCTACAATGACTTCCACTGGCACTGGTACCACTTCACAGGTACAGACTACGATGCCAAGCGCCGTAAATCTGGCATTTACCTGATCCAGGGAGACAACAAAGGCTGGGCAAATGAGGAATTGGTCGATAACGAAAACGGCAACTACGACTACCTCATGTATGCTGACCTGGACTTTAAGCATCCTGAAGTCATCCAAAATATCTATGACTGGGCTGACTGGTTCATGGAAACGACTGGAGTGGCAGGTTTCCGCTTGGATGCCGTTAAGCACATCGACTCCTTCTTTATGGGCAATTTCATCCGTGATATGAAGGAAAAATACGGTCAAGATTTCTATGTTTTTGGGGAATTTTGGAATCCAGACAAGGAAGCCAATCTAGACTATCTTGAGAAAACAGAAGAACGTTTTGACCTTGTCGATGTTCGCCTCCACCAAAACCTCTTTGAAGCTAGTCAGGCTGGAGCAAGCTACGACCTTCGTACTATCTTTACTGATAGCTTGGTTGAACTCAAGCCTGACAAGGCTGTCACTTTCGTTGACAACCATGATACTCAACGAGGACAAGCCCTTGAGTCTACTGTTGAAGAATGGTTCAAGCCAGCAGCCTATGCCCTTATTCTATTACGCCAAGATGGGCTTCCATGTGTCTTTTACGGAGATTATTACGGTATTTCAGGGCAATTTGCTCAACAAGATTTCAGAGAAGTTCTTGACCGTCTCCTAGCCATCCGAAAAGACTTGGCCTATGGAGAGCAAACAGACTACTTTGACGATGCTAACTGTATCGGTTGGGTTCGTTCAGGTGCTGAACATCAATCCCCAATCGCTGTCCTTATCTCCAATGACCAAGAAAACAGCAAATCTATGTTTGTCGGGCAAGAATGGGCTGACCATACCTTTGTTGACCTCCTTAAAAATCACCCAGCACAAGTTACAATCAATGCTGAAGGTTATGGAGAATTTCCAGTAGCAGCGGGTTCAGTCAGTGTCTGGGCAGCAAAATAAACCTATCAGGTACAAGCCAGATCCAACCGGGTTTGGCTTTTTTGTATGCACAAAAAGACCTACCCAAATGGATAGATCTTTATTGTCTTACAATTTACCTGCTACTGCATCCAACAATTCTTGGATTTTAGCTTGGTTGCTTCCTCCTGCCATGGCCATGTCTGGTTTACCACCACCACGTCCATCAACGATTGGAGCCAATTCTTTGATCAGGTTTCCTGCATGCACATCTTTTGTCTTGCTAGCTACTAGAACGTTCACCTTGCCACCAATTGCTGCAACTAGGACAACCACGTCAGAGTAGTCTTTTTGTTTCCAGTTATCCGCAAAGGTACGAAGAGCACCTGCATCTGATACAGAAACTTGACTCGCAATGTAACGGTGTCCGTTTGCTTCTTGAACATTCTTGAAGACATCACCTGCGGCTGCGGCTGCGGCTTTTTCCTTCAATTCTGCATTTTCTTTTTGCAATTGACGGAGTTGCTCTTGAAGACCTTCAACCTTGTGAGGCACTTCCTTGAGTTGAGGTGCTTTCAAGGTTGCTGCAACAGCTTTAAGAGCGTCTTCTTGTTCACGGTAGGCTTCAAAGGCTTCCTTACCAGTTACCGCCAAGATACGGCGAGTTCCTGAACCAATCCCTTCTTCTTTGACAATCTTGAAGAGGCCAATCTCAGAAGTGTTGCCAACGTGGGTACCACCACAAAGCTCGATAGAGTAGTCACCGATTGTAACAACACGGACTTCTTTTCCGTATTTCTCACCAAAGAGGGCCATCGCTCCCATTTCCTTGGCAGTATCAATATCTGTTTCAACAGTTTCTACAGCAATTGCTTCCCAAATTTTCTCATTAACTTGCTGTTCAATGGCGCGCAATTCTTCAGGAGTTACGGCTTGGAAGTGCGTAAAGTCAAAGCGAAGGAATTCAACTTCGTTCAGAGATCCTGCTTGTGTCGCATGGTGACCAAGGATATTGTGAAGGGCAGCGTGAAGCAAGTGAGTCGCAGTGTGGTTTTTCATGACACGGTGACGACGATTGCTGTCGATGGCCAAGGTGTATTCTTGATTCAAAGCAAGTGGTGCAAGAACTTCGACAGTATGAAGAGCTTGTCCGTTTGGTGCTTTTTGCACGTCCGTTACAGTCGCTACAAGGTTCCCTGCTGCATCCAAGATTTGACCGTGGTCAGCTACCTGTCCACCCATTTCAGCGTAGAATGGAGTCTCTGCAAAGATGAGAGAGGCAGTTCCTTCTGAAACAGCTTCTACTTCAGCATTGTCCGCTACGATAGCCACCAACTTAGAAGGCAATTGGCTGGCATTGTAGTTGAAGACACTTTCCACTGTAATGTTTTGAAGGGTTTCATTTTGCATTCCCATTGAACCACCTTTGACAGCTGACGCACGCGCACGTTCTTGCTGCTCTTTCATGGCTGCTTCAAATCCTTCACGGTCGACAGTCATCCCTGCTTCTTCAGCGATTTCTTCTGTCAACTCCACTGGGAATCCGTAAGTGTCGTAGAGTTTGAAGACATCTTGACCAGCAATAACCGTTTGGCCTTTTTCTTTCAAATCAGCTACAATGGTTTCTGCAAAGTGTTGACCTGAGTGAAGGGTACGGGCAAATGACTCTTCTTCGCTCTTGATGATTTTTTCGATAAAGTCACGTTTTTCAAGCACTTCTGGGTAATAGCTTTCCATGATTTTTCCAACAGTTGGAACGAGTTTGTAAAGGAAAGGCTCGTTGATGCCCAGTTTTTGACCGTGCATGGAAGCACGACGGAGCAAACGACGAAGAACATAACCACGACCTTCGTTTCCTGGAAGGGCACCATCACCGATAGCAAATGAAAGGGAACGGATGTGGTCAGCGATAACCTTAAAGCTCATATTGTCGCCATCTTGGTCATAAACCTTACCAGACAATTTCTCAACTTCACGGATGATTGGCATGAAGAGGTCTGTTTCAAAGTTGGTCTTAGCTCCTTGGATAACCGCCACCAAACGTTCCAAACCAGCGCCCGTATCAATGTTCTTGTGTGGCAATTCTTTGTATTCGCTACGAGGAACAGCAGGATCAGCGTTAAATTGTGACAAAACGATATTCCAGATTTCGATGTAACGGTCGTTTTCGATATCTTCTGCAAGCAGACGAATACCAATATTTTCTGGGTCAAATGCTTCTCCACGGTCAAAGAAGATTTCTGTATCAGGTCCAGAAGGTCCAGCACCGATTTCCCAGAAGTTGTCTTCGATTGGGATCAAGTGGCTTGGGTCCACTCCTACTTCAATCCAGCGGTTATAAGAATCCTTATCGTCTGGATAGTAGGTCATGTACAGTTTTTCAGCAGGAAAATCAAACCATTCTGGGCTGGTCAAAAGCTCATAAGCCCAAGTGATGGCTTCGTCACGAAAGTAATCCCCGATAGAGAAGTTCCCCAACATTTCAAACATAGTATGGTGGCGAGCTGTTTTTCCGACATTTTCGATGTCATTGGTACGGATAGCTTTCTGCGCATTGGTAATACGTGGGTTTTCAGGGATAATGGTTCCGTCAAAGTATTTCTTAAGGGTTGCTACCCCAGAGTTAATCCACAAAAGAGTTGGGTCATTTACAGGAACCAAGCTGACTGATGGTTCTACAGAGTGTCCTTTGCTTGCCCAGAAATCAAGCCACATTTGGCGAACTTGAGCACTAGATAGTTGTTTCATAATATCTCCTTATTACTTGTTTAATTTGATTGGCTTTCCAGCATCTCCACATAGTCAATCGCGACACAGAGGGAAATGACTAGGTCTGCATAAGAGTCTTCATAGACGGTTACGGTGTAAGTTGAGGTCAAATGGAAAATCTCTTTCCGAATTTCGGCAATCACTTGGTCGCGGTCATCCAGCAATTTGAAATTCAAATCCCAGATATTGCCCTCGATACGAAGCCCTAGATCATCAAACTCATACTTATCTCGAAAGAAGGTCAACTTCTTACGAATGACGAAATTGGAACCGTTTCGTAACTGGATAGTAAAGCGAGGAAGCAAAGTGAAAAATTCTTTACTAATCTCACTTACTTGCTCACCATAGGCGTCATAGATGGTAAAGGTCTTAGGAATTTGGAAGAAAGAGCCCTCTACCTGATAATTTACTACTCCTCTATCATCTTTAATATCGAAGCGTTCGCCTCCAAGACGAAACTTTTGTTTCACGAGAAATGTCTTCATAAACACCTCCAAAAATCAAAAGACAAGTCCATATCACGAAGGGCGAAAAACCGCGGTACCACCTTCATTCAATGAACTTGTCATTCTCTTATTCTTATGCAATTGTCTGATTGAGTAGCATGACTTCCTAGCTTAGATGGCTTGCAGCACCGCCAATTCTCTGGACTAAGACAACTGAAAATCAATTCTCAACTCTACTATTATATCGTTTTTTGGGTTCTGCGTCAACTGGAAAAGCCGACAATAAACCATCACTCCTACTTCCGATACATTTTAAACTGTAGGAAGAGATCGCTATATTTGCCTGTCCATTTATGGTCAAACTTCTCATAAACTTCTAGGTGTTTCATGGTATCAGCGTCTGGATAGAAGGATTTGTCTTCCTTGGTCTCCTCTGGGAGCATTTCCTTGGCTGGTAGGTTTGGTGTTGAATAACCCACATACTCCGCATTTTTCAGAGCATTTTCAGGTTTCAACATAAAGTTGATAAAGGCATAGGCGGCATCTTGGTTTTTCACGGTTTTTGGAATGACCATGTTATCAAACCAGAGATTGCTGGCCTCAGTCGGAACGACATACTTGAGATTAGGATTTTTCTCCAACATCTGGCTGGCTTCCCCAGAGAAGGTCACACCGATGGCCGCATTGTTCTGAATCATGTAACCCTTCATCTCGTCGGCTACAATGGCCTTGATATTTGGAGTCAATTTGTAGAGTTTGTCTACTGTCTCTTCCAACTGCTGAGGATCCTTTGAGTTGAGGCTGTAACCAAGTGAGTTAAGCCCGAGTCCCAGCACCTCACGCGCCCCATCAAAGAGCATGATGGAATCCTTGTATTCTGGCTTCCAGAGGTCATCCCAATGCTCAGGCGCCTCATCTACCATAGTTTCATTGTAGACAATTCCCAAAGTTCCCCAGAAGTATGGGATTGAAAATTTATTGCCCGGGTCAAAAGACTGGTTGAGGAACTCTGGTCCGATATTTTCGATTCCTTCAATTTTTGAATAATCAAGAGGAACCAAGAGATCTTCATCCTTCATCTTATTAATCATGTACTCACTTGGGATGGCAATATCGTAGGTCGTTCCACCTTGCTTAATCTTGGTATACATGGCTTCATTGGAATCAAAGGTCTCATACTGGACTTGAATACCTGTTTCTTCTGTGAATTGCTCCAAGAGTTCTGGATCGATATAGTCCCCCCAGTTGTAAATAACCAATTTCTGACTATCTCGGCTATTGATTTTACTATCTAGATGAGTCGCAATTCCCCACAAGACAAGGATAATCGCTACAATTCCTGCTAAAAATGAATAGAGTTTTTTCATGCTTGCTCCTCCTTCTCACGTGAAATAAAGTAATATCCAACAACTAGGATAATACTAAAGAGAAAGACGAGTGCAGACAGTGCATTAATCTCTAACGAAATCCCCTTACGAGCACGAGAGTAGATTTCAACTGATAGGGTCGAAAAGCCATTCCCTGTCACAAAGAAGGTTACGGCAAAGTCATCTAGCGAATAGGTGAAGGCCATGAAATAACCTGCAATGATAGAAGGTGTCAGATAAGGAAGCATGATTTCCTTGAACATCTGAAACTGGCTGGCACCAAGGTCATAAGCCGCGTGAATCATATCATCATTCATTTCCTTGAGACGAGGCAAGACCATCAAGACCACGATAGGGATGGAAAAGGCCACGTGACTAGATAGAACCGTCAAAAAGCCAAGTGAAAACTTAAGCTGGGTAAAGAGAATCAAGAAGCTGGCACCAATCATAACGTCAGGCGCAACCATGAGGATATTATTGAGTGATAAAAAGGCTTCTTGGTATTTCTTACGAGACTGGTATATGTAAATAGCACCGAAAGTCCCGATAATGGTCGCAATCAAGGCAGATAGAAAGGCCAAGAAAAAGGTTTGGGTGAGGATCAACATGAGGCGACCATCACCAAACATGGTTTTAAAATGGCTCAAGCTAAAGCCTGTAAAGCTGTTCATATCATCCCCTGCATTAAAGGCATAGCCAATCAAGTAAAAAATTGGCAAATAAAGGATGATAAAGACAAAGGCTATGTAGAGATTGGCAAATTTTTTCATCGTTCTCTCCTTTCCTTGGTCACCCACATGGTGATGAACATGGTCAGGATGAGGATTACACCGATGGTAGAACCCATTCCGTAGTTGTCATTGGTCAGGAAGTTCTGCTCAATAGCCGTTCCCAGCGTGATAACACGGTTCCCACCAATCAAACGTGTCAGCATGAAGAGACTCAAACTCGGGATAAAGACAGACTGAACCCCACTTCTCACTCCATTCATAGACAGAGGGAAAATAACATGGCGGAAAGTTTCCCACTTGGTCGCACCGAGGTCATAGCTGGCATTGATGAGATTGTTGTCCATATCGTCCAAAACATTGAAGATAGGCAAAATCATAAAGGGAAGCTCGATATAGCTTGCGACAAAAATAAAGGAGAAATCAGTAAAGAGCAACTGTTGCGAACCGATTCCGATAAATTCCAAGAATTGGTTAATGGAGCCATTTTGACCAAAAATCCCGATAAAGGCATAAGCCTTAAGGAGCAAATTAATCCAAGTCGGCAGGATGATCAGCATGAGCCAGAGTTGACGGTGCTTGAGACGGGTTAAAAAGAGGGCTGTTGGATAGCTGATAAGAAGTGTCACTAGAGTCACAATCCCCGCATAAAGCACAGAGTTGAAGCTCATTTTGAGATAGGTCAAGTTTTGTGATGCAAAGTAGGATTTGTAGTTTTCTAAACTAAACTGCCCTTCGATGTTGAAAAAGGATTGACCGAAAATCAAGACCAAGGGTGCGAGAACAAAGAGGGCAATCCAAAGCATGTAGGGCACTACAAAGAGTTTAGAGGTTGTTTTCTTCATCTCTTTCCTCCTCGATCGCGTTAATCAGACCTGCTTCTTGCTCTTCGATTTCTACGTACTCCTCGATACGAGCATCGAACTCTTCTTCGGTTTCGTTGAGACGCATGATGTGGATATCTTCTGGTTCAAAGTCCAGACCGATTTCTTCGCCCACAATGGCCTTACGAGTCGAGTGGATCATCCATTCATTGCCAAGTTCATCATAGGCGATAATCTCGTAGTGAACCCCACGGAAAAGCTGAGTATCCACCTTAACTTGGAGCTTGCCTTCTTCAGGAAGAGTGATTCGTAAGTCCTCTGGACGAATAACAACTTCCACAGGCTCATTTGGCTTCATCCCCCCGTCGACTGCTTCGAAGCGTTTACCATTGAACTCGACCAAGTAGTCCTCAATCATAGTTCCTGGCAAGATGTTGGACTCACCGATAAAGGTGGCAACAAAGTGGTTAATCGGCTCATCATAGATGTCCACAGGCGTTCCAGACTGAACAATCTCGCCATCGTTCATAACGAAAATCCAGTCACTCATAGCAAGGGCTTCTTCCTGATCATGAGTGACAAAGACAAAGGTAATCCCCAATCGTTGTTGCAATTCACGCAGTTCATACTGCATGTCTGTTCGCAATTTCAAGTCCAGCGCTGACAAAGGCTCATCCAACAAAACCACACGGGGTTGGTTGATGATGGCACGGGCAATGGCCACACGCTGACGTTGTCCTCCAGAGAGTTTACGAATGGAACGCTTCTCGTAACCTTCCAACTGAACCATCTTGAGAACTTCCGCTACGCGTTGTTCGATTTCTTTCTTGTTGATTTTACGCAAGCGGAGTGGAAAGGCAACATTTTCAAACACATTCATATGTGGAAACAAGGCATAGGATTGGAAGACGGTATGGACATCTCGTTTATTAGTTGGGATGTCGTTGATTCGCACCCCATCCAGTAAAATATCCCCTGTCGTCGCATCCAGTAAACCTGCAATGATATTTAGAATGGTTGATTTTCCTGAACCAGATGCGCCCAAAAGAGTGTAAAATTTCCCTTCTTCCAACTCAAAGTTAATGTCTTTGAGAACCTTGGTGTTGCTGTCTTCAAAAACTTTAGAGACGTTGTTGAATTCAATAATTGGTTTTTTCAATTGTCATAAATTCCTTCTTTTTCATAAATTAACAGATCAGGGCTCTGTCAGGCCGCTACTACCTCGTGTAGGAGATTAAACTGCCTACATACATTTTCACTAACGATAGGCTTTCACCCCCTTTACAATGGTTATAGCAGCAACTTTTCTACCCCAACCTTATTCCTTCTCACCCAAGATTCGGACTTCTCTCTCAAGGGTGACACCTGAGTGTTCCTTGACTTTTTCGATAACAGATTGGATCAAGTCTTCATAGTCTTTGGCCGTTCCGTCAGCAACATTGATCATGAAACCTGCGTGTTTTTCAGATACTTCCACACCACCGATTCGATAGCCCTTCAGGCCAGCCTCTGAGATCAACTGACCTGCAAAATGCCCAACTGGACGCTTAAAGACTGAACCACAAGATGGGTATTCTAGAGGTTGTTTGAGTTCACGTAGGTGCGTCAAGCGGTCCATTTCTTGCTTGATAACCTGATGATTCCCTGGAGATAGGGCAAATTTAGCTGACAAGACAATGGCCCCAGAATCCTGAATAGCTGAATGACGGTAACCAAAAGCCAAATCCTTGACTGACAAGGTCTTGATTTCCCCTTCCTTGGTCAAAATTTGACAAGACTGCAAGATATGAGCAATCTCTCCTCCATAGGCTCCCGCATTCATAAAGACAGCTCCTCCGATGCTTCCAGGAATCCCACAAGCAAACTCAAAACCAGTCAAACTATGACGGAGGGCAATACGTGTTGTTTCGATCAAGTTCGCTCCTGCTTCCGCTTCGATGGTATAGCCATCAACCGAAACGTTATTAAGCTTATCACACAAGATGACAAATCCACGGATCCCACCTTCACGAACGATGATATTACTAGCATTTCCTAGCACCATCCAGGGAATATTCTCTTGATTGGCAAATTGGACGACACGAGCCATCTCATAGCGATTGCGTGGCAAAACTAGATAATCCGCTCGACCTCCTACCTTGGTATAGGTATAGGTCTTCAAAGGTTCCTTAAAACGAATATCGATTCCTTCTAGGATTTCAAGTATTTTTTCTTTTACTAACATGTCACTCTTCCTTTTTCAAAATTCATTCCATTATACCATTTTTAGAGACATTTGACGACCATAAAAAGAGCTTGTTTTATCATTACATAAAAAAAGAGGTCACCCCTCTTTTTATGATTTTTTCCAAAATGTAGATTTTGTCAGCCAGATAAAGACTAAAAGTTCTACGAGAAGAACAAACTCAACTAGAAGCGGATTTGCAATCCATCCTACTTGAGATAAGGCTGGAGCCAAGTCAAACAAGGCATGCAAACCATAGGCAGCAAGGAGGTAGATCCATTTCTTTTGGCGGACACTTTGATAGACCCAGATGGAAAGACCGATTTGGAGAACTAAGGCAAGCACACGCTCAACTCCTAGTAAATAAACCTGCCATACAGAAAGAGACTGGACCGTTTCGAGTGTAGCCTTTGGAAGGAGATTGGCTACATCAGTATTTGAAGACTGGATGAGTGAAAAGAGGATCAAAAGACTGATCAAACTTCCCATTCCGAGATAGAGCATCTCCAAGCCCCCATGTCCCAAACCATAAGCCAAAGCATCTCGATCTTCTAGCTTTCTCTTTTTCTCCAACCATTTAAAAAAGACAAGACGAGCTGTTTCCTCAAAGAGGGCCGCCATAGCGATTCCATAAAGGACATATAAGAAAGGCTGCTCCTGCATAAGCGGAATGGTTCCATCTTTTTGCGGATGGAGTACCAGAAGGTGAACCATCTTCTCTAACACTTGAGAAGAAACAAAAAATGCGATTGCCCCCAAGCCCATCACTGCAAGAGAGATTTTAAACCGTTTTTTGGCATACCAAGTTCCACTTACTAGAATGAGAACCAAAGCGATCATGGTAAGGATAATATGTACTGTCATCTTTTTCTCCTATTCTGACTTATCAATATCTTTCTTCATCTCGTCAACGTTAAATTTGGCAAATAAATACTGGCGATCTTGGACTGGAAAACGTTGGTCCAACTGGTCGACTGCCCCAACCTCAATCATTCCTTCTTTGATAACAAAGTCCATCACATGCCCACCAAAGGTCAAATCATCTGAGATAAAATGCAAATGGTAGCCTGCAACACTCACCCCATGGAAAATTTCCGGTGTCCAAAATCCAACAATGGTTCCCGATACATTTTCACGGCTATATTCAGGTTGGTGAGTCGCGACATCAGCAAACTTGGTATCAGGAGTGGATTTAGGAATCATCCGTACGTGCATTTGTGAAAATTCGCCATGAATTTTGATGGAACGAAAAAGATTTTCCCCATCATAGTAGGACTCAATCCGCTTTTCTAATTCCTTATCCGTCATCTCAAAGCGCTGACGAAAAATCACTTCTGCCTGATGAGGAACCACTGCTGCATAGGGAATAAGGGCATCCGCTGCCACTTCAACGATTTCAGGCGTTTGACCAGACCCCTTGGCTTGATAAGCTTTGCCATCAAGGACAATCAACTCCCCGTCAATCGAATCCAAAGTCCCCAAACCAAGATCACCATGTTCCAGCAATTCTCCCACTGTCATGGTTCCACCATAGAGACCTGCCATTAGGGCACCTAGAGTATTGTATTGAAATAATTTAACCGGTTCCTGCACTTTTCTATCCATTCTCTTTCTTATCTTCTGTTCAATGAATCATCATACTTTCTAAGTATACCACATTTGCTCCTAGTTGTGAAAGGGAGAAATGCTTTTCCCATTGCAAAGGAGGCAAAAAAAAGGTACAATGTAACAAAATCAACGGAGGTCTGGAATGAAGAAAGAAAGTAAATACCAAGCAGTCGTTTCCTTTCTCAAAAAGGGGATCGAATCAGGAAAATTCCCAACAGGTAGCCGGCTTCCCTCTATCCGTCAACTGAGTCTGGACTTTCATTGTAGCAAGGACACTATCCAACGAGCCCTGCTGGAATTACGCCATGAACAATACCTCTATGCCAAACCCCAAAGTGGCTACTATGTTCTAGAACAAGGACCGCACCAAGACTTGGAAATCGAAGTCACTGACGAGCATGCTAGTGCCTATGACGACTTCCGACTCTGTGTCAATGAAACCCTGATAGGCCGAGAAAACTACCTCTTCAACTACTATGACAACCAAGAAGGGCTTGAGGAACTCAGACAATCTGTCCATCAACTTCTTTTCAACCAAGCCCTCTACTGCAAACCCGACCAACTGGTTCTAACATCTGGTACCCAGCAAGCTCTCTTTATCCTTTCTCAGATTAACTTTCCGAGCCAGGGAGAGGAGATTTTGGTTGAACAGCCGACTTACCACCGAATGAATCGTCTCTTGGTCGCCCAGGGATTGACCTACAGGACCATTGAACGCCGAATCGATGGGATTGACCTTGACGAACTGGAAAAACAATTCAAATCCGGGAAAATCAAGTTTTTCTACACCATTCCTCGCTTCCACTATCCTCTAGGTCATTCCTATTCTGATCAGGAAAAAAGGGCTATTCTGGATCTAGCAAATCAGTATGGTGTATATATCGTCGAGGATGACTATCTAGGGGACCTAGATCCTAGAAAGGGCCAAACCTTCCACTATCTGGATACTGAGGATCGGGTCATTTATATCAAGTCCTTCTCAACCAGTCTCTTTCCAGCCCTTCGTATTACCGCCCTCATTCTCCCAAATGCTCTAAAAGAGGCCTTTGTTTCCTACAAAAATATCCTGGACTATGACAGCAATCTCATCATGCAAAAGGCTCTTTCTCTTTACATCGATAGCCAGTTATTTGACAAAAATCGACTGGCCCGCCTTACCCTTCAAGAGAACTATCAGGCCCGGATTAAGGAAATACTTGAAAAAAACACCTGTCCCTTGCCCCACTATCCTCTACATGATGGCCTTCTCCTTGATTTGAGAAACTATCCTAAGATTGCCAGTTTGAAACACAGCTCACTCAAACTAGACTTTTTTGAGAAGGCTTATTTGGACACCTGCCCTTATCAGTTCGCCAAAGTCTCTCTCGAAAATCTAGAAGAGCTATTAGGATACATAAAAGCAGAATTGGATTAAAGTCCAACTCTGCTTTTTCTTATTGTTCAACTTCTGTTAGTTTCGCTGCCTTTTCTAGATACTTTTGATAGGTTCCGTCATCTTTCAGTTTTTGGATAACCTTATCTACTACTGCTTTCAAGTCTGATTGATCCTTCTTGATAGCAACGGCATTGGCTTCGCCATCTTTCATCGTCAAGTTAACAGATGCAACGACAAGGTCCGAGTTTTTACCTGCGTAGCTAAGAGCAACTGGTTCATCCATATGAACAGCATCCACTTTTCCAGCCTGCAACTCATTGACTGCTTCCCCCATATTGGTCAAGGATGTCAACTGGGCATTTGGCAATTGTTCCTTGACCATGGTTTCTGGCACAGTTCCCTTTTGAGCTGCGATATTGGCACTTGCGAGGCTTGTAAGATCCTTGTATTTGTCTAAATCGGCTTTTCTAACCAAGAAACTCATCTTATTTTCATAGTAAGGGATTGAAAAGTCAAAGACTTCCTTTCTCTCATCTGTAGCACTAATTCCTGCAATGGCCAAGTCAGCCTTTCCAGTTTGAAGACTGGTCAAGACATTGTCAAAACTCATGCTAGAGATTTCAAGTTTAACCCCAAGCTCGTCTGCAATTGCTTGAGCCATATCAATATCTGCACCAACCACTTGGTTTTTACCATCTACCAAGGCTTGGAATTCAAACGGCGTATAGTCTGGGCTGGTCGCAACAACTAGCTTCCCTTTTTGTTTAATAGCGTCCACAGCAGATTGAGAACTATCTGTTCCTGACTGGCAAGCTACTAAAACCACACTGGCAAGCATGCTACACACAACTAATATCCATTTCTTAAATTTCATAAATAAACGACCTTTCTGTTAATTCTGAATAATTATAACTCTTTTAAAAATAGTTGTCAACCCTTTTAGAGATTTTGATTGTAAAACAATTCTTTTCATAAAAAGAAGACTGATTTATTCTAATCAGCCTTTGTTCTGTATATTTAAACTGTTTCTTATAGTTCGACAATCTTACCTGTTTCAAAGTAAACAACCCATTCACAGATATTTTTAGCGTAGTCTCCGATACGTTCCAAGAAAGAAATGACCTGGAAGTAATCACGGCCTGTAACGATAGCTTCAGGATTTTTCCTAATTTCTTCTGTAGCCAAATCACGGATGCTATCAAAGTAATGGTTGATTTTTTCGTCCATCGCTGCTACTTCGTAGGCTTGATCCACAGAACCGTTGAGATAGAGATCTAGAGCCGCTTCGACGAAGTTTTTCACGTCGCGTCCCATCTTTTTGATTTCTTCTTCAACAGAAGGGATACGTTGCTCCCCCTTCATACGAATGGTCGCCTCAGCTATAGACACTGCATGATCTCCCATGCGTTCTACGTCTGACACTGCCTTGAGAACGGTCAAGACGGTACGAAGATCTTGCGAAACAGGTTGTTGAAGGGCAATCATTTCAAATGATTTCTTTTCCAACTTCACTTCGTATTCATTTACTTCTGCATCGTCTTCGATGACTTCTTTTGCCAAATCACGGTCATGCGTAACAAAAGCACGCACTGTACGATTGATCTGCGAGAGCACTTCTTGTCCCATAGCATAGAACTGGTTGTGCAATTTCTCCAAATCTTCTTCAAATTGAGATCGTAACATCATTCAACTCCTTATCCAAATTTTCCTGTAATATAATCTTCTGTTTCCTTGTTTTGTGGGTCTAGGAACATCTTCTTCGTATCGTTAAACTCGATTAAATCCCCATCTAGGAAAAATCCTGTTTTATCAGAGATACGAGAAGCTTGTTGCATCGAACGCGTTACCAAGAGCATGGTGTATTTATCTTTCAGACCATACAAGGTTTCCTCAATCTTACCTGCAGAAATAGGATCCAAAGCTGAAGTTGGTTCATCTAAGAGGATAATTTTCGGACTGGTTGCTAAGACACGAGCAACACAAACACGTTGTTGTTGTCCACCTGAGAGACCAATGGCCGAATCATGCAAACGATCCTTTACTTCATCCCAGATAGAAGCACGTTGCAGGGCCTTTTCCACTGCTTCATCAAGAACTTGCTTGTTCTTAACCCCATTGATACGTAGCCCATAGACAACATTTTCGTAGATAGACATAGGGAAGGGATTGGGCTGTTGAAAGACCATACCGATTTCCTTACGCAATTCAACCGTATCGGTGCGGGGACTGTAGATATTGTGACCATTATAGACCACTGATCCCGTTGTTGTCACCTCAGGATTTAGATCGCCCATGCGGTTGATAGCTTTGAGTAGGGTGGACTTTCCTGATCCAGATGGACCTATCAAGGCCGTTATTTCCTTAGGTTGGAAAGAAAGGGAAACACTATTCAAGGCCTTCTTTTTATTGTAATAAACGGACAGGTCTGACACCTGTAAAATCGCTTCTGACATACCGTTTCCTTTCTAACCAAAGTGTCCCGTTACATAGTCATTGGTTGACTGTAACTTAGCATTTTGGAAAATATTGGATGTCTTATCATACTCAATCAAATCACCAAGGTAGAAAAATCCTGTGTAGTCACTTGCACGCGCAGCCTGTTGCATACTGTGGGTAACGATGATGATGGTAAAGTCCTTCTTCAATTCCAACATGGTTTCTTCAAGTTGGGCTGTCGCAATTGGATCCAAGGCTGAAGCCGGTTCATCCATCAAGAGGATATCTGGCTTAACAGAGATGGCGCGAGCGATACAGAGACGTTGTTGCTGACCTCCAGAAAGCATCAAGGCTGATTTGTGGAGGTCGTCTTTGACCTGATCCCAAAGGGCAGCCTGTCTTAGAGAGGTTTCTACAATTTCATCAAGGACTTTCTTGTCCTTAACACCTGCACGTTCATGAGCAAAAGTAATGTTGCGATAAATAGACTTAGCAAATGGATTTGGACGTTGAAAGACCATTCCGATATGCTTGCGCATCTCATAGACATTGATTTCTGGACGATTAACATCAATCCCTCGATAGAGGATTTGACCTGTGACCTTGGCAATATCAATAGTATCATTCATCCGATTGAGACTGCGAAGATAAGTAGATTTCCCTGATCCAGAGGGGCCAATCAAGGCTGTAATTTTATTTTTTTCAAATTGCATATCGATGCCCTTGATGGATTCATTTTTACCATAGTAAACATGTAAATCCTTGGTAGAGAGGGCCACTTTTTCTTCAGGGAAGGTGATGATATGCTTTTCATCCCAGTTATATTTTGACATGGCTTCTCCTTTAGGCAGCGGTTAATTTCTTGTGTAAATAGCTTCCGAGTTTGCGTGCTCCAAAGTTAAAAATCAAGATAAAGATGAGGAGCACAGCGGCAGAACCTGCTGATACGATAGTAGCATCAGGAATGGTTCCTTCACTGTTGACCTTCCAGATATGGACTGCCAAGGTTTCTGCTTGACGGAAGATTGAGATAGGACTGGTAACACTGAGGATATTCCAGTTAGACCAGTCAAGGGCTGGAGCGGATTGTCCTGCCGTATAGATAAGAGCGGCAGCCTCACCAAAGATACGGCCAGAGGCCAAGACAACACCCGTTACGATACCTGGAAGGGCTTCTGGAATGACGACATGGACCACAGTCTCCCAACGAGAAATTCCGAGGGCCAGACCAGCCTCACGTTGTGTATGGTGAACGTGTTTTAAACTGTCCTCAACATTTCGAGTCATCTGAGGGAGGTTAAAGACCGTCAAGGCCAAGGCACCTGAAATGATTGAAAATCCATACTCAAACTGGACTACAAAAATCAAGTAACCAAAGAGACCTACAACGACTGATGGTAGAGAAGACAAAATCTCAATACAGGTACGAATAAAATTGGTCACAGGCCCTTTTTTGGCATACTCAGCAAGGAAAATGCCAGCTCCCATGGACAGGGGAACAGAAATGATCAAGGTAATGACCAGAAGGAAGAAGGAATTGTAGAGCTGAATCCCGATACCCCCACCTGCTTGATAAGAGGAGGATTTCCCAGTCAAGAAGGACCAAGAGATATGCGGTAACCCTCTCACCAGGATATAGAGAATCAAGGACGCCAAGATGGTCACGATGATACCCGCGATGGTATAGAGGACAGCTGTTGCAAGTTTATCTAATTTCTTAGCGTGCATAGTTTTTCTTTCCTCTTTCTTTCGTAATCAATTTAATCACACTGTTAAAGGCCAAACTCATCAAGAGCAATACCAAGGCCAGTGACCAGAGTACGTTATTATCAACTGTACCCATGACGGTATTTCCGATACCCATAGTCAAAACAGAAGTCAAAGTCGCAGCTGGTGTTGTTAACGAGGTTGGGATAACTGCTGAGTTTCCGACCACCATCTGAATAGCAAGGGCTTCACCGAAGGCACGCGCCATCCCAAAGACCACTGCAGTGAAAATACCTGAACGTGCTGCTTTCAAGGTCACACGCCAGATGGTTTGCCAACGAGTGGCTCCCATGGCTAAACTAGCTTCACGGTAATGACGAGGAACAGCACGCAAGCTGTCTGTTGTCATAAAGGTAACAGTTGGCAGAATCATGACAAAGAGAACGAAAATCCCTGACAAGATCCCAAAACCAGTTCCACCAAAGACGCTACGAACAAAAGGCACCACAACTTGCAAACCGATAAATCCATAGACGACTGAAGGAATACCGACAAGAAGTTCGATGGCCGGTTGCAAAATCTTTGCACCCTTTGGTGATACTTCTGTCATAAATACTGCAGCACCAATAGCAAAGGGTGTTGCGATAAGAGCTGATAAAATCGTCACAATAAAGGAACCCAAAATCATCGGAAGAGCACCAAATTGTTTCCCTGAAGGATTCCAAGTTTGTCCAAAGAGGAAATCAAAAATGTTCACTCCATTGACAAAGAAAGTCGACAAGCCTTTTTGGGCTACAAAAATCAAAATCATCGCCACAATGATAACAATCAAAGAAAGGCAAGTGAAGGTCAAACCTTTACCAAACTTCTCAAGGCGAGAGTTCTTTGAAGGAGAGAGTAATTTTTTAGATAATTCTTCTTGATTCATTATTGACCTCCTTCTACTGCTGTAACGGTACCTGAAGCATCCTTTTGGACTTTCATTTCATTGATAGAGATATAGCCCATCCCCTTAACAATTCCATTTTGAGCTTCATCTGAAAGGACGAAATTTAGGAATTCAGCAGCTAACTCATTTGGCTGACCAAGTGTGTACATATGTTCATAAGACCACAAAGGCCAGTTGTTGGTCGTTACATTCTCAGACGTAGGCTCATACCCATTCAGTTTCATGCTTTTCACGGAGTCATCTACATAGGCAAAGGCTAGGTAAGAAATGGCTCCAGGCGTTTGGGATACAATCGACTTGACCATCCCGTTAGAATCCTGCTCCTGGCTCTGCATAGCAGATTGGCCATTCATAACCACCGTATCAAACGTCGCTCGTGAACCAGAACTTGCTGCTCGGTTGATGATTGAAATGGCCAGGTCTTTGCCCCCAACTTCTTTCCAGTTGGTCACTTCACCTGTAAAGATTTTGCGAAGTTGCTCGGTTGTGAGATTTTCAACATCCACTTCTTTGTTTACAATCACTGCAAGACCAGCCACTGCAACCTTGTGGTCTACTAGAGCTGAAGCATCGATTCCTTCTTTTTCCTCTGCAAAAACGTCAGAGTTCCCGATGTCTACTGCTCCAGACTGGACTTGAGATAGTCCTGTACCCGATCCACCACCTTGAACATTGACTGTTTTTCCGATGTTTCTAGAACCAAATTCATCTGCTGCCGCTTCGACAAGAGGCTGAAGAGCTGTTGAACCAACGGCTGTCATGGATTCTCCACGATCAATCCAGCTAGCACATCCTGCTAGAGAACCTGCCATCAAAAGTGCTGCAAGAGACATGACGAGCTTTTTTCTTTTTTTCACTGTTATTCTCCTTGAACATAATGATAAATGTTCTGATTTCTTCCGTTTGTCCTGATCATCCAATTATCATCAATGATTGTCCCGCTTTATTTTATCTAGACATTCTTAGAGCGGGAAATTCCATCGTATAATATAAGTAATAATGAAAGACTATCAGAAAAAACTCATACTTCCACTATAACATAGAATAGGCTCTTTGACTAGCTTTTTCACCTGAATCTGAGTCCTTTTGGATAATAATTTTTCAAAACATTTCCCGTTACCTTGGCAAAGCCTAATCCGTTTCCTTGAACCACAACTTGGTACCAGCCATTTGGTCGATCTTCAGACAATTGAACAGTCTCACCAGCCACATATTTTACAAAGTCCTCATCATTGATTTCAACACTTTGTTTTACTTGGCTTGGTTTCAAGGCTAATCCCAGAGCAAAGCTTGGTTCAAAGCGTTTCTTTTTAAAAGTCCCCAGATGAAGTCCATTTCGGGCAATTTTGAGTTTCCCTAGATCAGGTAGCATCTCTGGCAAAAGATAGAGTTGATCTCCAAAAGTCTGCAAGATACCAGCTAGATTGACCCGCAAGTGTTTTTGGGCAAATTCTTGCCACAAAGCCAATTGTTCACGACTGAGATTGCTCTTGCTAGCTTTGAATTTAGGTGCTGGATTTTCTCCCTTAAAGTGCAGGTGGGCAACAAACTGACCTTCTCCCTTGAAATGATGAGGGTACATCCGAGCCGTTTCAGGAAGATCAATTCCTGCTACCATACCGTTCAGATGTTCGACTGGAAGCAATTCAAAATCATAAGTATCCAGCAACCAGTGGACGATTTCTTCGTTTTCCTCAGGTGCCCAAGTACAGGTCGAATAGACCAAACGCCCTCCTTCTGCAAGCATGGTCACTGCATCTTCTAAAATTTCTCTTTGGAGACTGGCACATTGGCTAGGATAATTGGTACTCCAATAATCCATGGCATCTGGCTGCTTACGAAACATTCCTTCACCCGAGCAAGGTGCATCAAGGACAATCACATCAAAGTAACCTTTAAAAACCTTGGCCAAGCGATCAGCAGATTCATTGGTTACAACAACGTTTGTCGCTCCAAATCGCTCCATATTTTCCACTAAAATCTTAGCACGCTTGCTTGAAATTTCGTTGGAAACAAGGACTCCTTGATTAGCCAGATAAGCTGCTAGTTGAGTGGATTTTCCACCTGGTGCTGCCGCCAAGTCCAAGACCTTCATGCCAGGACTTGGTTGAGCTACCTGGGCCACCATTTGGGCTGCAGGCTCTTGTGAATAAACGAGACCCGTCACGTGCTCTGGTGACTTCCCTGAGACCTTGCCATAATGTCCCCAAGGTGTATTTGGAATATCATCCGCAAACGACAATTGACTTTCTTTTAAAGGATTAACCCGAAAAGCCGAAACCGCTTCCTGCTTAAAAGAGGCAAGAAAATCTCTTGCCTCATCGTCTAGTATTGCTTCATATTTTTCAACAAATCCTTCTGGAAATTGCATTTAGTTCTCTTTCCTTTCGTAGATATAAGACTGAATCTCTTCTTGCATCTCGATTGGCACCATCATGACAGGCTGACGCGTTTTAAAATCAGCAGGTTCACCCGATACCGTAAGAAGACGATAACCCAGACTTTCCCCTAAAATACTAGCTGCAGCGTAATCCCATGGCTGTAAGTAGGTAATATAAGTCAGAAGACGACCCGATAAAACCTTAGCAAAACTAATGGCTGCACTGCCGTAGACACGGACTCCCAATGCTGCTCGCCCCAAATCCGCCAGGCCCCACTCATTGCTTTCAAACATACCTGAGTTACCAGCAATCAGGAATTCTCTGAGGGGCTTCTTTTTAAAAGGCGGTAAGGGCTCATTATTGCGACAAGGAGGAAAGGCACCGCCACCATGGTAACAATCACCTTTCATAACATCATAGATGATGCCAAATTTGCCCACACCATTCTCAAAATAAGCCAACATCACGGCAAAATCTTCCTGCTGAGCGACAAAGTTATTGGTACCGTCAATGGGATCAATCACCCAAACAGAACCTTGATCGACCGCAGCACGCAAACAGCCCTCTTCCGCGCAAATCAAATCCTCAGGATAGGAGGACTTGATCCGATCAACCAAGAGTTCCTGGACCTCCTTGTCCAAACGCGTCACCAAGTCGGTAGGTGAAGACTTGCGCTCAACCTGCAAATCTTCTTTCATGTGAGCCAAAATATAGGCAGCAGCTTCCTGCACAATCTGTTTGGCAAATTCAAATTTAGTTTCCAAGAGAAATCTTCCCTTCTCTTTTTTCTTTTGCTAATTGAACTGCATGATAGCAGGAATAACCGCTAGCCGTCTCAAATTCGCGACCTAAGCGCTTTTCTTCGCTTTTGCTTGGAACCACAGACTTAAATTCCTTATAAGACTCTAGCAGTTTTTTTGCTTCTACCTTATCTTCATAAGCAGCTTCAACATCATTAAAAAAAGAAAGCACTGAAGCAAGTTCTTCAGTGCTCCACGACAAATCTAGTGGGTAACTATACTGTTTGTTCATCTATCCTATACCAGCTCTCAATGTTGCTTCTTTCAATTCTTGTTTACGGTAACTACGAGGGAGAAAAGCACGAATCTCATCTTCATTAAAACCGATCTGCATGCGTTTGGTATCTATAATAATTGGGCGACGCAAAAGACTAGGATATTGCTCAATCAACTGAAGCAACTCCGATACTGAGATACTCTCTACATCAATATCCAATTTTTGAAAAATTTTTGAACGAGTTGAAATGATGTCATCAGTACCATTTTCGGTCAAGGAAAGAATATGTTGTAATTCTTTTCTTGTTAAAGGACTAGTCATAATATTATGCTCTTGAAAGGGCACTTTATGCGTCTCTAACCAAGCCTTTGCCTTACGACATGATGTACAACTCGGTGATAAAAATAGTGTAATCATGCTTTTCTCTTCTTTTATCTATACTTGCTATTTCTATTATACAAAAAAATAAAGCGCTTGACTAGGTATTTTTAGAAAAAAAGCCTATTTTTTCATAGAAAATAGACTGTTTTCTGCAAAAATCTCCTGCTTTACAAGTTTATCTTTAGGATAACCTAACAATAAATAGGGAGTAGAGCAACTTCTCTCGTTTTTTATTAAAAATACAGAATTTTTTCCACTATTTCCTTGAAGCTTTAACAAAAAGGAAACCAAACATTCCTTCATACAAAGCAAAGAAAAGTAAAAAGGCATGGAGAAAGAAAGTCTCTGGCAAAATCCAAATAACGGGATCCTTTGCTGGATCAAAAAGCCAGGTATTGTCTCCCACAAAGAGAATCTGATGGAAAAGAGTAAAGAATTGCTCAAAACCAATCAATACTCCTACAAAGCCAATGACGAGAGGCAATAGCACTAAAGTCAAGATACTTTTACGATATAGGGGCAAAAAGCCTTTTTTCACAATCTTTCCAACAAAGAAATAGAAACTTGGAAGTGTCACTAGGGCAACTAGCTGAACTAGGTGAAAGAGATTCTTCACCACCGCAAAGTGGTGTAGACCTGCAGCTGATGAACGAAAATCTGGCATCTCCAAGACCTGACTAAAGGGATTGGTCAGGTAATTCATCAAGATATGAAAGTTGTATTGAATGGTTTCGGGCTTTAGATAGACTCGATTCGCTAAGTTCAGCCACTGAATTTCCAAAGGATAGAAAATCCATGCCAGATAAATGGTTAAGAGAATAGACAGGGAGAGGAAAAAGATCATACTTCCCCAAAAGGTCAGTTTAGTTTTCATCAAAATTCCACTCCGCAAGGCTAGAAACTACATGAGTTGGTGCGATTGGCAGATCTGCTACTTCTTCTGCCTTGGTAAAACCTGTTGTCACCAAGAGCGTTGGAATGCCATTGTCAATCCCTGCTCGAATATCAGTCAAATAGTTATCCCCGACCATGAGCAATTCTTCTCTTTTCAAATCCAAGTGCTCAACCGCCTTGTCCATGATGATGGCATTCGGTTTTCCGATATATACTGGTTTGACCCGTGTAGCGACTTCAAGAAGTGTAATTAGTGAACCAGCACCAGGCAAGAGACCACGTTCCGTCGGGATATTGAGGTCAGGATTGGTTCCTATAAAGTGGGCTCCCTTTTGAATGGCTAGAGTCGCCGTCGCAAATTTTTCATAGTCGACTTGCCAGTCCAGTCCAACTACCACATAGGCTGGATTTTCCTTGTCTTCGACATAACCGGCTGCCTGAATGGCATCCTTGAGCCCCGCTTCACCGATGACATAGGCTGTCTTTTCCAGTCCCAAATCGTTCATATAGTCGATGGTTGCCAGAGTTGCTGTGTATACAGTCGATAGAGGGGTATTAATATTAAAATTCTGAGCCAACATCTCTTGAACACTCTCTGGAGTTCGGGTTGTGTTGTTGGTTACAAAGAGATAGGGAATTTCTCGCTTTTGCAGTTCATGCACAAAAGCCTCTCCTGCCGGGATTCTGTCTTTCCCCTTGTAGATAGTTCCGTCTAAATCAATTAAATAACCTTTATAAGCCATATCGCCCTTTCTAATTGCCTTTAATTTCTTGCCAAGTAATCATAGCTTGGGCATTAATCTCGCCATCACTGATAATCTCATGCTTGCTTTCTAGTCCCTTGAGTTCATAAGCTGAAGCAATCATGCCACCTGGTCGTACTTCTTTGACATATTTGAGATTGATTTTCTTTGGAATATACTTGGTCAAAAAGTCTGCTCCCATGACCTCAAAAATCCAATCCAAGTATTTGCTGTTATTGACATGACCATTCATATCCAAGTCGTAAAAACGAACATGGTAATCTTTACTGATCGGATCTTCTAGATTTGCATACTTTGGCCCTCGGATGAGTTTTTTATCAAACTCAGACTGATAAGGCGCAACAATCTCCGGTTCGACAGCATGGACTTTACGACTGTCTCGGTCCATGAGAACAAAGGTTGCTACCATGCGAATGATTTCTTGACCTGCTTCATCATAGATAGTGAAACGGCGGTAGCAAAAAAGACGATTGTAAGTCAATGCTTCTGTTTCAATCGTAATCTCTTCAGCAAAGCGAGGCAAGCGAACCACGTCAATCGCATAGTCTGTAATAATCCAGACCAGATTGTAACGATCTAACACATCCTTATCG
The DNA here is from genome assembly GCF_016127915.1 of Streptococcus oralis. Classification (NCBI taxonomy): domain Bacteria; kingdom Bacillati; phylum Bacillota; class Bacilli; order Lactobacillales; family Streptococcaceae; genus Streptococcus; species Streptococcus oralis. The sequence continues at coordinate 1,798,415 of NZ_CP066059.1, read as the reverse complement.
CTAACTCCCAGTTCAATCGACTGCATACCTGACACTTGCAGGGACAGCAAAATTACATCTGGAAGTTTGATATGACCGTTCATGTCCGCCATATCAAAAGGAATTTTCATTTTCATTTGATAAGTTAAGCCCATTGTTCTACTCCAAAATAAATCGTTCTGCTACAGTGTCTCCTAAGAAGAGACCTCTCTTTGTCATTCGGACACGATCACCGTCGATCTGCATGAGTCCTTGTTGAACCAAGTCTCTGATGATTTCGCCATAAAGTCCATCAAAGGACCGTCCAAATTTTTCCTCAAATCGCGCCATGGAAACCCCGGATTTTTTCCGGAGGCCTAGGAACATTTCTTCTTCCATCTGCTCCCTTTGACTCAGGTGTTCTTCTGTAATCCGAGCATTTCCTGCCTCTACCGCATTGAGATAGTGGCGGATAGGACCATGATTTTTATAACGCACCCCATTCACATAACCTGAAGCACCCGCACCGATACCATAATACTCGGCATTGTCCCAGTACATGAGATTGTGGCGACTTTCAAATCCGGGTTTAGAGAAATTGGAAATCTCATAATGCTCAAAACCAGCTCGCTCCAGTTCTGCGATGATGTACTCAAACATCTCCGCTTCTAACTCTTCCTTGGGTAGGGGCAATTTCCCACGTCTCATGCGGTTCATAAAGACCGTATGATTCTCCAAAATCAAGCTATAAAGGCTCATATGAGGAATATCAAGCGAGATAGCCTTAGCTACATTGTCCTTGACCTGATCCATAGTTTGACCTGGAAGAGCGTAGATTAGGTCGATGGAGATATTGTCAAAACCAGCCAGTTTGAGGCGGTCGATATTCTCATAAATATCCTTCTCCAAATGACTGCGCCCAATCTTTTTCAGCATTTTGTCATCAAAAGTCTGCACACCTAAAGAAACACGATTGACTGGCGACTGTTTCAAAACCGCAATCTTATCCGCGTTCAAGTCGCCTGGGTTGGCCTCAATGGTCAATTCTTCCAAGACAGACAAGTCTAGATTTTTAGTCAAGCCATCCAAGAGCACCTCTAATTGCGGAGCTGACAAAGCCGTTGGCGTCCCACCTCCAATGTAGAGAGTTGACAACTTTTGGATATCATAAGAACGAAACTCTTCTAGCAGATGCTCCAGGTAACTATCTACTGGTTGATTCTTGATAAAAACTTTTGAAAAGTCACAATAATAACAAATCTGTGTGCAAAAGGGAATATGCACGTAGGCGGACGTTGGTTTTTTCTGCATAGTATTTATTATACCACAAAGACAGGCTTGCAGATAAAAATCACCATCTCCAAAAACCAGAGATGGTGATACCTTATACTTCAGTAATATCTATGATGATTTCTTCTTGGTCTTCAGCAACGTCTGGAGTTTCTGACTGCTCCTGCCACTGCTCCTTGAGGTTGTTAAAGGTTTCCTTTGACGCTTCTGTCGCTTGTCGAGCACAGTTTTTAGCTTGGCCAAGGACACTATCAAAAGTGATTTCACCAGCTTCTACTTGTTCCTTTGTTTTCAGCACAAAGTCCGTTGCCTGTTCCTTCACTTCTGTTAGTTTCTCACAAACCTGCTCTCTAGCAAATTCTGGATCTTCTCTCAAATCATCTAGAAAATCCTGAGCTTGACTACAAACTTGCTTGCCCTTGTCACTCGTCAAAAACAAAGCTAGAGCTGCACCTGAAACTGTTCCTAAAAGGATAGAGGATAGTTTTCCCATAAGATTTCTCCTTTTTTATTTTTTGAAAAATTTACTTGCGACACGAAGAGCGGACAAGCCTGCACCTGTTTTGATGGTCTTCGAACCAGCAGATGAAGCTTTTTTGCCTAAAACACGTGCATGTTGGTTGAGATCAGATACTGACTCAGACAAGTCTGCCACAGCTGTAAAAAGTGGATCAATCGTCGCAACTTTGATATTGATATCGTCTGCTAACACATTGACCTTAACCAACAATTCATTAGTCTGATGCAAGGTAACGTTCACATCTGAGCTCAAGGTTTTGATGGTTTTCTCTGTCTCATCAATCATACGACCTGCTTTTTGAATCGTGATTGTCAAATAGACTAAACAGACAATCAAAGCAATCGCAACAAGAATATATGCAACTTCTAACATTTATTTTTCCTCCTCAGTATGATAGAAAGGGGCTTTCTTTCGATTTTGATAAAGTATGATAAAAATACCGAGTCCGATAAGGACAACTGATAACCATTGGGAAACTCGCAGACCAAAGAACATGAGACTATCCGTCCGCATGCCTTCGATGATCATACGACCAAAGCCATACCAAATCAAGTAGAATGCCGTGATCTGACCACGTCTGATTCCTTTTAATTTTCGTCTAAAAATCAGAATCAAAGCAAATCCAATCAGATTCCAAACCGACTCATATAAGAAGGTCGGCTGACGGTAGCTACCATCGATGTACATCTGGTCACGAATGAAGCCTGGCAAATAATCCAGATTATCTACCGCTGCACCATAGGCTTCTTGGTTAAAGAAGTTTCCCCAACGCCCTAGACTCTGGGCAATCATGACGCTCGGTGCTGCAATATCTAAGAAATCCCAAGTATTAATCAGCTTTCTATCTGCAAAGATATAAAGGACAATAGCGCCCGCTATCAATCCTCCGTAAATGGCCAAACCACCATTCCAAATAGCAATGATTTCACCTGGATTTTGCAGATAATAATCTAAGCGAAAGAGTACGTAGTATAGCCTAGCACCTAAAATAGCTACCGGAAAAGCAATCAGAATAAAATCCAAAATATCATCTGATAGAATTTTCTTTTTAGGAGCTTCTTTCATGGCAAGATAAACTGCCAGAACCAAACCAGCTACAATACACAAAGCATACCAACGAATAGCAAAGGGACCAATTTCAAATGCGACTGGATTAATCATGTTTCACCTCATTTTGAGCGATTAGATTTGTCAAGCGTTCTTCAAATAAACGTGTCGCATCAAAGCCCATTTCCTTAGCACGGTAGTTCATGGCAGCCGCTTCAATAACAACAGAAATATTGCGTCCTGTTTTTACCGGAATGCGGATACGCGGAATGGCTACACCAGAAATTTCGATTTCTTCAGCATTATTTCCTAAGCGATCAAAGGTCTTATGCGTATCGTAGTTTTCCAAATAAACTGCTAGTTGAACTTGTGAAGAATCCTTAACTGCACTTGCTCCGTAGAGACTCATCACATCAATAATCCCCACTCCACGGATCTCAAGTAAATGCCTCAAAATTTCAGCTGGCTCTCCCCAAAGGGTCATTTCGTCTTTTGCAAAAATATCTACACGATCATCTGCCACCAAACGGTGTCCACGTTTCACAAGTTCCAGACCAGTTTCACTCTTACCGATACCGCTATCCCCTTGGATCAAGACACCCATGCCATAAATGTCCATCAAGACGCCATGAACACTGGTCCGTTCTGCCAAACGAGAATCCAAATAGCTAGATAGTTCTCCTGACAGGCGACTAGTAGCTGTTCGACTGGTTAAAATCGCAATCTTACATTCCCTGGCAGCTTTCAACATTTCTTCTGGAACTACTAAACCACGTGCAACAATAACCACTGGTGTTTCCGGTTGAAACATCTTGGTCAACACCTTATAACGGTTGTGAGAAGACATGGAGACTAAATAAGACCATTCCTTCATTCCCAATAGTTGAAGTCGCTCCGGAGTATAGTAATCAAAATACCCTGTCATCTCAAGACCTGGTCGAGAAATGTCCGCAGTATTGATTTCTTTTTCAAGTAAATCGCCTTCACCGTAAACAATGTCTAATCTGAGCTTTTCAATGACTTCTTTTACTAAAACCGACATAATTTCCTCCTTCAATCGAGTTCTCCCTACTATTATATCAGATTGTAGGTGGAAGTTTCCTTTTTTTGCAGGATTTACGGTATTTATTTAAAAGAAAAAGACTAGATTTCTCTAGCCTTTCATTTCAAATTAGAATTTTTTACGTTTACGAGCTGCTTCTGATTTACGTTTACGTTTTACAGAAGGTTTTTCATAGAATTCACGTTTGCGTGTTTCTTGAAGAGTACCAGCTTTAGTAACCGCACGTTTGAAACGACGAAGTGCATCGTCAAGAGATTCATTCTTACGTACTACTGTTTTAGACATTTTTTTCACTCCCTTCAAGTTCAAGATCTATTCCATTTTACACACAAAGTGAATAATTGTCAAGAGAAAAGCGACCATAAACTTTTATTATTTTTACTTTCTTCTTTTGAAGATGAAATAAATCACTAAGATGCAGAGAATCAATCCCAAAACAGCTGGTTTTACAATCGATATGCCACTTCCTCCACTAAATAAAAGACTATGGGCAACCTTCAGAAACGCTCCAATTACTACCGTTGCTAATAATCCATACCAACGTCTACTCCATGTTAAGGATATAATTGCCGTAAAAAATGCTAGAATCGTCGCCAGAATAATAACTTTTTCAATACTCCATCCGCTCGTAAAATAAGTCTTCTCAAAATTCAAAAACTCAATTACTTTTACATCAACTATTTCCGGCTTTGGGAACCAGAACATGCTAGTAAATAGGCAAAATATAGAAAAGAAAATCAGGCTATAGGATTTTTTATAAGCTCCCATTACAATTGGAATAATAAAGAGAGGGCGAATATACCAACTCAGAGTATTCTGGTGTCTAGTAAACGCCCACTCAAAGAAGCTCGTATCTGATAAAAAAACGACAATGGTAGTAATCGTTAGAAACAAGAAAACAATCCCACCTATTTTATCTAACGTTTTTATTTTCATAACTTTTCCCTTCTTGAATTCATAAAATTAATCTATCCATGGCAGATTCCCACTAAATGAATTATCAACCGCTAATCGTTTTATTGGTAAAATATTAATGTTCTTCCAACCACGCTGTTATTCTACCACGCTGTTATTCTATTGTCAAGATATCTATTTGCTCATCGTTAACGATAATTGCTTGGTGGTTATGAAGCGGTAGCAATTCAAGCTGCTTTTTATACATTTCAAAGGTCTTTTTGCTACTATCGGTAAAAGGTTCCTCACCATAATGTGGAAGGATATAAAAATCCACTTCATCCAATCCCGCTGTATCAGATAACTCTGTCGCTACCGTCTTGTCGTCCATGAGTTTATTGTAGTCAATATCCTTGGCTGTAATGATAGCCCCTGCTGATTCTCCCACATAGACCAACCCATCTCTTATTTGCTCTTTGATGAGAGATAGAAGTTGTTTTTTCTTTAATTCTTGTAATAAATAAAATGTATTCCCACCTGAGATATAAAGAATCTTGCTTTGGAAAATCTTTGCCTGAGCAGTTTCTCGATCACAAGAAGCAATATCTAGAACCTCTATCTCAAATCCTAAATCTTTGAATGTTTGCTGAGCCTCATCGATATAGGCAGTATAATCCTCTTTGTTCCCAGCGGTAGGAATAAATAAAACCTTGTTTTCTAGATTCTTTTCCTTTGCATAATCGCTAAAAAGCTTTGTGACTCCAGCAAAGTATGAACATAAAAATAATTGTTTCATGATGTACCTCCATTAATGTTTAACAATTTTATAAAGAATCCATGATCCCTTTCTTTGACTAGTTACGAGCTCAAATCCTACTGATAACAAGAATCGTCTAAATGCTTCTTCGCTTTGGACCTCTGGTAAAAAGTAAGACAACTTGTTATATTCACAAGCCAGTAAGAGCATCCCGTCTGATTTGAGTATTCTTCGAAGTTCCATAAAAGAAGCCTCTAGGTCCCTCCAATGAAAATGAGTTTGAAAGGCTGTGATTAAATCAACACTTTCATCAGAAAATCCTGTCTCACTAACATCTCTTCGTTCAAAATTTAGATTAGTCATCTCTATCTGTTTGGCTTGAGCTATTGCAGTATCTGAAATATCGATTCCAGTTATGGTACTTTGCGGAAAAGTTTCTTTCAGTAGGATGGTTGAACGACCATTTCCAACTCCCACATCTAAGATTACAGGGTAAAATGTCCTATCCAGATGACGAATTGCCCATACAAACATGGGGAGGTAGGCTCTATTCCACAATTTCATCATTCGTTTTCCTAGAAAGCCCGAAGGGTTCTTTGATTGCTGAATTAAGCGACTAAATAGTAACATTAAAAGTAAAAAACAAATAAAACCAATTATATAAATCAAAATCGATCCTCCTCGTATAGCTATATTATACCACTTTAACAGGATAGTGAACAATTGAAGTAAAAAGCCACTCACTCCAAAGAGCAAGTGGTTCTTGTCATTTTACTTTTCAAGCAAGCTGAGCGCTTCAGCATCCGCAATAATAGTCACATCAGGGTGGTTTTGTAGGCTACTTGCTGGAAGATTCTCAGTCACTGGGCCTGATACTGTTCCAGCAATGGCCTCTGCTTTCGACTCACCATAAGCAAAGAGAATAATTGACTTTGCATCCAAGATGTTTTTAATCCCCATTGAGATGGCTTGAGTTGGAACGTCTTCAATCTTGTCAAAGAAGCGAGCATTGGCTTCAATTGTAGACTGGTCTAGGTCTACAAGGTGTGTCTGGCTATCAAAGGCAGTTCCTGGCTCATTAAATCCGATATGTCCATTGCGACCGATTCCCAAGATTTGAAAATCAACTGGATGGTCAATCAAAATTTGGTTGTAGCGTTCTACTTCAGCTTCAGCATTGTCCTTAATCCCACGAGGCAAGAAACTTTCTTTAAATGGTTTTTGGTTGAATAAGTGTTCTTGCATAAAGTGGCGGTAAGATTGAGGATTGTCTCCGTCAAGTCCTACATACTCATCAAGGTTTACACTGGTTAGATTTGAAAAATCAAGGCCACTCTCAACGATTTCCTTGTAAAACTCAAGCGGACTGCTCCCTGTCGCAAGTCCTAATGTTTGAGCACCATTGGCCAATTTTTCCTTCAGAATCTCAAAAGCAACTTTTCCACCTTCAACTTGATTTTCAACTTTAATAACTTTCATCTTTTCATCCTCCATTTTAATCTATATTCATTATATGGTATAGACCAATTTTTGTCAAGTGAAAACGATTTAATTTCTAAAAAAAGAGCGCCCAAACTTGAAACATGTTATAATGGATAAGATTAGAACTTAGAAAGAATGATGAAAAAAATGAATACTGCTGATTTTGATTTCCACTTGCCTGAGGAATTGATTGCCCAAACGCCACTTGAAAAACGAGATGCCTCCAAGCTTCTCATCGTAAACCGGGAAACGGGAGAAATGCAGGATAAACACTTCCACTCCATTATTGATATGCTGGAACCTGGAGATGCACTCGTTATGAATGATACCCGCGTTCTTCCTGCCCGCCTCTATGGCCAAAAAGAAAAGACGGGAGGCCATGTGGAACTTCTCCTACTCAAAAATACTAATGGTGATGAGTGGGAAGTTCTGGCTAAACCTGCCAAACGCCTCAAGGTTGGCACTCGTGTCAACTTTGGCGATGGTCGCCTCAGCGCTGTCGTTACGGAAGAATTGACCCACGGAGGCCGCATTGTCCGTTTTGAATACCAAGGAATTTTCCTAGAAGTCTTAGAAAGTCTAGGTGAAATGCCACTACCACCCTACATCCATGAAAAACTGGATGACCGTGAACGTTATCAAACCGTCTACGCTAAAGAAAGTGGCTCTGCTGCTGCACCGACTGCTGGCCTTCACTTCACCAAAGAACTGCTAGCAGAAATCCAAGCCAAGGGGGTCCATCTGGTTTATCTGACTCTCCACGTTGGTTTAGGAACTTTTAGACCTGTTTCTGTGGACAATCTAGACGAACACGAAATGCACTCCGAATTCTACCAACTTTCTGAGGAAGCAGCAGCCACCCTTCGATCTGTCAAGGAAAATGGAGGTCGCGTCATCGCTGTCGGAACCACTTCGATCCGTACGTTGGAAACCATCGGTTCCAAGTTTGATGGGCAAATTCAGGCTGATTCTGGCTGGACCAATATCTTTATCAAACCTGGTTACGACTGGAAGGTCGTGGATGCTTTCTCAACCAACTTCCACCTACCCAAATCAACTCTCGTCATGTTGGTTTCTGCCTTTGCCGGCCGTGAATTAGTCTTAGATGCCTACCAGCACGCTATTCAAGAACGCTATCGTTTCTTCAGTTTCGGCGATGCCATGTTTATCTATTAAGAAAATCCCTATTAGGTTTCCTAATAGGGATTTTTCTAATTATTCCATACTAAACTTTGGATCTTTCAAACTCTGAACACTGGCATTGATAACCGCTCCGATAATCAAAATCTTTGCAATAAGAATAAACCAGAACATCATGACTACCACGATGATGGAACTGAAAAATCGGACATCCACTAGGTGATTGACATAGTTATTAAAAGAAACAGAAAAGATATTCAATAAACCGATAAGAGTTAGCAAGACAAAGACACTTCCTGGTAAAACATAGCGGATTCGTGGTGTTTTTACTTTTGGAAGGAAGTAATAAATCATAACCAGAATGGCAAAGATCAAGGCATAGACCAGAGGGCCTGTAAAATCTTGCAGGTAGGAAAATAGCGGGCTGTCTGATTGCCAGTAAGTTTTGAGGAGGTTGAGCAACATGCGACCAAACATACTCAAAAACAAGGCTAGGGCAAAAAGAATCTGCAAGCCAAGGCTAACAAGCAAACTCATCAACTGATGGGAGATAATCCCTCGACTCTTGGTCACTCCATAGGCTTTGTTAAAGGCTTTTTGGAGAAAATCCATTGATTTCGAAAAGGTCCATAGGGCTGACAAAACAGCAAAACTCAGCAAACCAGTTGATGGTTGAGTCAGAACTTCTCGGACAATCTTGGCGACCACATCATACACTGTATCAGGCAAAAATTCCTTGATTGTCAGTAGGAAATTTGAGACTGGAATCTGAAAATAAGGCAAAATATTGACCATTATCATTAGCAAAGGAAAGATTGAAACCAACCAATAGTAGGCAACCGCAACACTGGTCAACTCACTATCCGATGCTTGATAATAATGCAAAAAAGCTTTCAATAAGGGCTTATCCAATAGCTCCTTCCACCACTTTTTCATATCCCATCCTCCGTCATTTTCATCATCATCTAAGTTCTTCTGATTAAATCTAGCATATCATAAGGCAAGGTATTTGCAGCCTCTTTCAGAGAATAATTCTCTAAATTATTCACATTTTGGCGTAGTTTTTTAGCATACTTGGCTGTTATCAGTTTAGCTTCTTCGTATTCAAAGATTGCCTTACGTTCGAGATAGTAGCCTCGTAGCATTTCATCGATATTGTTTGGCTTGATGCGATTGATAACCCGCTCAACAAAGGCACCACTTCCGATAATGGCCGTCTCGCGTAGACGAGACTCTTGCATAAAACTAATCAGAGAACTCTTGTAAACCCCCTTGAGGTTTTCCAAACTCTCGATAATCAGCTCTGTATTTTCCAAATACAACTCTGCAATCTGATCATAGTCAACTGATAGTAGTTTACGAGATTCTTCATTCATCCAACTACGGAAAGTTTTGCCAAAGGTAAACATTTCATGGAGTAGAAAGCGCAGTATCCGTAAGGAAACTAGGAAGTAATAAGTCACTCTAGAAGCGAAATTCCGATTGATACTCTGCTCCATGTTTTTTAGGTAACGTTGGTAAACTCGATAGCCACGCTCACTGATTCTATTTTCTTCGTAGGCTTGCTCCAAACCATCACTCTCAATACTCAAGATAAGAAGTTTGATGGACTCCCAGTCCTCTTGGACTCTCTTATTTTCCAGACTAAGGATGAGGTTTTCAATCCGACCATGATAATTATCAATAGCTGCATAAAGAGGGAGTTTGTTCTTGTGATGGTCCAGCTCTTTTTCTAATTCTGCAGCTACATCATTCAAAATCGCAATATGCATCAAATGATCCTTGCTTTCCTCTTGTTCTTCAGATAAGTGAGGGAGAATCAATAAACCCGTTAAAAAGCTCAATAGTGTAACGCCTGCTACTAGGAATAGCAACAAAGGATATTCCTGCTCCAAATGACTTGGTATGAGGAGAATGGTCGCGATAGATACTGTCCCTTTGACACCAGAGAAGGTCAAAAGAAGCATATCTTTCATGTACTTATGAATTTTTTTCTTGAGTCGACGGGTCCTCATAAAGTAAAAACCAGCAATCATGACAAAGCGGATCACAAAAAGCAAGAAGGTCAGAACGACAATTGAAAGCAGTAAAAGAAGGGGATTGTAGAGAGAATTAGACAAAATTGGCTCTGCAATCAACTCTAACTCCATTCCCAAGAGAACAAAGACTGATCCATTTAGCATAAAGGTCACGGTATGCCAAACGGTCTCCGTCACGGTGTCTACCTGAGCCTCAAGGAGCGTAATTTTCTTAAAGCGACTGGCCTTCAAAATACCTGCAACCACTACTGCGATAATTCCTGAAACATGAAACTCTTCTGCGATGAAAAAGGTCATGAGCGGCAAACTTAGCTCTAGCAATAGTTCACTGGCTATATCTATCGCTCGTACACTCAGCAAAAAGCTATGCAAAAAACGATTGACCATAGCCGTCACAAAACCGACTACAAAACCACCAAGGATAGAAAGTGCTAGGGAAGTTCCAGCTTGGCTGAAAGAAAACGTTCCTGTTGTCCAAGCAGCAAGAGCCATCTGAAAGGCAACCAAACCAGAAGCGTCATTTAAGAGTCCTTCCCCTTTTAGAATATTAGAAACCCGTTTGGGAAAACGAAAACGTTCAGAAAGAGATGCGAAGGCAACCAAATCTGTTGGCCCAAGTGCCGCTCCAACTGCTAAACAGGCAGCCAAAGGAAGAGTCATCCAAAGGAAGTGAGCCATGCCCCCCAAGTTTAAGGTCGAGATAAAAATCACAGGAAAAATTAGAAAGACAACAATCCGCCAGTGCTTCAAAATGGACGTAATATCAGCTTCTTCTGCCTCCCGGAAAAGTAAGGGACCAATAACCATGGCCAGAAACAGCTCTGTATTGAGATGAAAGTCCGCATCGGGAACAAATAAACCAATCCCAATCCCCAAAAGGATTTGCACCAGAGGAAGGGGTAAAAAAGGGAGAAGTTTATTGGTCGTAGTTGAAATGATTAAGACAAATAAAAATAGAATCAAGTAAATGAGTAATTCCACACAATTCCTCCTTAATCTTTTTTACAACAAGATTCAAAAATCTCCTTTTGCTCTTGGATTTTCTGATCAATCTTAGAACAGTCTTTGTGCTCAATTTTTTTCTGGCATCGTTCCATTTCAAGAGCCACTAATTTTTTCTTAATTTTAAGCATTTTCTTGCTCATATGTGCTTCGTCGAGCACCCCGACTGCTCGCTCGTGATGCGTTGACTCGACAAAATTTTGGCGCATTGTCTCAAGCTTCTCACGAAGGTATTGTTTATCCATGTCTATACCTTTCTAATTTTTCAATCATAACTAAAAACGGTGGATTGTTAACTTGGTTGAGAGTCCGATAAATGGCAGCAGTATACTCTTGTTGGTTCAACTGGCTAACAAACTCCAAAACAGCATCCTTCTCAATATCTCCTCCCTCATGACCATAATAAATCATAATGGCAATCCGTCCCCCTTTGACAAGCAAGTGACACAGCTTTTCTAAGGCTTCGATAGTAGTCTGAGGTTGGGTGATGACGGATTTGTCAGCAGAAGGTAAATAACCCAGATTAAAAATCCCTGCCTTAGCTTCTGTCACAAATTGATCAAGTGTCTCATGACCTTGCAAGATTAACTGGGCATTTGTCATTCCAGCCTGATCCAAACGCTCTTGCGTCTTCTCCAAAGCCTGCTCCTGGATATCAAAGGCATAGACTTGCTTGGCTAGCTTGGCTAAAAAAAGGGTATCATGGCCATTGCCCATGGTCGCATCCACAACAATATCCTCTTTTGTCACAACTTCAGCTAAAAAATCATGTGCCATCTCAAGTGGTCTTTTCATTTTTAAACTCCTGTTTTACAGCCTTGCATCCTTGCACACTTCCACGACGTCTCATCTCAGTTTCAATAGCATTTAGCACTTCCCATTTATTGAGGCTCCACATAGGACCAATCAGCATATCTCTAGGCGCATCTCCTGTGATTCGATGGATGACGATATGCTTGGGAATAATTTCCAGTTGGTCACAAATGACCTTTACATACTCATCCTGACTCATCAGTTGCAAGCGTCCTTCGTGGTAATCTCGCTGCATGCGCGTATTGGTCATAAGGTGAAGCAAGTGCAGTTTAATTCCTTGAATATCATTATCGGTGACACAACGGCGAACATTTTCGACCATCATCTCATGAGTTTCCCCAGGCAAACCATTGATCAAATGGGAAACAATCTCAATCTTGGGATATTTCCTCAAGCGTTTTACTGTTTCAACATACAATTCATAAGAATGGGCACGGTTAATCAGGTCAGAGGTTGCTTCAAAAGTAGTCTGTAAGCCCAATTCTACAGTCACGTGCATACGCTCCGACAACTCAGCCAAATATTCGATTGTTTCGTCTGGTAAACAATCTGGCCGTGTTCCAATATTGATTCCAACTACACCTGGCTCGTTGATGGCCTGCTCATAACGTTCTCGGATGACTTCCACCTTTTCATGGGTGTTGGTAAAATTTTGAAAATAAACCAGATACTTTTTAACTTCTGGCCACTTGCGGTGCATAAAGTCAATTTCCTTATAAAATTGCTCACGGATAGGGGCATCCGGTGCCACGATGGCATCTCCAGAACCTGAAACCGTACAAAAAGTACAACCACCATGAGCTACAGTTCCATCCCGATTTGGACAGTCAAATCCCGCATCAATAGGAACTTTGAAAGTCTTTTCTCCAAAAAGTTTTCGATAATAATCATTCAAGGTATTATAAGATTTCATAACTTTCATTATAACAAAAAACACCTACAATCTCAAAAGCCTGACTTTCCAACAAATTCCCTTGTTTCTCATTTCCTTTAGCGTTTTTTTATGATACAATATGGGTATGATTTTAATGAAAATAGCATCTATTTTATTATTGATATTAACCTTGGTGGTTTGCTTTATTGTCACCAAGCTTTTCGGACTTAGGAAAATAGGATTTAATTTCGCGGATCTAGCTTTTCCACTTTTGGTATTTGAGTACTACCTGATTACTGCTAAAGCCTTTACCCACAACTTTCTACCGCGACTTGGTGTTGCTCTTTCTCTCCTAGCAATTCTCCTTGTAGTCTTTTTCCTTGTCAAAAAACGAAGTTTTTATTACCCTAAATTCATCAAGTTTTTCTGGAGAGCCGGTTTTCTCCTTACCTTAATCATCTACATAGCGATGGTTGTCGAATTGATGATGCTCCCATAAAAAAACATTCCCTCAGACAGCTGTCTAAGGGAATGTTTTTATCTTCATACCTTGTTTTCTAAGCTCTACCAAGATACTTTATCTTATTTCCTAAATGTCAAGGCGTAGAATTTTCCATCCCAAAGAAGTTTCAATTCCTTTTCCTTAACTTCGCTTGGAACAGCATTCTCAATTTCACTCAAATCAACAGTAGCATCTTTAAAATAATCCTTACTAAAATGATTTTTCTTATATTGCTGATCCACATAGTCAGCCGTCTCATCTGCAATTAAAAGCTTGGTTCCTGGCTTCGCCACTCGTAGCATTTCCTGCATAGCCTTGGCCTTATCATTGAAAAAATTGATTCCGCCAATATGGTAGACAATGTCAAAACTATTATCCGCAAAGGGTAGATCCTCCGCGCAAGCATGGAAAAGTTGCAAATTAGTCTTTTTAGCGCAAGATTTCTGGCATTTTTCTAACATACCGATAGAAATATCTACCCCTACAAAGTCTAAACTTTTCAGGTCAATTGTCTCAGGGATATAACGGAGGTCTTGACCAGTCCCGATAGAGACATAAAGAACAGATAAATTATCTTTCCATTCTATTTCCTCCATCAGATCCCTTCTCAACTTATCAATTGCCTTGCCGTGGAGAAGTGGTCCTATCCATTTTTCACCCATATCATACCAGCGAGCCATACGGTTATACATGGTCATGTATTTAGCATTATCTCCAGATAGATAATCAGGATTAAGAGACAGATAGATGTCGCCATCTTTTTGAAAATTTTCCACCTCTAAACCTGCCTTCAATTTATCTTGTAATCTTGTTTCAATCATATGCAACATCTCCTTTTCTATTTGTCATCTATTATAGTGGAATTCATCGCAAAAACAATAGCTTTTTAGTAAGTGGCAACTATCCACTTGTATCCGGTAGTAGAACCAGGGTCAGTTACAAAAAACAAGTGCCAATTTCTATTGACACTTGTTTCCACTTTTAAACTGTCTTGCAAAATTTCGTGAAAGATACCGTTTAAAAAACTTAATCTTCTTTTTTGCGTCTTGCCAAGAATCCTGTTCCCAATCCAAGAAGGACGATTCCAGCTACTAGAGCCACTTGGTTAGACTCGCTTCCTGTATTAGGCAATTCCCCACCTTTTTTAGGCTTACCTGGTTCATTTGGTTTGCCAGGTGTTGGTTTTTCAGGAGTATGCGTATTTGTAATGTTGTAATCTTCTACTGAAGCTGTATAACCATCTGGAACATTCACTTCTTCAACAGTGTAGGCAATTTCCTTACCTTCTTGATAACGATCAAGACCTGTAAACTCATAAGTCCAGCCACTTGTTTCTGACACTGTAGCTGTCTGACCAGTTTCCTTACCATCTGCAAGAAGTTTCACAGTGACAGAAGATGGACGGATACCGTCTTTGTTTTCTTCATCTTTCCAGATCTTCTTACCTTTTACAGTAGTTTTCAACGGTGTATGTTTGTTGGTAATAGTGTACTTACCGTCTTTGTGGTCAGTAACTACTGATTTGTATTCTGCAACAACAACTTCTTTGACTTTGTACTCGATTTCTTTACCATTTTCATACTTAGGAAGTGCTTTTGATTCGAACTTCCAACCAGTTGCTTCTGAAACTTCAATTTCTTGAACAACTTTGTCGCCGTTAAGAATTTGAACTTTCACTTTATCTGCACGTTTGCCGTCTTGGTTGTTGTTATCTTTCCAAACCTTAGTTCCTGAAAGAACGACTGTTTCTGGTGTGTGAGTGTTTGTCACGACCTGACCAGTCACAGAGGCTTCATAACCAGCTGGTACGTCTACTTCCTTGATAGAGTAAGTGATTTCTTTACCAGCTTCGTATTGTGGAAGATTGGTGAAGGATGCTACCCAAGTGTTAGCGTCTGTCTTATCCTTAGCTGTCAAGGTCAATTTCTTACCTTCAACAGCTACTGAATCTGCATCTCCTACTTTTTTATAAAGTTGAACCGTTACGGACTCAGGACGTTTGCCGTCTTGGTTGTTCGCGTCGTTCCATACTTTTGTTACCTTGTAGTCGATTGCTTTTGGAGCATATTTGTTTGTGATGGTAAAGTCTGTAATAGTTGATTCGTATTCTGCTACGGCTTCTTCTGTTACAGTGTATTTGATTTCTTTACCAGCTTTATATTTTGCTAATTTCGTGAATTCGACAGTCCAAGTTCCGTCTGCAGCAGCCTGAATTTCTTTCGAATCAACTTTCTGACCGTCTGCTAAAAGATTGATTGTAATCTTAGTTGGACGTTTGCCGTCTTGGTTATTCGCGTCATCCCAGTTCTTAGTTGCTTTTACAACAACTGTTTCTGGAGAATAACTATTTGTGATAGTGAATCCTGATGCAGCGTCACCAGTAACCTTAGAAGTGTAACCAGCAACAGTTACTTCTACTACAGTATACTTGATAGGTGTGCCGCCTTTATCAGCATCAAGGTCTTTGAAGCTTCCAGCCCAACCATTTGCTTCAGTCAATTCAAGTGTTTTACCAGTATCTTGACCATCTGCAAGCAATTTAACTGTGACAGAAGATGGACGTTTACCATCTTGGTTGTCCTTATCATCCCATTCTTTTTTCACAGGAACTTCAGTTTTCGCTGGTGTGTAAGTATTCTCGAAAGCTTTTTCGTCGTCGTAAGAAACAGTTGCTTCAAGTGCACCTTTACCCTTGTCCGCTACAGTAACTGTAGCCGTAACAGTTTTAGTGTCGTACTTGATGCTTGTATCACTGCCAGCTTTTTCAGCAATTTTAAAGGTATAAGTCCCTGCTTTGTCGAATTCCAATTCTGAGAAAGCAATGTTTCCGTCTTTGTCATTCTTCACAGTTTCTTTCACCTTACCATCTTGGTCTGTTAAAGTGAATTCAAACTCTTCAGCCTTCAACTCACGTCCTGTAAGTTTTTTATTAGCTTTAATCTTAGCTTTAGCTTTGCTACGTTTATTTGTAACTGTTTTGATAGCTCCGTCTTGTCCAACAGTCATCTCAAATGGAGTAGGATTTAACTCATATCCCTCAGGAGCCTCAACCTCAGTTACTGTAAAGTTCCCTTTCTTGATATCACTTTCTGAGTAAATAGATGATTCAGCAATTCCGTCATCATTTGTCGTTACAATTTCCTCTTTAGCCGTAGCTCCTGCTGGAGGAGTAATCTTGAATTTTGCTCCTTTTAGACGGTCATGAGTCAGCTCGTCGACCTTGTAAAGAATGATACGGTAACCTGTTTCTAACTGAATTGTACCGCCAGAAGCAACAACTGAGTTTCCGATTTGCTTAACAACTGTCTTATTACTATAGTCGTCATATGTAAGAATCTGGTCATCACCCTTCATTTCAGCATTGTTTTGGACTTGCGTGCCATCTGCTGGAGCACTTGTTTTATAATGAATTCGAAATGCTGCTGGTTTACCGTTCTTCGCAAGAATTGAAGATGCATTGTTAATTGTTAAAGTAAATTCTGTGTAAGAATCATTCCATTTTACTTGGTAATCCTTACCAGCTTCTAAAACCACTTCATCTTTAAAGTAATAATATTGATCATACCAACCTGCTGTGACGCTAAATGTTTCAGGAATCATCTGCATTGGTGAAGCATTTGGATCTACCCAGTCATGAATTTCAATTTTATTATAGGCTGCTTGTTTCGGATTAACACGAACATACCAGCTGTGTAAGTATTTTCCGCTCTTATTTAGAGCCTTTGATGTCCAATCCTCTTTGTAAATCAAACCATGATATTTATTGAAATTAGCTCGACCAATTCCTTCAGAATAATCAGCCGTATCACCTTTTTTAACCTTGATTTGATGGGTAATTTCATTTATGGTTTCCGTCTTATCAAAACGGAGTGTTTCATTGCTTAATTCATTTTTAGAACTAAAACCAACAAAGAAATTTCCTTTAACGTTTTGGACTTGATAGCCACCTTTTTTCTCAAGATAGGTTTTCAGATTTTTTAATGTAATAGTTGCCTTACCACCATTATTATCCCCGTTTGATACAATTTGAGTTTCCCCGATAACTAGATCTGTTTCCTTATCTTTTAAATCAAAAGTTTCATTTCTAACAGTTAAAGGGCTCGGAACAGTAAAGGTAAAGGTATCACCGTCCTCTAATTTACCATCATAGGCACTCAAATCGTAATCAACAGTGAATTTATAATTTGAGTAGTTATGATGTTCAGGAGAAAGTGTATAAACACCATTCGCATCTGGTTTTATAAACTTACCATTATCAACCTCCCAAATTCCAATATTACTGATAACGTTCTTCAGTTCCTTTGCTTGAACTGAATTTGGAGCAAAGATCATCCCTAGCAAACAGGCCAGAGAAGTTAGGATGGGTAACCAAAATTTCTTGTTCTTCATAATCTTCCTTTCTAAATTACCGAAAACATTAAAACGACAAACTATGATTATAAAATCTCAACACTCATCTCCTTTCGAATTCGTTGAAATCCATGAGGGTTATTGAATAAGTTACATCATATTAACATGTTTCATAACTATATGTGAGTGCAATATTTATCATATTTGTTCTATTTTTAATATAGAAACCTCCTTTAATTTCATTATAAAACAAAATTAACTTTTTTTGTAATATTATGAGGTTATTGCCTTTTGAAAATATTGACACAGTGTAAAATTACTGCCATAAAAACTAATTCTTTCATCAGACTGAAGTTTCTTTAAGTTTAGTGTACACATACGAACAACTTCTCTTTTAAACAAACAGAAAGGAACAATGCACAAAACATTCCATTTATTTATAAGTTTGATACACCTTAATAATTATCCAAACTATTTTATATAAGTAAAACTCAGAAGAAATCTAGTAATAGTCATATCCCATCCTGATAAATAGTTTAATTTAGCATATTTCATTATTCTGAACCATAAAAAAGACCAGGGGGTTATCCCTGATCTTTCTTTACTGTACTTATTGGCTACTAAATGAGATTAGTCTTCTTTTCTTCGTTTAGTTGCTACAAGACCTGCACCTAAAGCTAGAAGAGCTAAACCTGCTGCTAATGCAGCTTGTCCAGATTCACTTCCAGTGTTTGGTAGGTTAGGATTTTCTGGTTCAGTTTGGTCCGTTACTACTAACTTACCATCCTTAAACTCAACCTGATTTCCACTAGCATTTACCACTGTTACAGTTCCGTCGTAGTTAACTTGGAATGTAATATCTGTTACTGCTAAGTATCCAGTTGGAGCGGCTTCTTCATGGAAAGTATATACTCCTGGAGTCAAATCAAGTACATGTGATTGATTGGCTTTTGAAGTCCATTCAGCCACAGGACTACCTGCAACTTTTTCTCCACGGAAAATTTGGATTTTTGCGCCCGCGATTTCTTCACCTGCTAGATTTACCTTGCTGAAGGTAATCTTACGTGGAAGGTCATCGTCTTTGTCGGTTACAGTTACTGTTGAGCCATTTGTAACGACTTTGTTTTCTTCACCTTTAGAGTCTTTCTCACCAACATTGGTCACTTCCACTGTGCCATCGTGTTTGACTTGGAAAGTGATGTCAGTTACTTTGAGGTAACCGGTTGGAGCGGCTTCCTCATGGAAGGTGTAAGTACCTGGGGCCAAGTTGAGATCTTTAGACTTACCAGCTTCTGAAGTCCAGCTTTCTACGGCTGTGCCTTCTGCCTTGTCGCCCTTGTAGATCTTGATTTGAGCGCCTGCGATTTCTGTTCCACCAAGGCTAACCTTGCTGAAGGTAATCTTACGTGGAAGGTCATCATCTTTATCAGTTACAGTTACAGTTGAACCGTTTGTGGCAACTTTGTTTTCTTCACCCTTAGAGTCTTTTTCACCAACATTTGTCACTTCCACTGTGCCATCGTGTTTGACTTGGAAAGTGATGTCCGTTACTTTGAGGTAACCAGTTGGGGCTGCTTCCTCATGGAAGGTGTAAGTGCCTGGAGCCAAATTCAAGTCTTTAGACTTACCAGCTTCTGAAGTCCAGCTTTCTACGGCTGTGCCTTCTGCCTTATCGCCCTTGTAGATCTTGATTTGAGCGCCTGCGATTTCTGTTCCACCAAGGCTAACCTTACTAAAGGTAATCTTACGTGGAAGGTCATCATCTTTATCAGTTACAGTTACAGTTGAACCGTTTGTGGCAACTTTGTTTTCTTCACCCTTAGAGTCTTTTTCACCAACATTGGTCACTTCCACTGTGCCATCGTGTTTGACTTGGAAAGTGATGTCAGTTACTTTGAGGTAACCAGTTGGGGCTGCTTCCTCATGGAAGGTGTAAGTGCCTGGAGCCAAATTCAAGTCTTTAGACTTACCAGCTTCTGAAGTCCAGCTTTCTACGGCTGTGCCTTCTGCCTTATCGCCCTTGTAGATCTTGATTTGAGCGCCTGTGATTTCTGTTCCACCAAGGCTAACCTTACTAAAGGTAATCTTACGTGGAAGGTCATCATCTTTATCAGTTACAGTTACAGTTGAACCGTTTGTGGCAACTTTGTTTTCTTCACCCTTAGAGTCTTTTTCACCAACATTGGTCACTTCCACTGTGCCGTCATGTTTGACTTGGAAAGTGATGTCCGTTACTTTGAGGTAACCTGTTGGAGCTGCTTCCTCATGGAAGGTGTAAGTACCTGGAGCCAAGTTCAAGTCTTTAGACTTACCAGCTTCTGAAGTCCAGCTTTCTACGGCTGTGCCTTCTGCCTTGTCGCCCTTGTAGATCTTGATTGTAGCACCTGCGATTTCTGTTCCACCAAGGCTAACCTTACTAAAGGTAATCTTACGTGGAAGGTCATCATCTTTGTCAGTTACAGTCACAGTTGAACCGTTGGTTACGACTTTGTTTTCTTCACCTTTAGAGTCTTTTTCACCAACATTTGTCACTTCCACTGTGCCATCGTGTTTGACTTGGAAAGTGATGTCAGTTACTTTGAGGTAACCAGTTGGGGCTGCTTCCTCATGGAAGGTGTAAGTGCCTGGAGCCAAATTCAAGTCTTTAGACTTACCAGCTTCTGAAGTCCAGCTTTCTACGGCTGTGCCTTCTGCCTTGTCGCCCTTGTAGATCTTGATTGTAGCACCTGCGATTTCTGTTCCACCAAGGTTAACTTTACTGAAAGTAATGGCTTTTGGACTATCATCGTCTTTATCCGTTACTGTAACAGTTGAGCCGTTGGTTACGACCTTGTTGTCTTCACCTTTAGAGTCTTTCTCGCCGACATTGGTTACTTCTACTGTTCCGTCAGTTTTCACTTTGAAAGTAATATCTGTTACTTTGAGGTAACCTGTTGGAGCTGCTTCCTCATGGAAGGTGTAAGTACCTGGGGCCAAGTTGAGATCTTTAGACTTACCAGCTTCAGATGTCCAGCTTTCTACGGCTGTGCCTTCTGCCTTATCGCCCTTGTAGATCTTGATTGTAGCACCTGCAATTTCTGTACCACCAAGGTTAACTTTACTAAAGGTAATCTTACGTGGACTATCGTCATCTTTATCAGTGACTTTGATTGTTGAACCATCGGTTACGACTGTATTGTCCTCGCCTTTAGCATCCTTAGTACCAACATTCGTCACTTTAACTGTTCCATCATAGTTAACTTGGAAAGTGATATCCGTTACTTTGAGGTAACCAGTTGGGGCTGCTTCCTCATGGAAGGTGTAAGTGCCTGGAGCCAAATTCAAGTCTTTAGACTTACCAGCTTCTGAAGTCCAGCTTTCTACGGCTGTGCCTTCTGCCTTATCGCCTTTGAAGATCTTGATTTGTGCTCCTGCGATTTCAACCCCACCAAGACTAATTTTACTGAACGTGATTTTACGAGCTACATCGTCATCTTTATCAGTAACTGTCAGAGTTGAATTTTGGGCTACAACACGATTGTCTTCACCTTTAGAATCTTTTTCACCTACTTTTGTCACTTCAACAGTACCGTTAGGTTTAACTTGGAAAGTGATATCCGTTACTTTGAGGTATCCAGTTGGGGCTGCTTCCTCATGGAAAGTGTAGATGCCTGGTTCAAGATTCAGTTGCTTAGGTTGGTCAGTTGAAGTCCAGCTTTCTACGGCTGTACCTTCAGCTTTTTCGCCCTTGTAGATCTTAATCTGTGCACCAGCGATTTCATTTCCTCCAAGGTTTACCTTACTGAAGGTAATCGCCTTTGGAGTTGTATCTTCTTTGTCAGTGATTGACAAAACAGAACCAGTTGTTACGACAGTATCTGTTGTACCTTTTTTGACAATTGTAATAGAACCATCAGCATTGACCGTGAAGGTAACATCATCAACATACTGATACCCATCTGGAGCATAGGACTCTGTTAGAGTATAGGTACCAGGAGCTAATTTAGTCACTTTAGAAGTATTAGCTTCTGTTGTCCAGTCTGCTACAGGTGGAGCTTCTGGTCTTACACGATCTCCGCTGTAGATTTTAAGTTCGGCACCTGGGATTTCTTTCCCATTTGGATCCACCTTTTTGAAAGTAATCTCTTTCTCAGTTGGAGTCTTCGGAGGTGTCTTCTTATTTTCAATTCTACGTTCTACAGATTTGTCTGAGCCGAACTCATCTGGAGAAATTTTAATATCTTCAGTTAGTTTGTCATAGCCAAAAGGAGCCGTTACTTCACGAATTGTATAGTTGTCTCGCAACAATTTACCTACACTAGCGTTACCATCAGAATCTGTTGTCAATCGTCCAACAACAGCTTGGTTACGATCACGAATCACTTCAAAAACTGCACCTTGCAATGGTTGGCCAGCTTCATCTACCTTATGAATTTTAATGGTGAAAACATATCCTTCCGCAACACCACCTGCAATCTGGTAGGTACGTGTGCTGGTTGATTGTTCATTCTCACTACCATTGTAGCTCATGTTGGCTACGTTCGTGATTTCCTCACCATCGACTAGATCATAATTCGCTTTAGCTCGATACTCGATCATATAACCAAAACCATTAGTATCTCCTAAAGGAAGGGTGAAACCATCACCATTCGCATTTACCACTAGTTGGTTTTTAAAGGTTTCAGTCATATCCTGAGCATCGGACCATTTCCAGTCTCCGTTATTCCAGCTCCAGTTTACTTTATAAATACGAAAAGTATCTGGTAGGAATGTCATATTTGGAGAAGAGAAAGCATCTTTGATAGTGACATCACTGTAGTTCGCCATATTGCGGTTTACAGTAATGTTATAACGGATTACATTTTTCTCATCATCCTTGTATTGGAAGGAACTCTTTTCAATTTTAGAGTCGTATTTCCCTGGAGGGCCGTTATAACGGATTTTCCCTGCAGATAGAACTCTATGTCCTACAGTAATATTGACATCAATGTCTTTTTCTTCTGAAACAACATCATGGTCAACTCGAACATAGACAAAGAATTTCCCCCTAACGCCAGAATTATTCTCAACAAACTTTGTGTAAGTTAGAGTAATCGTTTTGCTAGTGGCATCTAGATGTCCAGTAGCTACAAGATTGTTAGAAGCATCTCGTAATTCAATGTCTGAAGAGTTTGAAAATGCAATCTCTGATGGCAATTGAAGTGTTGTTGTATCACCTTCATGCACCGTATTATCTGGCAACTCAAAATTGGCAGTAAGACGGAATTCTTGCCAAATATCCAATCCTTGCGTTAATGCTTCACCAGATTTGTTCTCAACACCAACACTAGTGATCACATTGTTATACTCTGTCGCATGTACTTGCGTCAGAGGGGCAAATGATTGGAGAATAACTCCCAAACAAAGAATAAGGATCTGAATCCAAGATCTTATTTTCTTGTTCATTTAATCTTCCTTTCTTATAATATTCAGTTGTAAATGTACAATGTAATAGTAAACTAAATGATTGTCCCCAACTAATCACCATTCTGCTTTTTCAAGCGAAAATTATTAGCCACATTACATCCACATTTTATCATACTATGAAGAAAAAGGCTAGAACTATCAAGCAAATTTTTATAAAAAAATCCAATTTTTTCTTATCGTTCGAAATCGACTTTTTCACATCCGTATATTAACCGCTTTGTGTCTTTTCTTCTCCTATCATCAAAACAGAATCTGGTATATTTTACCGCTATTTTTTAAAAAAATAAGTTCACCTCGTTTTGGATACCAGATAGTGTTTTTATCATTTTGGTTATCTGATTTCATAAACGTTAAATTACTCTAGAGAGAATACTTCTACCCATTAAAAAGACCAGGTTCCCCTGGTCTTTCTGAGATACAATTAGAAGAAATACTGATTCATTCTAGTCTTCTTTTTTACCTTTAGTGGCCACTAATCCTGCACTCAAACCAAGAAGAGCTAGGCCTACTGCTAGAGCTGCTTGACTTTCTGCACTTCCTGTATTTGGTAACTGTTCTTTTTGAACCTGACTAGCTTCATTTGAAGAAATTTCTTTTGTATCTGCTTTTTCTGATACTTGTGGTTTTGTAGATTCTTGAGGTACTGGTTTAGTTGTTTCACTAGCCGTACCAACTTCTACAATGCGATCTTGAGCCATGACTTTATCATAGCTTTCTTTTTCAGTTCGCTTGCCATTTTCAACTTCGATCAAGTGAACACGGATACCTTTTTGACCTTCTTGGAGAACACGAGTTTGACCCGCTGGAAGCTGATCATTCTTTTGTTCCTGAACCTTGAAATCAATTGTTTCTTCTTCGATTACAAGTTCTGGTCTGTTAAGGACAAGGTTTTTCACTTCATCTTCTGGAAGGGAGGTTCCTGGTTTGGTTCCAACCAAGACGATGCGGTCTGTCGGTGCCTCTACCACTTCACGGAGTTTTTCTTCCTTACTTCCACTAGGATTAACCGCTGTGAAGATCCGTTCCTTACCAACTTTTCCTTCTTGTTCTACACGAGTTTCACCTAGATACAGTGTTGAATCCTTTTTCTCAACTGTCTTGTAAGCCAAATCTTTTTCAACAAATTCGAGTTTTGGAAGATCTTCTTGTACAGCAGCAACAGCCTTCTCAGAAACTGGTTTTTCCTTAGTCAACTGGATACGGTATTCCTTGACTTGTTTTCCACTTTCTGAAACAAGGCGAACAAGTACTGGAAGGTTATCGTCTCTGCTATCTACAACTGTTGAAGCCACTTGATTACTTTCTTCGACTGAGATTTTTGGACGTTGACCTTTATAGGTGATTTGGTAGTCTTGACGATCTTCAGCGAAGTCAGGAAGTTCTTTTCCATCTACAAGAATTTTTGATTGGGTACTTTCTTGAGGCAATTCACTCGGTGCAAGGAAGGTCATCTCAATCATCGCAACACCGCTCTTGTCAGCTTTACGCTCCATGCGCCATCTCATGGCTTTGGCTTTGACAGCTTTAAATGTTACGTTGATTTCATCACCAGCTGCAATGTCTTTATCCGCACGATAAGGCACAGCTTCCCAATTTTCTGGATTGTTGAATGGATGGGCTGCATCATAGGCTTGGTAGTTCGAATAGTAGGTAGGCACTTCAAACTCTGGGCCAATATAGCGTTCCAAAACGAGTTTAGATGGTGCATCTGCACCACTATCTGCAAAGAAGTGAAGTTTGGCTTGCGCTACAGTCCGTTCGACAATCTTACCATTTTCACGGAAGATCACACCTGCTGATACTTCTGGATTAGAAGATGGTGTTGGAGACCAGTTTGTCCAACGACGATTTTCTGAATGATTTCCGTCATTGAGATAGTCCACACGGTCATGGGAGTTTCTATCAATGTCGTTAGTGGCTGAAGCAAAGGCGCGGTTACTATTTTCATCATACTCTGGGTTATTTGAAAGAGCTTCACCAAGTTTGTCTGTCACTCGTACAGTGAACTCAGCAACAAGATCACTACCTAGGACATGGCCTCGAACGGTAAATTGACCTGCTTTTGTCAGATTTTCTGCTGGAACTTCTTCCCATTCTACTGCCAAGTCTTTTGTTTCGTAACCGTCTTTGCCTGTGAAGTAAACAGGAACCTTAGTTGGCAATTCAAGTGGTTGCCCTACTTGTAGTAAGCGAGCTTGTTTGACCGCAGCAACTGGGTTACGAGAGAGCAAGTCTTTATTGCTTGTAAAGTGTAGACGGTATTCTCCTAGGATGTCGCCATTTTCAGCTTTCGCGATAACACGAACTGGCTCACCTTCACGAACACTTGGAACGACGGTAGCGAGACCATTGTTGCTAACACTTGCTGTTACTGCAGGAACTTTTCCATCTACAGACTCAAGATAGTAGTCTGTCAAATCTGGGTTGAAGTTTGCTAAGTCTTTACCGTCAACTTGGATTCTCGTTTGTCCTTGTTTGGCTGCTGCGACTTGTTTCGCAAAAATTTGTACTTCTGTGATAGACGTTCCTTTCTTGCTATCAAGTCGAACCATACGAATGCGAACCGCATAGGTCTCAACTTTATCAAAGCTGAAATGATTCATTTCTCCAGCTTTTAATTGAGCTGGTGCTTTGAGATTGCTTACCTCTTTCCAGTTTGCAGGATCGTTAAAGGCATGGTTTTCCTCACCTACAAAGCTAGGGTTTTTAGGGGCTGTTGGAACGGTCTTACCGACATAATATTCAATCACATAAGACTTCGGTACACCAACTCCGTGGTCTTCGTGGAATCCGACACTTAGATTATCAACTGAACGTTTGCTCAAAATACCTGAATCTCCGAATAGGACACCAACTGAAGCTTCTGGATTAGTACGGTTCCAGTTTGTCCAACGGTTGGCTGGTCGGTCATTAAAGGAAATCAATTTATCGTTGACGTTTGAAACAGGGTCGGTTGGATTTGAGTCTGAAGCAAAGGCAAGTGGCAATTCTGAACCGGTCCATTGGTCAGAAATATTTGCTCCCTTCTCAGTTTGAGCAGATACGCGAACATGAAGTTTCGTTGTTAATTGCGTACCTTCTAGGCGACCATTAACTGTAAAGACCCCTTCCTTGGCGTATTGGTCTGGACGAATCGCATCCCAAGTAACCTTAGCTGATGAAACGTGGCCATTTGAATCGTAGGTACGAACGCTTTCTGGTAATTGCGGCGCTTCTGCGATTGGTGTCGTCACACTGACCTCTTCAACTGAAACGATGCCTTCTACAGAGACTTTAGCACGCGCCTCAAGGTCAAGACCTTCAACTTTACCTAGAACTTCAAAGGTTTGATAGTGATCGAGTTTTTCTTTTGGAATGGCTTGCCAAGTGACTTTGTGGGCTTTAGGGAAACCTTTATCATACTCAACTGTTACTGTAGCTGGAAGACTTGGTTCCTGATGCAAATCTGTTACTACGTTTACTGGACGGATAGATTGCGCAACCTTCTTCTCAGTGTTGGCCTGAATCGTGAGATCGATTTGACCTGTAGCCCCCTCATATTCTGCTTTGAGAGCGACTGATCCTGGCTTATGTAACTCAAGCATTCCTTTACGAACTGCGACTTCCCCTTCACCACTTGTAGAGAAGTTCACCTTATCTGCTGGTAAAACTGCTTGTGTTCCGTCTTGATAGTGTGCAAGGACAGATAATTTGACTGTTTGGTCTTCTTTAAGGCTGTCAGCTTGTTCCACTTGTAGGCTCAAATGGTCAATTTTTGGTGCTTCTTCAAGGAATTGAATTGCATACATTTGAAGAGGGCCACCATCATTTGGTTGAACAAAGATGCTTGCACGCATACCGTTTGCTGCACTTGCTTGCACCACTGTAACAGCTGCATTTTCAGCACTTGCTGTGACTTTAGGCAACTCAGTTCCATAAGCAAGAGTGCGGTATTGCATTGGTTTTTGACCAGTAAGACCTGTGACAGTTTCATCGCCAACAGTTACAGTTGGCACTACAGGTGCTGCAGCCTCACCTTCTTCTACCACAAGGGTAGCATGAATGGTTTCTCCTCCTAGTTGGCCAGTCATTTGAATACGTGATCCTGCAACTGACAGTTTAGCTTTATCTGCTTCCGAAATCTCCCACTTATCAACTTCGTATTCTTGAACGCTTCCATCTGTTACAACAATAGAAACGTATTTATCAACTGCATTCAAATCTGTTCCTGGAGCAACACGTTTAACTGTTGGTAGTTCTTTCACAATTGCTAGAACCTCGACACGAGCCTCTACCTCACGTCCGTCTGCCATGCCTTTAACTGTCACAACTCCAGCTTGGCTCACATCAACAGATGACCATGTTACTGGACGTTTTTCACGACTGCCATCACTATAGACAAAAGCGACGGTCTTCGGCATTTTCGGTTCTTTCTCGATAACAGTACGTACTTTTGGTACCTCTGTTCCTAGAACTGTCTTTTCTTGTCCTTCTTTCTTACCAGTAAAGACAGTTACTTGACCAGATTTCAAGAGATCAGAGTGGGCAGTAAGGGTGAATTTACCTGCTTGTTCAGTTGATTTAACGATGGCAACCCCTTTACCGTTAAAGGCTCTGCGGATCCAAGAACCGTCTGGTTGCGCCTTATAGCGTTCACGGCTGGCTTGTTCCCCATTATCTACACCGACCAGTTGACCTTGTCCATGCAATTGGAAACGAACCAAATTATTGGCAGTTGGTACCACATTTCCTTCACTGTCTACGATTTCATAGTAGATGTAGGTCAAGTCTTTTCCATCTGCTGCGATTGCGTGTTCTTCCTTGACGAGGCGAACACCTGCTGGTTGGCCTGCAGTCGTGATCTTATCACGTGCAATTTCTTTTCCGGCTTCATCGCGAGCTACAGCTTCCAAAGTACCTGGTTGGTACGCAACCTTCCACTCAAGGTAGAGTTCCTTGGCATTGGCACCTTCTTGGTAAGTGCGTCCATCGCTAGTTTGTTTCTTGTTGAACTTCTTAACTCCGAGAGATTGACCGTTCAAGAACAATTCAACACTTGCAGCATTAGAGTACGCACGAACTGGGATTTTTCCTTGTGCATCTTCTACTTTAGAGGCCAATTCTCTATTTTCCCAGTTCCAGTGAGGAAGGAGATGAACCATTGGTTTCTTCTTGACAGAAACCCATTGGCTTTGGTAAAGATAGAAGTCATTTTTTGGAATACCGGCTGTATCTACGATACCAAAGTAAGAGCTCTTAACGGGAGTTTGGTTTTGGTTGTGCCATGGTGTAGGCTCACCGATATAGTCCGTACCTGTCCAGATAAACTGTCCAGCATAGCCAGCGTTGTCACGGTCAAAAGTCCATGAATCTGTTGCCGTTTTACCCCAACCAACACGGTCATTTCCATAATCAGACTGTTCATAATGACGTTCAGGTCCGTTACTATGTTTCAATTCCTGTTCAGGACGATAATAGCTACCGCGTGTACGGGTTGCTGAAGATGTTTCTGAACCGTAAATCAACCAGTTTGGATGTTTCGCACGAAGTTTCTTGTAGTTGTCTTCTGAGTAGTTGAAACCAACCGCATCCAGTTCATTAGCAATCTTCTCATGATCACCACTACCATCACCAAAGCGGAACTTATCTGCTCCCATAGTAACATAACGTGTAGTATCAACATCTTTAATCACTTTTACTAAGCGTTTAACTGTTGCAAGAGAGTGAGCCTTTCCATCTGCTTCACCGATTTCGTTTCCGATAGACCACATGAAGACAGCTGGGTTATTTTTGTCTCTTTCGACCATGGTACGAAGATCATAGTCAGACCATTTTTCACCTTTTCTAGCTTCTGGGTGAGTGGCATCTTTTTCAAAGAAACGTCCGTAGTCATATGGTTTCTTGCCACCATACCAAGTATCAAAGGCCTCTTCCTGAACCAGCAAACCAAGTTCTGCTGCGATTTGCAAGGTCTGTGGACTTGCAGGGTTATGAGTTGTACGGATGGCGTTAACACCCATCTCCTTCATTTGTTTGAGACGGCGGTATTCTGCCTTATAGTTTTCTTCTGCTCCAAGCGCTCCGTGGTCATGGTGCAAGGAAACACCATGGAATTTAATGCGTTCACCATTCAAAGAGAAACCTTCATTTGGAGTCCAGTGATAGTAACGGTAACCAAACAAATCTTTCTTAGCATCAACTAATTGACCGTCACGGTAAACACGCGTAATCAATTCGTACAAGGCAGGTTTATCATTTAAAACTGTCCAGAGTTTTGGTTGTTCAACTTCTAAAATCGCATCAAGACTTGTTGATTCATGTGCTTTCAAGGTACGGCTCGCTGTACGAACCAAGCCTGTTACAGCCTGACCACCACGTTCAACGATTTGATACTCTGCCACCAGTTCATGGTCTTTACCGTCTGTATTGACAATCTTGCTGGCTACATGAGTTTCAACCTTGCCATGTTGCTGTTGTTCAAGTTTTGGTGTTAAGATAGTTGTTCCATTTTTCTCAACATGAACCTTATCTGTCACTTGCAAGGTCACATCACGGTAGATACCACTACCTGAGTACCAACGGCTACTTGGCTGTTTGTTAACCGCATGGACAGCAATCACATTCTCACGACCATCTTTGTGAAGATATTTTGTGATATCGTATGAGAACTGGTTATAACCATTTGGATAATGCCCCACTAACTGACCATTGACATAGACTTGAGAGTCCATGTAGACACCATCAAAGGTCACACGAACATTTTTCTTGAGATCTTTTTCATCAAGTTTAAAAGTCTTGCGATACCAAGCTTCACCACCATTGAGCTGTCCACCCTCGTTTTGGGCAGGTGACTGATGGTCAAAATCGTTAAAGATACTCCAGTCGTGTGGGAGATCCAATTTTTGCCATGTTGATACATCGGCATCTGATTTCACAGCTTCTTTAGGATTCGCATTGAGTTTAAAGTGCCAATTTTGATTAAAATTCACTTTTCTATCTTCAATCATTTGATTCACTTCTTCATTTGTCGCAGCTTTCAAATCTTCCTTAACAGGCTTTTCCTGACTTGAAGCTTGAGATTCTACCTTTGGAGCTGTTTCTTCAGGTTTTAGAGATGCTTTCTCCTCTTTTGGAGCTACAGGTTCATCTTCTTTCTTCTCTGGTTTGCTTGCTTCAATTGGAGCAGCTTGACTTTGGTCGACACTTGCAGTATCCTTGTGCTCTGCTACAGTTTGATCTTCTTTTTCCTCCACTGACGGACTTTCCTCTTTTGCTTGTTCCACAGTGTGAGTAATCGGAGTTTCATCGGCGAAAACTGGTGATTCTCCAATGACACTTCCTCCAAATAGAACCGCACAGGTTCCAATCATGACAGAGCAAGCTCCTACGGCAAACTTACGAATGCTGTAGACTCTTTTACGATTCCAATGGCCTTTTTCCATAAAATCCTCCTTTGGTAACCGCTTCCATTTATTTGCAAGCGCATTACTTTTTCATAGCCTTTTACCCTTATTTTATAAAATAATATAGGAAATTTCAATACCCTAAACACAAAAAATCATATTTTTGATTGTTTTTTCTAAAATTTGTAGAAGATTCGAAAAAAGTGAATGTAGATTTAGAACAAAAATAAACAAATTTTGATAGTCAGATCAATATTATAAAAAAGTTCCTTTTGTAAGGAACTCCTTTTACTTATAATTAAAGATTCCCCCTGCCAACTTATCAGCTAGCTTGGGAAAGAGGGTATAAAACTTATGGGCTAGGTTCAACAAAACTGGGAGATTGAGTTCCCGTTTGTTTTTTCCTATGGTTTTGACAATCTTTCTAGCGACTGCATCTGGTTCTAAGAGAAAGCGGTCAACCGATTTGAGGTAGCTCCCATCTGGGTCAGCCTGGTCAAAAAATCCTGTTCGGATTGGTCCTGGATTAACCGTCGTTAGATAGAGACCATAGGGCATGATTTCGAGGCGCAGAGCATTTGAAAATCCAATAGCCGCAAACTTGGTCGCTGAGTAGAGACTGGACTTGCTAGTCGCTATCAAACCTGCCATGCTGACAATATTGATGATATGCCCTTTTCCTCTCTCCTTCATACGAGCTGCAAGACGACGAGACAGATTCATCAGAGCAAAGGTATTAACCTCAAACATCTGGTGAATGTCTTGATCAGAGATATGGTCGAAATCTTCAAAAATTCCATATCCTGCGTTGTTAATCAAGACATCAATCTTGCCATAACGGAGATAGAGGTCAGCTACCAGAGCTTCTATGGCTGAGTCATCAGTAATGTCGATTTCAATCCATTCCACATTAGGATGATTTCCGTAGAGTTGAGCTAATTTTTCCTTGTTTCTACCTAGTAAGATGAGTTGGTCATTTGGCAAGAGTTTGACCATTTCTTGGGCTAAGCCACCGCTAGCCCCAGTGATGATGATGGTGCGCATCTCTATTCCTTTCAAAGTTTTGGTCAATTAATGAAATCTTTTTCCAGCTAAATAATGAGCATAGGCTTGATCAATGACAGGAGCAAACAGATGATAATCCTCCCAGCTACCTAAAAATTCTAAAGGCAAGTCATACAAGTCATTGACTACAAATTCGGAATAATCATCCATATACTGATGTTCATAATAGTCATTTACAAAAGCCTGGAAATCCTTTTTGATATACATTGTTCCCAGTTTACCATCACACCAGTCTAAAAGATAATCAACACCCAAAATTTGCTCATTTTTTACACTTTGGAATACCGTTTCTTCATCAGGAGACATGATTTCTTTGGCATCATGCTGGATGAGCCAAGTAACGAAAAAACCGATATGATTCGCAGCCCAACGATAAATCTCCCGATAATCTTTTTGAGTTAACTCTTCTTTTTGTAATTGATAGCTCTGCAAGTAGTTGGTTAATGCATTCTCAAAATACCAATCCGCTTTATCCAATAAACGATTTTCAACAGTCATCTTATTTCCCTCTCAACGAACCTGAAAAATTATAACTCAACCTCTTCCAAGTCTTTAACCACATGAACATTTTCAAAGACACTAGCCGCATCTTTCTTGAGCTGGCTGATATCTTTTGAAAGAAAACGAGCACTGATATGATTGAGCAAGAGGCGTTTGGCGCCGGCTTCTACTGCTACTTGTGCTGCTTGCATATTGGTTGAGTGACCGTGATTGCGGGCAATTTTTTCATCTCCCTTACCATAAGTCGACTCGTGGACAAGGACATCTGCATTGACAGCTAAACGCACACTGGCATTAGTTTTTCGGGTGTCACCCAGAATAGTAATAATCTTACCTGGACGTGGAGCTGAGATATAGTCTGCTGCCTTGATTTCAGTGCCGTCTTCTAGAACAACATCCTGACCGTTTTTAATTTTTCCAAAGAGCGGTCCAAATGGCACACCCGCAGCTTTGAGTTTTTCAGCATCCAAAGTACCTTCTAGATCCTTTTGCATGACACGATAACCAACGCAGAAAATAGTGTGATCCAACTCCTCTGCATACACCGTGAATTTATCGGTCTCAAGGATTTCCCCTAGAGAATCTTGGTCAAACTCATGAAAATGAATGCGATAAGGCAGACGAGAACCCGACACACGAATGCTGGTTAAGACAAAGGACTTAATGCCTTGCGGTCCATAAATGTCCAAATCTGTCTGCTCTTCATTGGCCTGAAAGGCACGGCTAGAGAGAAACCCTGGCAAACCAAAGATGTGGTCTCCATGCAGGTGAGTGATAAAGATTTTGCTGACCTTCCGTGGTCGAATCGTGGTTTCCAGAATACGATTTTGCGTTCCTTCTCCACAGTCAAAGAGCCAAACTTCGTTAATCTCGTCCAAGAGTTTCAGAGCGAGACTTGAGACGTTGCGGGCTTTAGAGGGCTGACCAGCCCCTGTTCCTAAAAATTGAATATCCATTCGATACTTTCTAATTAATCAATATATAACATGGCTGTGCGATTTTCCGATCGGAAATAGCGCTTGCCAGTAAAAGCTTTAGACTCTTGAAGCAAATCGTCTTGACTATAACCTTTGAGACGTTTGCGGCCATCTGCTAAACTTTCCAAGTCCGTCAAAGCTGTGAGATTCTCCACACTAACAACTTCCTTATCTCCGGCATCCTTCATGTAAATCTTTCCAGACTCTTCAAAGACGAGTTGATGGGGGAAAATTTGCGCAATCTCAAAAAGTAAGTCATCCGAGATTCCCTCTTCATTTTCAGAGAAAATCCGCCCCAGTCCCTCACTCTCATAGCAAAAGCCAAAGGATTTGCCAGATAAATTAAGACGAATAAAGGGCTTGTTTTCAAAGGTGAAACTTGGCTCAGCATTGTAGAGGTTCAGTTCATGACTGAGTTCTGCAAAATAATCCGTCGCAGCTTCAGGACTCTTTTTCTGGTAGAGTTCTGCAAAGTAGGCATTGACTACACTCGGAGGAGGTGTGATGAGAGCCAGCTGCTCTTGCTCTGTTTTGCCAGCTAGAAGTTGATCTAGATAGACCTTATCCAGACTTGTATAACCTCCATACTTTAGAGCCAAAGTTTTAATATCAGTCATAAAATTCCTCTAACCTCCATTTATTTTTCTCGGAAATAAATCCTGTAATCACTTCACCGTCATCTTGGTAGTCACGATCCTCCAGAATCGCTACACTTTCCAAATCATGAATCTTGTAAGACTTTGAAAAAGGCACGCGCAGGGTAAATCTCTCAAAAATATCCTTGATCTTCTCCAAAAACAATGCTTGCAACTGCTCACGACTATCCTCAGACTTGGCAGAAATGAGGGCATAAGGCGTTTGAGTCGGCGTGAAATCCTCCACCAAATCCGCTTTATTATAAAGAGTCAGGCGAGGAATATCCTCCATATCCAAGTCTTTCATGATAGACAGAACCGTTTTTTCATGTTCCTCGTGATAAGGATTACTGGCATCGATGACATGAACCAGAAGATCCACATGCTTACTTTCTTCCAAAGTAGACTTGAAACTGGACACCAACTCTGTCGGCAAATCTTGGATAAAGCCAACCGTATCAGTCAAGGTAACCTGAAGATTGCCCCCCAGATGGATACTCTTCGTTGTCGCATCCAGAGTCGCAAACAGCTCGTCTGCTTCATACTGGGTCTCACTGGTCAAGGTGTTCATGATGGTTGATTTTCCAGCATTGGTGTAACCAATCAAACCAATCTTAAAGGTGCTTGATTCCAGACGCTTTTCTCTGACTGTCGCCCGATTTTTCTCAACCACCTTGAGCTGGCGCTCGATATCTGTGATTTGATTGCGAACGCTACGACGGTTCAGCTCCAGCTGGCTTTCACCAGGACCACGGGAACCAATTCCCCCTGCCTGACGGCTGAGCATAATCCCTTGACCAACCAAGCGAGGCAAGAGATACTTAAGCTGGGCCAAATGAACTTGGAGCTTGCCTTCATGGCTTCGAGCTCGCATGGCAAAGATATCCAAAATCAACTGCATACGGTCAATAACCTTGATACCCAGAACTTCCTCTAGATTGACATTTTGCCGTGGAGTCAAGCGGTTGTTGACGATGACAGTTGTAATCTCTTCTGCATCCACCATGAACGCAATTTCTTCCAACTTGCCAGAGCCGACAAAGGTCTTGGAATCATATTTTTCACGTTTTTGTCTGTAGCTATCGACTACAACTGCTCCAGCAGTCTTGGCTAGACTGGCCAATTCTTCCATAGAGAGGTCAAAATTGTCCATGCCCTGTAATTCCACACCAATGAGCAGGACACGTTCCTCTTTTTTCTCCGTTTCAATCATTTAAAAACTCCTCTATCTGGCTTAAAATGCGGTCCTTCACGCCAGACTCTCCTATCTGATAAAAGGTCACCTGCATGCGATTACGGAACCAGGTCAACTGACGCTTGGCAAAACGACGGGTTGCCTGTTTGAGACTCTCGCTTGCTTCCTCAAGAGTTTGTTCCCCACGGAAATAAGGAAAGAGTTCTTTGTAGCCAATGCCTTTGGCTGCCTGTACATATGGATAATGCTCAAACAACCACTTGGCTTCATCCAATAATCCAGCCTCAAACATCAGATCTACTCGACGGTTGATACGTTCATAAAGCTGACTGCGTTCATCATCCAAGCAGATAATCAAAGCTTCATAAGGACTTTCCTGATTTTCCAAATCCTGACCAAAATGGGCAATCTCCAAGGCACGCATAGCACGACGACGGTTAAACTGGGGAATTTCAAGATCTGCTTGCTCCACAAGATGGGCTAATTCCTCATCTGAATAAGACTCTAAACTAGCTCGATAGGCTAATATCTCCTTATGAGGTGTTTC
Source organism: Streptococcus oralis (assembly GCF_016127915.1). Lineage (NCBI taxonomy): Bacteria > Bacillati > Bacillota > Bacilli > Lactobacillales > Streptococcaceae > Streptococcus > Streptococcus oralis. The sequence goes on along the minus strand of NZ_CP066059.1, from coordinate 1,762,937 downwards.
CCCACCTAGATGATAGCCTTCCAGCAAGCTCTGGATATAAAGTCCAGTTCCACCAGCGATAATGGCTAGCTTGCCACGGCTTTGAATATCCTCAATAGCCTTCTTAGCTTCTGAAACAAAATCAAAAGCCGAGTAAGACTCGGTCACCTCTCTGACATCAATCAAATGATGAGGAACAGCTGCTTGCTCCTCTGGGCTAGCCTTGGCCGTCCCAATATCCAACCCTCTGTATACTTGCTGACTGTCACCACTGACCACCTCTCCACCAAAGCGCTTAGCCACTTCAATAGCAAGGGCTGTCTTCCCAACAGCAGTCGGTCCAACAATCACAATTATTTTTGTTTTCATCTTTTTTCCTTGAAAAATTTCCATTTTTTCGTTACTATTATTATATCACAAAAAGGTCAGTCAGAAAAATGCTACCACTTAAGGAGCCTGGCTGATCGGGAAGATAAAGGAGGAAGACTCATGGCTAAAGGATTCGCTAAAGGTCTTGTAACAGGTGTCGCAGGAACTGTCGCTGCCGTTGCAGGTGCAGTATATGCAATTAAAAAGAAAGTGATTGAGCCAGAAGAGCAAAAAGCAGCTTTCATCGAAGAAAACCGCAAAAAAGCAGCTCGCCGTCGCGTATCACATTAAGCAACAAAAGAAGTTGAGATTTCTCAACTTCTTTTTATTTTCTTAAATAGCCAAATCAAACTTCAGCTGTGGCTTAACCGGATCATAGTCAACTAACTCAAAATCTTCCGCTTTGATATCAAAGAAGTTAGTCTTGTCTGGTACATTCAAGACCAAACGTGGTTGGCAATTTGACGGATCACGACGGAGTAATTCCTGAGCTTGTTCAAACTGATTATCATAGATATGAAGGTTGTTGATAAAATAGAAAAACTTCCCAACCTTCCAGCCGAAATGCTTGGCAATCATCATCTGCAAGGCTACGTACTGCATAGCGTTAATGTGGTGGGCCACCAGCATATCGTTAGAACGCTGAGTCAAGGTCGCATCCAGATAGATTTCTCCATCAACACGACGGACATCAAACATGGTCTGAAAGGCGCATGGAAGGAGGCCGTCTGTCTCCTCAAATGCTTGGTAATCCCAGAGTGAGATGATATTGCGACGATTCCAAGGATTGGCTTCCAACTGCTTGAGAATCTTATTAATGATATCGTGTTTCTTAACGACTGCCCCATAGCGCTCACCGATGGTTCCCGTATCTCCCACTTCCCAGTCATTCCAGTAGTGAACATTGTACTTGTCATTGAGAACATCTAAGCTATTAGACTGATCTTGGTAAATCCAGAGTACTTCCTTGATGGCGGATTTGATTGCAATGGGACGCAAGGTTGTGATGGGAAATTCCCCCTTAGACAAATCATACTCCGCAAAGGCGCCCGTTATGTACTTGGAATTAGCAACAGTCCCATCCTTGTACTTGGGACGTGCTTGTTCAGAAAAGACACCGTCTTTGAGGATTCGTTCAATATTTTCTTTAAAAATCGTATCTGCTTTTGTCATTTTCTCTCACCTCATTTATTGTCCTAACTAGTATAGCATAAAAAAAGAAAGGAGGAAAATCACTGGCTTTAAAGTAGTGTTTTTCCCCTTTTTATTATCTTATTGCAATACAAGTGATGCTGCTCCGATAACTCCAGCGTCATTTCCTAGAGTTGCAAGAGCCAATTTTGTGGATGTGCGTACTTGAGGGAAGGTATTTTCGTCGTAGACTTTTTGAACACCTTGGAGAAGGAATTCTCCAGCTGCTGACACACCACCACCGATAACGATTGTTGATGGGTTTAGGATTGAGCCGATATTAGCACAAGCGATTCCCAAGTAACGTGAGAAGTTTCGGTAAACGATCAAGGCAAGGTCATCCCCTTCTTTTGCAAGGTCAAAGACAGTTTTAGCAGTTACTTCTTCACCGTCATCAATCAAGCGTTTCAAGGCTGCATCGCCTTCGTATTCATCAGCATAACGACGTGTCAAGTTGACAATCCCTGTTGCAGAAGCAACTGTCTCCAAACAGCCTTTCTTACCACAAGTACAAGCGATTGGTTGGTCAAAGTCAACAGTGATATGACCAAGTTCTCCTGCCGCACCAGCGACACCGTGAAGCAATTTGCCTTCTGCCACGATACCGCCACCAACACCTGTACCAAGTGTCATAAAGACAACGTCTGGTTGGTTTTCACCAGCACCCATCCAGCGCTCACCAAGAGCAGCTACGTTGGCATCATTATCGATGAAGAATGGAATCCCCAAGGCTTTTTCAATCTTTTCTTTAATTGGTTGAAGGGTTTTCCAGTTGAGGTTGTAGGCACCGATAACAGTTCCTTTTTCACGGTCAACCACACCAGGTGATCCCATTCCAATGCCTCGGAAATCCGTAGATGACAATCCAAGCAAGTCCAAACGATGCTGAATAGACTCAATCATATCATCTACAATATGACTTCCCTCATCCAAAATATTAGTCTTGATAGACCATTTTTCTTGGATTTCTCCCTCTTGAGTTAAAATTGCAAACTTGATAGATGTTCCACCAAGGTCAATCCCAATAATCTTTTGACTCATCGTCTTCTCCTTTTTAATTGAAAATGCTTACAGATATAGTATAACAAAATCGTCTGTTTTGTGCAAAGGTTTGCGTGAATTTATTCTCATTTAATCACTTTCTTTATTCCAAAGTTTGCTAACTTAAGATTCAATCCTCAACTCATACAATCCTCTCACTGCGTTACAGCCATAGACAGCTTCTGCTTGGTTCAAGTCTGCCAAAGTCAAGACTTTTTCCTCTACCTGTCCTGTTTTTAGCAAATGCTGACGATAGATTCCTGGCAAAATCCCTAAACTGATAGGAGATGTGTAGAGCTTACCATTAATTTTTAAGACCAGATTTCCAATAGAGGTTTCAAGCAATTCTCCTGCTGCATTATGGTAAATGATTTCCTGTTCCCCTACGCTCAAATGTGGTCTATAAGTTGTTTTAAAGTAAGTAAAGGATTGATTTAAATCTGCTTCTTGCTGATAAAGTTGGGCTTTGCAGAAACTTGGACTGAGGAGTGTTAAGATTTGGCGACTTAGTTTCATCTCTCCAGATTTGCTGAGGGTAACTCGTAAGCGGTAGTCTTGATTAACATCACAAACTTGGCACTCTTTCTCTATCTTTTGTCTCAGGTTTTCTGGATCAAAAGGATAGGCAAAATATCGACTCGCCTTTGTCAGTCTTTCCAGATGTTGATCTTCAAAAAGCAGTTGTTTTTGGCTGATTTTCCCAGTTGTAATCAATTGGAAACGTGCTTGTTTACGATAGAGAACAGCCGCCTTTTGATGCACTTCACGGTATTCAGACTCCCAGGTGCTATCCCAAGTAATCCCGCCTCCAACTCCATAAATGGCTTGGCCCTTGTGAAGTTGAATGGTCCGAATGGCGACATTGAAAATTCGTCGCCCATTTGGAAGCAAGAGACCAATCGTTCCACAGTAAACTCCTCTGGGTTGTGGCTCCAAGTCCTTGATGATTTCCATGGTTGCAATTTTCGGAGCTCCCGTTATTGATCCACAAGGAAAGAGAGAGCGAAAAATGGCAACCAAGTCCACATCCTCTCGCAACTGACTCTTGATGGTCGAAGTCATCTGCCAAACGGTCGAATACTGCTCCACTTGGCACAGACGCTCCACATGCTCACTGCCCACTTCAGAAATACGGTTCATATCATTGCGCAAGAGGTCCACAATCATCATATTTTCAGAACGATTTTTGGGATCCTGCTCCAACCAAGCTGCCTCTTTCAAATCTTCATCGTCAGTCAGACCACGTTTAGTTGTTCCCTTCATTGGCCGAGTCGTTAATTCTCGGTCATTTTGCTCAAAAAAAAGCTCTGGGCTCATGGAAATCACTGCCATCTCATCATGTTCAACATAGGCATTGTAGCCCGCCTCCTGTTCTACCACCATACGATTGTAAATGGCAAAAGGATTAGCACTTAGGTCTTGCTTGAGTTGGACGGTGTAGTTGACCTGATAGGTATCCCCCTGGCGTAAATGATGGTGAATCTGGGCAATCGCCTTTTCATAGTTCTCTGCAGATGTTTCTTCCTGCCACTTTGAAGGCAGATCTACTTCCTCATAAGTCAGAGGAATAGGAGATGTTTCCACCCTATCATGAACTGTAAAATATAACAGATACTCTGCCAGTAAAGGAGCTTTATGAACTGCTAGTTTCTCCTCAAAAGCAGGTGCAGCCTCGTAACTGACGTAGCCCGCCACATAATAGCCTTGTTCTTGGTAGCTTTCCACCTGTGCCAGCAGGTCCGCTACTTCTGATAAGTCTCTCGTTTTTAACTCTTTGATCGGCTGGGTAAAGGTGTATCTCTCCCCCAAAGCCCTAAAATCAATCACTGTTTTTCTATGCATATCTTAAGTATAGCACAAAAAAGTCGACCTAGAACAGCTAAATCCAGCTTTGTTTACTGATTTCTATAACGGAAAATCTTCTCTAAGTTGCTTTTTTCTACTTTTGGCAATTCTCCATCAGATAGCACCCCTTCTTCTTGTAAAAACTGCTCTTATTTGGAGCACTTTACACAAAAATACAACAAAAAAGAACAGAGGAAGTCATGGTATCTATACCGTTGTTTCCTCTGTCTTTTGCTTTTCTTCTGTTACTATCGAATGATTTTATGACTTTCTGATAGAATCTTGTGGATACTGCGCACGCGCACCTCCGATTAGTTTGGGACGACTAGCTAGAGCCGTTACGTGGGCGTGCCCAATCTCTCTCAAAAGAGGGCGAATCGGAACCTGAACATGCTTGACATGCATGCCGATTGCAGTATCTCCGATATCCAATCCAGCATGGGCCTTGATAAATTCAACCTCAACAGGATCCTGCATAAACTTGAAGGCTGCCAACTGACCCGAACCTCCTGCATGAAGTGTAGGAAGGACACTAACAATCTCCAAACCAAACTGCTCTGCCACCTGACGTTCAACAACGAGAGCTCGATTGACATGTTCACAACCTTGAACAGCTAGATGAATTCCTTTATCCTCTAGGATAGCTAGAATGGTTTTCACAATGATTTCCCCAATTTCTTGACTGGATTCCTTGCCAATCTGACCACCTATCACCTCACTAGAAGAAAGGCCCAAAACAAAGATAGCTCCTTGCTTTAAATTGGCCTTTTCTAATACATCTTCTACAATCTGGCTTGTTGCTCTTTGAATGTCTTTTTCCTTCATACTTGATACCTCTTTTGTCATTATCTATCATATCTTTTTTTACTGATTTTATCAAGGCCAACTAATCATTCTGAATTTTAAAAGTAAAACTCCCAGAATGAACTGGGAGTTAACTTGTTTCAATTTTATTGATGTATATTTCAACTATCGTCCCTTTTGAGGGTACAGAATTGATCTTCATCTGGTAATTGTCTCCAAAATGAAGTTTGAGTCGTTGGTCGACATTTTGAAGGCCAACTCCCCCACGTTTGAGCTGACTTTGACTACTATCGCCAGCAGCTTGGAAACCAACACCATCATCCTCAATGCGGATGACAAGCCCTGTATCATTTTTCTGAACAGAGACTTTAATATGGCCCTGACCTTCCTTCTCCTTAATGCCATGGTAAAGAGCATTTTCTACAAGAGGTTGTAACACCAGCTTGGGCAAGACTAGGTTACCAAAAGCAGGATCTTCATCAATCTCATACTCCAGCTTATCACCATAGCGTTGTTTCTGAATAAAGAGATACTGGCGGACATGATTGATTTCATCAGAAAGAGAAATCAAATCCTTTCCTTGATTGAGCGCCAAGCGGAAATAGGTTGCCAAAGACTTGGTCACCTGAACCACTCGCTGACTATCCTGAAATTCAGCCATCCAGATGATAGTATCCAAAGTATTGTAGAGGAAATGGGGGTTAATCTGGCTTGACAAGGCTTGAAGTTCATACTGCCGGGTCGCTTCTTCCTGCCTGCGCACATCTGCCATCAGCTGATCAATCTGATCCAGCATGGCATTGAACTGGCGAGTCACTTCTCTCAGTTCATAGGCACCAGTTTCCTTAGCACGAAAATTTTGTGTACCAGAAGCAATTTCCAGCATGGTTTCTCTTAGGTCCTTCAAAGGGGCAATCCAGCGTTTGAGACTGAACCACACCAAGCAGAGACAGGCAAGAAGAGATAAGGCACTAGCAGCAAGCAAGGTCCACAAGAGCTGACTCCGAACCTGGTCTAACTTCTCCAGCGAAGACACGCCTATAACCGTCCAATCAGTCCCTGCAATCTGTTCCTGACTGACGTAGGATTGATGATCCAGCGTATAGCCCTGTCCTGTCTCAATATAGGGTTTCATGGCCTCCATTTCGCTCGCTGAGCTATAGACAGTACGTTTAGGATGGTAGACAAATTCATGGTTTTCATTGATGATAAAGGCAAAGCCCTGCTGGCCCAACTGAAGTTGGTTGAGATAGGCTTCCAGAGTTTCGTAGGAAATATCTAAACGAAGCACACCAAGATTGGCTCCCTTTGCATCAACAAGTTCCTGAGTGACAGAAATAACCCACTGACTATCTGATTTACGAGCTGGGGTTAAAACTGGCTTAGCTCCCTGATGAATGGCCTTTTGGTACCAATCCTCAGCCATCATATCTGAGGAAGTTTTCATCTGCACACTGTCATCTGTAGAAATGACCTGACCGGATTTGGTGACCAGTACCACCGTTTTCAAGTCCTGGTCTGCCTTTAAGATCGTCAAAAACAGATCTCGGATTCCCTTGGCTTGGACTTGGTTAGGATTCTCACCATAGGCTAAGACATCCTTCTGCTGGGTCAAACTGGTCGAGGTGGTTTCTAATTTTTTGATATAAGACTGAATAAAGTGACTAGTTTGGCTAATGGTCGTTTGGCTATTGCCCTCAATAGTGGCCTCAATGGCTGATGAACTAGATTGATAATAGAAAGTCCCAACCACAGCTAGGAGAATGAGAAAGACCAGAAAGATGGAAATAACCATTCTGACTAGGAGAGAAGAACGCTTCATCGGCCTTCTCCCTTCTTAAACTGACGAGGTGTCACACCTGCAATCTGTTTAAAGCGTTGGGTAAAGTAGTTCATATCTTCAAAACCAACCTTCTCTGCGATCTCATAAATCTTTAAATCTGTGGTCAGAAGCAAGAGCTTGGCTTGTTTGACACGTTCTCTCACCAGGTAATCCTGAAAAGGCAGACCCAACTCTTTCTTAATCAAGGAGCTCAGATAAGTCGGACTAAAGCCCAAGTCACTGGCCAAAGACTTTAAACTAAACTGACTGTCAGCCAGATGAGACTGAATCTTCTGAGCCAGGTTTCCCTCAAACTTATCGGTCAGTAAATCTTGTAACTGCTCTTCTTTTTCTTCCTTGTCTAGTTTTTGCTTGATTTTCCCCAACATTTCCTCAATATCCTGACGCGAAAAGGGTTTGAGCAGGTAATCATCTACACCGAGTTTGACAGCAGACAAGGCATAATCAAAATCATCGTAACCCGTCAAAAATACCAGATGCACCTGGGGATAGGTTTCTCGTACCAGACTGGCCAACTGGATGCCATTTAGCTGAGGCATGTTGATATCGGTTAAAATGATATCTGGCACCTGCTTTTGAATTAAGTCCCAAGCCTGCCTTCCATTTTCAGCCTGACCGATGATTTCCATATCGTAGGCCGCTACATTAACCAGCTTGGTCAATCCTTGTCTTACCAGATACTCATCTTCTACGATTAAGATTGTGTAGGTCATGCTCTGCTCCTTTGTCACTTACTAGTATCAGTATAGCAAAATTCTCCTCTAACTGCTTAGGAAAGCCCTCTTAATCAACATAATCTAGTAAATAAGCATAGCCTTTTTCTGCCATTTGGTCTTTGGGAATAAAGCGGATAGAGAGACTATTGATACAGTAGCGCAAGCCACCCTTGTCCTGAGGCCCATCTGTAAAGACATGGCCAAGGTGAGAATCTCCAACTCGGCTTCTCACTTCCATACGCGTCATATTGTAGGACTTATCTTCCTTGTAGGTAGCAACATCTGGGCTGATTGGTTGGGTGAAACTAGGCCAGCCACAACCAGACTCAAACTTGTCCTTTGATGAAAAGAGGGGTTCGCCAGTTGCCACATCCACATAGATACCAGATTCAAATTTATCCCAGTAACGGTTTGAAAAAGCTCGTTCTGTTTGATTTTTCTGGGTAACTGCATACTCCTCAGGTGACAAGGTCTTTTTCAATTCTTCATCGCTTGGTTTAGGATATTTGCTGGCATCAATGACGGGATAGGCAGCCTGATTGACATTGATATGGCAGTAGCCATTTGGATTTTTCTTTAGGTAGTCTTGGTGATAATCCTCCGCCACCACAAAATTCTTCAAGTTTTCCTTTTCAACTGCCAAAGGTTGGTCGTATTTCTTAGCTACCTCATCAAAGACTTGGTTGATCACCTCCAAATCCTTGTCATCTGTATAATAAACGCCGGTACGATACTGGGTCCCCACATCATTTCCTTGTTTATTTTTGCTGGTTGGATTGATAATGCGGAAGTAATGAAGAAGAATTTCTTTGAGGGAAATTTGATTGGCGTCGTAAGTGACATGAACAGTCTCTGCATGTCCAGTTTGATTGATCAATTCGTACTTGGTTGTTTCCCCTCTACCGTTTGCATAGCCAGAAACGGCATCTGTCACTCCAGGCACGCGTGAGAAGTATTCCTCCACTCCCCAGAAACATCCCCCAGCTAGATAAATTTCGTGCAAGTCTGCGTCTTTACTCACTTCTGTTTTTTTCACTGTTTTTCCTCCTTGGCTAACGGATGCTTTCTCAATTTGCGAGCTATCTGTCTGCCCTGCATTTCGCGTCAATAGAAAATAAAAACCGGTTATGGCTAGGAGAATGACCCCTACCAAGACAAAAAGTTTTACTTTATCATTCATAGCCTTTCTCTACCCCATTTCTTTCAATTCTTTTAAAATCATATCCTTATCCATAAAACCTGGTTGCGTTTTGACCAGCTTGCCTTCCTTGTCTATAAAGGCTTGGGTGGGGTAAGAACGGACACCATAACTTTCCAAGAGTTTACCTGATGGATCAATTAAAACTGGAAAATTTTTATAATCCAATCCCTTGTACCAATTCTTAAAGTCCGCTTCAGCTTGCTCCCCCTTGTGACCAGGAGAGACCACTGTCAAGACCACATAGTCATCACCAGCATCCTTAGCGATTTCATCGGTATCTGGAAGACTGGCTAGACAGATGGAACACCAAGAAGCCCAGAATTTGAGATAGACTTTCTTGCCCTTGTAATCAAACAAACGATAGGTCTTGCCATCTACACCTGTCAGTTCAAAATCAGCGACTTCCTGACCTTTAGTGGCAGTTTGTGAACTAACTTGTTCTGTTTTGGTTTGCTCCTTCATAGTAGACTCGTCTGCCATATTTTTAGCCGAACAGGCTGCCAAGCAACAGATTGAGCCTACTCCAAGGAGACATGTTTGCCATTTTTTCATTTCTTTTTCCTCTCTATTCAAATAATGTAGTCAAAATGGAAGCATTCCCCAAAAGCACCAAAATTCCCATCACGATAATGAGGAAACCACCCACTTTTTTGAGGGTCCCGAGGTAGGGATGGAGTTTTCGGAAATGTTTCAAAACATAGCTGGAGGCAAGAGCTAGAACCAAAAATGGTAGCGCCAAACCTAGCGTATAGACCAACATGAGACCGGCTCCCTGCCAAGCTCCTGAACCACCTGAAGCCGCCAAGGCTAAAACAGAGCCCAGAACCGGCCCTACACACGGCGTCCAAGCAAAACTAAAGGTTAACCCCAGTAAAAATGCCTGACTATAGTCCTGACCCTTTTGCCCTTGTCTCTTTAATTGTAGCCTTCTTTCCTTGTAGAGTCCCTGCAAATGTAAAACATCCATCTGGTGCAAGCCCAAGAGAATGATAATCGCACCCGTCACATACTGAAACCAAGAAGCATACAGCAAATTGCCTAAAAAACCAGCTCCATAACCCAGTAAGATAAAAACAAAGGAAATCCCCGCTATAAAGGCCATAGTTCGCAATAAACTAACAACTGAGATTGAAAATTTTCCGCTAGAAACCTGAGCACCATCTTTGTCATCAAGTAAGACCCCCGCATAGACAGGTAACAAGGGTAAAATACAAGGAGAAAAGAAGGAAAGAATTCCAGTAAGAAAAACACTGATAAAAAAGATTACATTGTCCATTGCCTTCCTCCGTTCTTTGATTTGATAGGACTATTATAACCCCAAAACTTCAGAAAAAACAGGGACAATGATAGGGAAAAATAGGAATTTAATCAGTTTATTCAGAAATCTTGCACAAAAAAAGCCAGACAAGGTCTGGCTTTGATAGAAACAGAAAAGAAGATCACCTTTCTTCCCTGCTTATCTGGTAATAAATAAGGTCCGCAACGTAATCTTTTCTCTCCACACCATTGGTAATAGTTTTTAGATAGGACATTCCAGCCTTCTCCATGACACGGCCTGAAGCTGGGTTGAGACTGGCGTAACGAGCTCTGACTTTTTGAAAACCTGCTTGAGTAAAACAGAAGTCTAACACAGCTTTCAAGGCCTCCGTCATCATACCACGACCCCAATAATTTTTTCCTAAAATATAGCCAATTTCACAACTAGAGTCAATCTCATGCATTTCAACGATGCTGATATCTCCTATCACATGCTCTAGGTTTTCTTTGAGACAAATGGCCCATTTGTAATAGTTGGGATTGGCATAAGAAGCAACCCAATTTCGAATCGAGTTCCGAGTCACCACAACATCAGGATGAGGATTCCAAGTGACATAGGTCAGATTCTCAGCAGATGAAGCCCAATTTTGAAACATGGCTTCCGCATCACTCTCCACAAATCTTCTCAAGATTAAACGTTCTGTCTGTAACATTTGCGTACCAATAGATTTCATGATGCTAGCTCGCTTTCTCATTTCTAGGCTCAGGGTAAAAAGGTCCACTGGACCTTTTTACTCCCAAAAGTCGTCAAATACGGTGATTGGTAGGTGGCGTTTGTGTTGGCCTTTGTGCCACCAATTTTCGATAGTTTCTTGGGCTTCTGGGCTGATTGCCTTGCCTTCGAGGTAGTCATCAATTTCATTGTAAGTGACTCCGAGGGCTACTTCGTCAGCAAGTCCAGGTTTGTCTTCTTCTAGGTCTGCTGTTGGGATTTTTTCATAAAGTGCTGGGTCTGCACCTAGTTCCTTCAAGAGTTGTTTTCCTTGACGTTTATTGAGGCGATAAAGAGGGAGAATATCTGCACCACCGTCACCAAACTTAGTAAAAAAGCCTGTGATATTTTCCGCAGCATGGTCTGTTCCAATGACAGCTCCGCTATGGGCACCCGCAAGGGCGTATTGGGCAATCATACGACTACGAGCTTTAATATTGCCTTTGTTAAAGTCTGAAACAGGACTTCCTGTCGCTTCGACTGCAGCTGTCATAGCATCAGCTGATTCCTTGATATTCACAACCAAGCTGACATCTGGCTGGATGAAAGCGAGGGCTTTTTGAGCATCTGCTTCATCAGCTTGCACTCCGTATGGCAGACGGACAGCGATAAATTGGTAGCTGTCATCTCCTGTCTCTGCTCGCATTTCTTCCATAGCTAATTGTGCTAAGCGCCCTGCCAAGGTTGAGTCTTGTCCTCCAGAAATCCCTAGTACAAAGGTTTTAAGGAAGGGGTGTTTTTTCAAGTATCTCTTTAAGAAATCAATCGAACGACGAATTTCTTCCTGAGCGTCAATCACTGGCTTGACACCTAGTTGCTGGATAATAGTCTCTTGCAAACTCATTCTTCTTCTCCTTCACCAAGAGCTTCCTTGCGCATCTTATCAATCAAATCCATCTTATCTTGCCAAATATCACGCGCCAAGTCCACTGGATAGTGCTGCGGATTGAGCACGCGTTTGTACTCATCCCAAAGTTTGTCAAATTCTTTGCGAGCATAGGACTGAATCTCAGTCAAACTAGGCAGGTTGTAAACTAATGTTCCTTCTTTAAAAATATCTACCAAGAGAGGAACGGCATCAAAATTACGAACGGTCTTTTTGATGTAGGTATAGGTCGGATGGAACATCTTGATTTCTGTCATGTCACTCACATCCACACCATCATAAGTAATGTAGTCACCTTCTGACTTGCCTTTTTCACGGCTGGTAATGCGCCACACCTGCTTCTTACCTGGCGTTGACACTTTTTCAGCATTATTAGACAGTTTGATAGTATTGCGCATCTGACCATTCTCATCTTCAATCGCAACAATCTTATAAACTGCCCCAAGAGCTGGTTGATCATAAGCTGTAATCAGCTTGGTTCCCACACCCCATACATCAATCTTAGCCTTTTGCATCTTGAGGTTGAGAATAGTATTTTCATCAAGGTCATTAGAAGCATAAATCTTAGCCTCTGTAAAGCCAGCCTCGTCCAATTGCTGACGGACTTTCTTGGAAATGTAGGCAATATCCCCAGAGTCAATCCGTACACCCATAAAGTTAATCTGGTCACCTAGCTCACGCGCCACCTGAATAGCAGCTGGCACGCCGATGCGAAGGGTGTCATAGGTATCCACAAGAAAGACACAATCACGATGGGTCGCCGCATAGGCCTTGAAGGCTTCATAGTCGTTTCCATAAACCTGTACCAAGGCATGAGCGTGGGTTCCTAAGACAGGAATGTCAAAGAGTTTACCAGCACGCACGTTGCTGGTTCCATTAGCGCCACCAATCACGGCTGCGCGTGTTCCCCAGATAGCCGCATCCATTTCTTGCGCACGACGTGTCCCGAACTCCATCAAAGGTTCATCTTCGATAACCGAACGAATACGTGCTGCCTTAGTCGCTATCAAGGTTTGAAAGTTAACGATGTTTAAGAGAGCCGTTTCGACTAATTGACATTGGGCTAGAGGACCTTCCACCTGTACAATCGGTTCATTGGCAAAGACTAAGTCCCCTTCCTGAGCAGAACGAACCGTCAACTCCAACTTGAAATTGCGGAGGTAGTCTAAGAACGCCCCATGATAGCCAAGCGACTCCAAGTAGGCAATATCGCTATCAGAAAAGCGTAAGTCTTTAAGATAATGTACAATTCTTTCCAAGCCAGCGAAAACTGCATAACCGTTCTGAAAAGGTTGCTGGCGGAAATAAACTTCAAAGACCGCCTTTTTATTGTGAATTCCTTGGTCAAAGTAAACTTGCATCATATTGATCTGGTACAAGTCCGTGTGCAATGTCAAACTATCATCTGGATACATCTGTTTTCCTTCTTCCTTTTTTACAAAGGTATGAACGTATTCTACCACTTTCACACCATCCAATAAATTAGTACTATTATAACACATTTTACCGAGATTGATAAAAAGATAACAAGCTATTCTCCACTCTCCAGTTCATCCATATCTCGCTCAAACTTTTTTTGAGCCCATTCACCATAACTTTTAAGGCCGAGATTGCCGATAAAAACCCAAGGCAGGTAAATCAGATAAGTAATAACCCAAGCAGACAAGTATTTAACGTTCAAAGGATTGTACTGATAAATTTCGATATTGAATTGATAATTCTGTAACATCAAGAGAGTCGTAATAGCAAGAGTTACCAGCAAACACCCTACAATCGTAAAATGAAAACGACTATAGTAGGTCACTCCAAGTTGTCGTGCACGATTGAAAAAGAAGAAAATTCCTAAAAGAAGGGTAACCAGAAGAATATCAGGATTAAAAAGAGCAGGTGCTAATACTGCCACCAGATAGCTTAGCAGAATGAGCCCGATAAACATATAAAAAGACTCTGCACCAGCTTTGTTAATCAGTTGTTCTTCTCTTTCGTCTAATAATTGATAATAAAAAAATCTATTTTTCATCTTCTTCCTCCCAAAATAGTTGGTCTAAAGTTTTGCCTAAACATCTGCAAATGGACTGGCAGAGGGAGAGACTGGGATTGTATTTCCCAGCTTCAATCAAGCCTATAGTCTGCCTAGTAACACCTACAGCTTCTGCCAATTCCCCTTGTGTTAAATCACGCTCTACCCGAGCTAATTTTAATTTTAAATTTTTAGCCACTAGCATCCTCCTTCAAAATTTTAAAAAGTTGCGCTTCTTTTAAAAACATTATACCATATATCCAACTTAATGCAATATATAAATGTCATTTTGTAAGATTTTATTAACAAGAAAACTCTCTACCACAAAAGTAGAGAGTGTTGAGTTCAAATATAGGATTTCAAAATATCGACGACATCACTTCTTTTCTTGACCTGACAGCCCTTGATGCCCAATTTCTGAGCTGCGATTGTATTGTCCTCAATATCGTCTAGAAAGACACAATTTGTAGGATCTAGCTGGTATTTATCGAGAATCCCCTTAAACATTGCCAAATCAGGCTTTATAGCTTTTATATCACAGGATAGGACAAAACCATCTAAAAGTTCTTTTAAGGGAGATAGTTGCTCTTCCAGCAAGTCATAAAATACCTTTGAGGTATTGGACAAGACAAAGATGCGATGTCCCTTTTTCTTTAGTTCTGACAAAACAGGAAAGACTTCCCTATAAATATCAATGTAGCTAAGCCAGTTCCAGATAACTTCTTCGACTTTCTTTTGATAGGTACTTCCAATCATCGACACAACTTTAAACACCAACTCTTCTCTCGTCATGGTCCCAAGATCTAATCTTTCCCAAAGTCCCGACTGAAAAATGGCTTTATCTAAAACCAAATATTCTTCCTTCGTATCCGAAACGCCTTGTAAAATCTTATCCTTGTTCCATTCTAATAAGACGTTGCCCATATCTAGTATGATATCCATTAACCTACCTCCATAGTGATGTGAAGATTTCCTATTTGATTTTCGCAGAGTAATAGCTTACAAATCCTTTTGGTAATAAAATCTTTGCCCTGTATAGGGGTAGTCTTGCAAGGCAAAGACTTCCTTGTAGCCATGCCTTTTATAAAAATCTGGTGCTTGAAACTGGTAAGTATTCACGAAAGAAAAACGACAGTTTCGATTCTTGGCTTCATTTTCAGCTCGCTGCAATAGTTTTGAACCAATTCCTTGTCCCCTCAATTCCTCTTTCACAAACAAATACTCGATTTCCAACCAATTTCCGAAAGTCTCTGCTACTAAGCCTGCCATGAGATTGCCCTTTTCGTCTTCGACATAAAGGTTCAGTGGCTCGCTTTCAGCCTCTTCTCTTTTAGAACGATTATAAGCACGAATCAAGTCCCCTATTTCCTGCGCTTTATGAGATTCCTTATTTTCCAATCTAACGTGCATCCAAACCTCCTAATAAACTGCTACAGCTTGATTATAGTCTTATTTAGATGGACTGTCAAACTAGAAAAAACTCACCAAGCAGAGTTGATGAGTCCATGAGTTATTTTCTAAATTTCCACTGGCTATAAATCCCAAAAACAAGGATCCAGATGGCAGAACCAACTGCCCCCATAAAGGTAGACTCTTGCAAAAAGAGAGTCGCAAAAACAAAGACGAAAAAGAGAATGGTTAGGGGATTAAGCAAGCGATACTGAGGCATGAGGTAGCCATCAGCCATGAAGTCTTGTGACTTGCGGTATTTGAGATGGGCCACCATGATCAAGATATAAATCGCGATGTAAACACCTGATGAAGATGCTGTAATCAAAGCAAAGGCATCTGAAACACCTGGCAACACATTGATAAAGGCAGCCAGAGCAATCAAAATTGCTGAGGCGATGATGGCATTTTGTGGAACATTGTGGCGAGAAAGGGTATCGACCTTGATGGCCTTTAAGAAACGATTGGGCGAATCATGGGCAATCTGATATAAGTGTCTCCCTGTTGAGTAGAGAGTTGAGTTAAGCGCAGACGCCGCTGAGGTCAAGACAACAAAGTTGATTAGAGCCGCTGCCCACTTGATCCCTGCCAGTTCAAAAACCGTTACAAATGGAGAATCTGAAGAATTAAGATAAGACCAAGGAATAATGGCCATAATCGCAATGAGAGCTCCCCCATAGAAGAAGATAATTCTGAGAGGAATTTCCTTAACAGCTTTAGGAAGTACCTGACGAGGGTTCTTTGTTTCTGAAGTTGTCACCCCGATAAACTCAATCATCAGATAGGCAAAAAATACCATTTGAAAGGCCATGACAAAGTTCATAACTCCGTTTGGGAAAAGAGAGAACTGGTCGCTGATATTTGCCAAACTTGCAACACCGTGCGGTGTCTTAAAGCCTGTCAAAACCATAAAGACCCCAGTGGCAATCATGGCTAAAATCGCCACAATCTTGACCATAGCAAACCAAAACTCGACTTCTCCAAAGAGCTTAACCGCAATCAGATTGACCAAAGCCAAAATCGTTAAAAAGACAAGTTGAATCATCCAGCTAGGCCAGGTGGGAAACCAGAAGCGAACATAATCTGAGATGGCAGTGATTTCTGCCATACCGATAAAGACAACTGACAACCAATAAGACCAAACTGAGAAATATCCCCAACCTTTCCCCAAATGACGGGTGATAAAGTTGATAAAGGTATGTTGTTCTGGATCCTGATACAGCATCTCCCCAACAGCCCTCATCATCAAAAACATAAAGGCTCCTGTAATCATATAAATCAGGATGATAGAAGGTCCTGTAAGGCTGATAGAGCGACCAGCACCTAAGAAAAGTCCTGTTCCGATTGTTCCCGCAATAGCCATCACCTGCACATGGCGATTGGTTAAACCACGCTCCATTTTGTTTTTCTTCTTATTTTCACTCATATAGTCTCCTTTTTATCCAAAAAACCAAAAAGGAGTTGAGCAAGGCAAGGCCTTCACTACTCCTTTTTCATCCTATTTAGGCTGTTTTTTCAACCTTTAAGATTTTGACATCATAGCTACCAACTGGTGTTTCAATCGTTGCAGTATCGCCAGTCTTCTTGCCAATTAGAGCACGGCCAATCGGACTTTCATTTGATACTTTACCAGCAAAAGCATCTGCACCTGCAGAACCGACGATGATGTAGACCTCTTCTTCGTCTTCACCGACTTCTTGGATTGTTACTGTTTTACCGATTGCTACCTCATCTTGGGCAACTGCATCGCTATTAACAATTTCAGCATAACGAATTTTTGTTTCTAGACTTGAAATTTGTCCTTCAACAAAAGCTTGTTCATCTTTCGCTGCTTCATACTCACTATTTTCTGAAAGGTCTCCATAGGAACGAGCAATCTTGATACGCTCTACGACTTCGGGACGACGGACGAGTTTCAACTCCTCTAATTCTTTTTCTAGTTTTTCCTTTTCTTCAAGGGTCATTGGGTAAGTTTTTTCTGCCATTTTTTTAACTTTCTATTCTATTTACTTTTTTAAAACAAAATTATGTGGAAAACCACATAATTTTAGTTTGAACTACTTGCTTGAGGTAACTTACTATTGATATGCTCTGCAACGTTTTGATCATGTTCTTCTTTTGTTGTCGCAAAGTATACTTTACCGTCTTCAACATTGGCTACAAAGTACAAGTACTCACTCTTTGTTTGGTTTACACTTGCTTCAATCGCATCCAAACTTGGGCTATCAACCGGTCCAGGCATGAGGCCAAGGTGTGTATAAACATTGTATGGTGAATCAATCGTTGTATCAATTCCAGCGTCATCTGCTAAACTAATCTTTTGACCAAGTTTTCCTTGAGCATATAGGATAGCGATATTACTTTGAAGTGGCATACCAACATTCAAGCGGTTATAGAAGACACCTGCGATTTTCTTGCGGTCTTCGGTCTTAGCACCTTCTTTTTCGACAAGAGAAGCAATGCTGAGCAATTCATTAACTGTCAGATTCTTTTCTTTGATCGTAGCGTAATATGGTGACATAGCCTTATCCATAGCAGCCACCATCTCATCAATCAAACTTTCAACAGTTGTATCGTCTTTGATCGTATAGGTTGCTGGGAAAAGGTAACCTTCAAGACGATAACGAACGCCACTGTCTTTTGTTGGAAGACTTCCAAGTAGGTTTGGATACTTGGCTACTAATTGTGAGATAAAGGTCTCATCTTGAGCTTTTGCCAAGAAAGCATCCGCAGTAAGAGGTTCTTTAAATTCACCTTGAAGTTGTCCTACTGTTTGAGCGATTTGCTCTAATGTATAGCCTTCTGGAATTGTCAAGTTTGCAAGAACAGGTGCCTGAGCTTCAGGAGTCCCACCTTTTTCTAATTCTTGAATCAACTCATCCGTACTCATACTCTTCTTCAAGTTGTAATAACCTGACTTCAAGTTAGCATGGCTATAATATTTAGCATAAAGACTAAAGATAAGTCCATGTTTAACCAAACCAGATTTTTCCAAGGTGCTTCCAATTTCTTGAACATTTGCACCGTCTGGGATTTGAACCGTTACGTAGTCCTTAGAGCTCGCGTCCACAGGTTTCAAGGAATCTTGAACGTAACCATAACCAAAGTAACCACCAACTGCAACGAGTACTAGGAGAACTAGAACTGTTACTAGGCAACCTTTAGCTTTTGATTTTTTCTTTTTCTTAGTTGGTGTTGCACCTTGACGACGACTACGACGCGGAGCATCAGCTAATCCACTGCTAGATTCTGTAGAAACAGGCTCAACTCTTTCAGGCATCCCTGGGGTGATTTCCTCTTTCTTGTCTTCTGTTTTATAGGTTACGGCAACCTTAGTCGGAGTATCGTTAAAATCTTTTTCTTCGGGTTTAAGCTCAACTGGTTCTACCTTAGGCTGAACAGGTTCCACTACAGGTTCTTCAGCCAGATGAATCGGCTCTACTAGAGGTTCTTCAGATTCTACAACCTCAATCTTGTCGATGATTGGCTGTCTAATCTCTTTCTCTTCTTGTTCATCCATTTCATCAGTTCTAGCACTTGAAAGTGGAGGAACACTTGGTGCATTCTTTAGGATTTTATCGACAACAGATAGGGAATCAGCCATCAACTCTTCTGTTGACGTTTCTGGTTCAAGATCTGAAGGAGTTGCTGAACTAGCTTGGGATGATGAAGCCGTCAGATTTAGAATCTCTACTTCTTTCTCTCTTCTATCTTGTTCTTTTACTCTTTCTAAATCACGTAGAATTTGCTCTTTAAAGCTTAATTTTTCTTCTTCTCTTGATTTTTCAGTCAAAAGCATTACCTCCTTGTTGACAATCCATAATATTATATCTTAAAAGTCTCAGAAAAGCAACCAACTAGGGCATTCCCTAGCTGTTTTCTTTATTTTCAGGCTGCCAGACCATATCATACCATGTTTCCCCAGCAAAGCTTGACTGGGATATTCCCTCATTAACAAAGCCGTGCTTTTCGTAATAGGAGATAAGGTAATCATGACACGTCAGGTTAATGCCCTCTCGTTCATGTTCTAAAGCGACTTCTTTCAGAGCCTTTAATAGTCTTTTCCCTACCCCCAAAGCTTGTGCTTCCTTGGCAATCGATAGGCAAGTCACAGAAATATAACCTCCAGGTTGATGGCTATAGTCTTTTATTTTTTCTGTAAAGGACTGATCATCTAGATAGCGGTGTGGGACGACTGGACCTTCGATATAACCAAGAATACGCCCCTCTTTTTCAGCTACGAGAAAACTGGTCTGAATTTCCCGCAAATGCGCCTCAAAGACCGAACGAGGAATGGCTTCTTCAAGGGAAAAATTCTCTAGTTCTATCTCTATAATCCGATCTAAATCCGAAAATCTTGCTTGTCTGATTTTCATATTTCCTCCTGATAAAAAGGATTGACCCAAGTCAGATACCATTCAGAACTACTGCCATAATGATTCTCTGTCACTTCTTCTTCTTCAACAAAACCATTCATTTCAAAATAAGATAGTAGTTCATCAGGACTCTGCAAAAGAATACCTTGATAATCTAGTTCGACTGTCACCTGTTTCAAGGCTGCAAGAAGAAGAGTTCCCAGCCCCTGTCCCCAATGGTCAGGATGAATGGTCAAGGATTTTATTTCTATCCATTTGGAATGAATAGACTCAGCTTCTCCTAAAACATAGCCTAGGAGCCGATTTTCATCCCCAGCTACAAGAAAGGTACCCGCAGTCTTGCGGATACTCTCTTCTAAGGATTGACGGCTAAGTGCCTCTTCTAACGAAGGATTGGCTTCTTCAATCGCCAACATTTCTTCTAAATCTGATAAGGTAGCTTGCCTTATAGTAATTGGAATTTCCATCTGTTTTCCTTATTGGACGTTGCTTGTCAAGTTAGACAAGAGACGTTCAAATGAATATTCATAGGTTTGGATGTCTCCAGCACCCATAAAGACGTAAACAGCATTGTCATGGTCTAGGAGTGGAGATACATTCTCAACAGTGATAACCTGGTGTTTCTTGTTGATTTTATTGGCTAAGTCTTCTACTTTGACATCACCATGGTCCACTTCACGAGCTGATCCATAAATTTGTGCTAGGTAAACCGCATCCGCTTGGTTCAAAGCATGGGCAAATTCGTCCAACAAGGCAATGGTTCTTGTAAAGGTATGCGGTTGGAAGATTGCTACGATTTCCTTGCTTGGATATTTTTGACGAGCCGCATCCAAGGTTGCAATGATTTCTGTTGGATGGTGGGCAAAGTCATCAATAATCACTGTATCATTGACTATTTTTTCAGTGAAACGACGCTTAACACCTGCAAAAGTTTTCAAGTGTTCACGGACCAAGTTCAAATCAAATCCAGCTGTGTAAAGAAGACCAATAACAGCTGTCGCATTCATAATATTGTGACGACCAAAGGTTGGAATGTGGAATTGACCCAACTCTTGTCCACGGAAGTGAACGGTGAATGTTGAACCAGTCGTAGAACGAAGAAGATCACTAGCTACAAAGTCATTGCCCTCAGCTTCAAACCCATAGTAATAGATTGGCGCATTGGCAGTGATCTTACGCAACTCAGCATCCTCACCGTATACAAACAAACCTTTGGTAATTTGTTTGGCATAGTCGTTAAAGGCATTGAAAACGTCCTCTAGACTTGTAAAGTAGTCTGGATGGTCAAAGTCAATGTTGGTGATGATAGAGTATTCTGGATGGTAAGGCATGAAATGGCGCTCATATTCGTCTGATTCAAAGACAAAATATTTGGCATTGGCTGAACCACGACCCGTTCCGTCACCAATCAAGAAACTGGTATCTGTGATGTGAGACAAGACGTGTGACAACATACCGGTTGTTGAAGTTTTGCCATGAGCTCCTGCCACTCCCATGCTGACAAAGTCGCGCATAAAGCTACCTAGGAATTCATGGTAACGTTTGTAGCTGATACCATTTTGATCTGCATAGGCGATTTCAACGTTGTTATCTGGACGGAAGGCATTCCCCGCGATAATCTCCACATCACCTTGTAGGTTCTTTTCATCAAAAGGAAGAATCGCAATTCCTGCCTGCTCTAGCCCACGTTGAGTAAAGTAGTATTTTTCAACGTCTGAACCTTGAACCTTGTGTCCCATTTGGTGCAACATCAAAGCTAGGGCACTCATCCCTGATCCCTTGATTCCAATAAAATGATATGTTTTTGACATGCTTTTCTCCCCTACTCAGTAATTCTTGTCAGATTCAACTCTTGGGCAACCTGACGTTCCTGTTCTGTTTGCTTATTCTTTTTATTATAGATTTGACTCTTCTTTAGAAAATCGTAGTTGTTCTTTTTAGCTTTTTCCATTTGGTTTTTCGGAGTTGGATTCGCCACTTGACCAACCTCCTCAGCTAAGATATAGTGAGACTGGCTCAAGTTTTTACTAAATTTGGCAAACTCACCTGGATTTTCCTTTTGAAATGGTGCTGTTGGTTGGTTTCCTTGACGAACAAGTGTTGAACCATTGTGTCGTCTAGTATGACTAACATCCTGAGTCAAATACTTGGCTGAACGTTTCTTCTTCAAGTCCGCACGCGCCTCTTCTCGAGCCAATTCAGCATAGGTTTTTTCAACTTTTTTAGGTTCTGGACTTGGCTTTGACTCCTTATTAACCACTGGAGAAACTACGGTTTCTTCCTCATTGATAGGAGACCATTCCAAATAGTTCTTATCGCGGTAATCACCTTTGATATTGCTAATAAAGTCTGACTCATCGTACAAGTCCATGACTGGCATTTTGGTCAGCATGATCTCATCATCTGACACCAATGGAAATCGATCTTGTTTCATTTTGTATTTCCTTTCAACACTTCATTATAGCGTATTGTCTTGATTTTTCAAGTGCTGGCTTCAGAAATTCCCAAAATTTCACGAATTTCTGCCAGACTGAGACTCGCACGCGACTCCGTACCATCTAAAACTTGGGAAACCAAATGTTTCTTTTGTTCTTGAAGTTCTTGGATTTTCTCTTCAATGGTCCCCTTGGTAATCAAACGATAAACCTCGACCATCTGCTCCTGCCCCATGCGGTGAGCGCGTCCGATAGCTTGGGCTTCGACAGCCGGATTCCACCAAAGGTCAACCAAAATAACCGTATCAGCTCCCGTTAGATTGAGACCAACACCACCCGCCTTAAGGGAGATGAGAAAGGCATCTCTTTCCCCTTGGTTAAAGGCCTTAGTCATCTCCTGTCTGTCATGAGCAGGAGTTGAACCTGTGATTTTGAAGGAGGTCAAGCCCAAGTCTGGGAGTTCTTGCTCGATTTTTTCCAACATTCCTTTGAACTGGGAGAAAATCAAGACCCGATGCCCACCATCAGCCACTTGAAGCAATAAATCTCGGAGACTATCGAGTTTACCACTGGCTCCTTGGTAATCGTCCATAAAGAGAGCTGGCGTATCGCAAATCTGTCGCAATCGCATGAGTCCAGATAAGATTTCTACCCGACTTCTTTGGAATTCCTGATCTGTCACTTGCGCTAGGCGGTCTCGCATCTGTTGCAACTGGACTAGATAGATGGCCTTCTGCTGGTCTTCCAGTTCATTTTTATAGACGACTTCGATCAGGTCAGGCAGTTCTGTAAGAACTTCTTCTTTCTTACGCCTCATGACAAAGGGCTTGATAAACTGCGCGACTCGGTCAGCCGGTAATTTCATAAACTCCTTTTTACTTGGTAAGAGCCCCGGTAGCACAATTTGGAAGATAGACCACAACTCTCCTAAATGATTTTCGATGGGCGTACCTGACAAAGCAAAAACTGCTGGCACCACAAACTGGCGCAAACTCTGAGCAATCTTGGTTTGGGCATTTTTCATGACCTGGGCTTCATCTAAGAAGAGAAAATCAAAAGCCATCTCTTGATAAAGCTCGCTGTCTTGACGAAAGGTGGCATAGCTAGTCACATAGATTTGGTGATTTTCAGAAAGAATCGCTTCTCGATTCGCTTTCAAACCATGAACGACAGCCAAATCCAACTGTGGGGCAAATTTCCTAAATTCATCTGCCCAATTGTAGATCAAACCTGACGGAGCCAAAATCAAGACTCGACTATCTTCTCTCACCTGACTCGTCAAAAAAGCGATGGTTTGCAGTGTTTTTCCCAGTCCCATATCATCTGCCAGGATGCCACTAAAGCCATAGTGATGAAGCATCTGGAGCCAACGGACTCCCTTTTCCTGATAGTCTCTCAAACTCGCCTGCACCCGTATATCTCCCAAAGGAAAATCCTCTGGATGGGTCAAATCATGAGCTAAATGCTGAAATTCTTCCGAGAAGGAGATCCTGTCTCGACCTTCAAACAACTGAGACAGACTGTAAGCCAGAGATTTTCGCGCTTGGAAAGAACCATCTTTTAGCTCAACCCCCAGTTCCTGCAAATTTTGACGAATCTGCTTGGTCTCCTCATCAAAAAAGTACACTTGGTCAGAAGAACTGATATAGAAATCCTGATTGCTGGTCAGGGCTTTAAGAGCTTGATCAATCTCTTCTTGGGCAATCCCTTGGAAATCAAACTGAATCTCCAACAGTCCTCCCTTGGACTCAATCTGAACCTGAGGAGCTTGGACGCTGTAGAGCTGATTCATCTCATCAGACAAGAAAACCAACCCCAATTTCTCAAAAGCTGGAATCGTATGGTGAAAGAAAGAATAAACTGCCTCTGGCTTCAAAGCCTGTCTCCAAGACTGAAAATCAGCCTCAAAACCAGCCCCTAAACAGACTTGAAATAGCTGATTTCCCAAGACGGCATCGCTTGAAAAAGGTAATTGTTCCAGCTGTTGACGACTAGTCACCTTAACATCTCCATAGTCAAACTGGATATCCAAACGGATGCGGCCGTCATCCTCCCTATCAAAGTAAAAGATTGGTGAAAAGGATCGTATTTGTAAGCGCTCAGGAGCAGAAACTGTGCCCAGCTGTCTAAACAAAGGCAGGCAGGCGGCTAGACGGTCACGATCACTGTTATCAAACTGGAGGAATTTCCTCCCGCTTTCCTCCTGAGGGAGCTCCTTGAGTTCCTTTAGAAGGCTGATTTGTTCAGGGTTTAAGAGATAAAGATTTCCCTTACGAAAGAGAACCGCTCCCCCATAGAATACGTTGACTCGCTCACTTTCAGAAATCTCCATCTCAAAATAATCGGGATACTCCTGCACGGAAAAAGAGAACAGTTCTGCATCTGGATCTAAATCATGAAAGAGAAGATTTTCATAACTAGTAATCTGGTGCTCAAAATAAGAATCCTCCAAATTCATCAGCAACTCTACCCCTTGTTCAAAAAAGGTCAGAGGGAAAAAGAGGTGACGACCTTGATTGGGGAAAAAGAGGTCTTGACTCAGCCCCTCCTCAATCAAGCCACGTAAAAAAGTAAGAACTTCTTGACTAGCTGTATCAAAAGCATCCCAAGACAAGTCATTTTCATAGTATTTCCCAATCATATATGGTTTTCGATGGACTAAGACCTTCAAAAAGAGTGGGATATCACGGATGACATAATATTTTTGACTATCAATTAAACCGATTCGGAGTGTCCAAAGGAGGCGATTGGTCCCAGCTTCCACCTGACCTTGAGCCGACAAAGTGTAGATTTTCTCTCGCTTCTGAGGTTGGATCCGCTCCAAAAAACTACCGCCAAAACTAACCTTGATTTCGACCTCTTCTTGCTCTTCATGTCCTTTTTCTAAGGCTTGTAAAATCACCTGGCCTTCTTCATCATTCTTCAGATAATGCTCGAGCGCTGCGAGGTGAACACAGTAACCTCTTTTTTGGAAAAAATCGCAAGCACAAAAAACCAGATTATCCTCTAAACTGTAGCGCAAGTCTTCTCCCGCGACACGTGTGTAGAGGCGACTCCCTTTTTCCTTGATAATCTCAATATTGTCCGTTTCATAGAGAGTAACACCCTCCATGCGCAACTTCCCCGGAATCAATTTAGCCATAGTTACCCCTTTATCTTATCTTTTCATTATACCACATTTTCCCCCACGAAAATAGCCTTCTAGGAAGACTTTTCTCCTAGAAGGCTCGATTTTTAAAGGGTAGCAAAAGTGGTCACGATGCGTTGACAAACCTCTTCCAGTACTGACTTCGGCATAGCTACATTGAGGCGGGCATGAAGAGTTCCCTCCTCCCCAAAGTCCAAACCTCGGTTCAAGATAACCTTGGCTTCATTCTTCAAAAGCTCTTGCAAGCGGTCATCCGTTAGGTCATAGGCTGAAAAATCAAGCCAGATCAAGTAGGTACCTTGCGGTTTCATGACCTTAATCTTGGTTTCGTTGCCCAAAAAATCCACTACATAGTTAATGTGGTCCTCGATGACTTCTTTTAAGTCTCCTAACCAGTCCTTACCATAACGGTAGGCAGCTTCTGTCGCCAAATACCCCAAGCCTGAGATTTCATGTTGGTTATTGGCCAACTGGCGTTTTTGGAAAGAAACACGAAGCTTTGGATTTTCAATCACTGCATAGGAATTTTTCGTCCCAGCAATATTAAAAGTTTTAGTAGCACTGCTCAAGATTAGGGCAAAGTCTTTAAAGGCGGGATCAATGGTGTTAAAAGACTGGTGTTTATGACCAAAGAGGGCCAAATCTTGGTGAATCTCATCTGAAACAAGCAAAACACCGTGTTTTTGGCAGAGATGCCCAATCTTTTCTAACACTTCCTTTTCCCAAACACGTCCACCAGGATTGTGGGGATTGCAAAGGATATAAAGCTTCACATCCTCTTCCACCAATTCCTTCTCCAACTGGTCAAAGTCAATCTCAAACAGCCCATCCTTTTCCACCAAAGAATTGGTAATCAATCTGCGATTGTTCAGTTTGACACTGCGTGCAAACGGTGGATAGACCGGTGTATTAATCAGAACAGCCTCTCCTTCTTTTGTAAAGGCTTGAATAGCTGTTGAAATAGCTGGTACCACTCCCTCTATAAAGACGAGGGAATCCTTGTCAAAGCGATACCCGTGTTGATTGGCTTCCCAGTCCTGAACCGACTGAATCAAAGCATCACTAGCATAAGTATAGCCATAGACTAACTGATCTGCATAGGCTTGTACAGCTTGTCGAACCTCAGGCAAAACCACAAAGTCCATATCTGCTATCCAGGCTGGTAGAACTTCTCGGTCAGCTTCTGCTTCTTTCCATTTATAGGTATGGTGCCCAAAACGATTGGGCAGACTTGTAAAATCATATTTTCCCATATCTATCTTATCCTTCCAAAGCTTGGCGCAAGTCCGCAATCAAATCTCTAGCATCTTCAATCCCAATTGACAAGCGCAGGAGGTCATCTGTTAAGCCATAGGAATGGCGCACTTCTGCTGGAATATCCGCATGAGTCTGAGTTGTCGGATAGGTGATCAGACTTTCTACCCCACCCAAACTTTCCGCAAATGAAAAGACCTTGAGACTATTCAAAATATGAGGAATACGTTTTTCGTCCACTACTTTAAAGGAAATCATACCCCCACGTCCAGTATAGAGCACTTCCTTGACAGCAGGTGAATCCTTCAAAAAGGCAACCACTTCTTGGGCATTGACTGTAGAACGCTCCATACGAAGAGGCAGGGTTTTGAGACCACGAATCAACTGATAACTATCAAATGGTGACAAGACCGCACCAGTCGTATTGAGATTGTAGAACAGTTGTTCATATAGTTCTAAACTATTAGTCACAACCACACCAGCCAAGACATCATTGTGCCCTGCTAGATACTTGGTTGCTGAATGAAGAACGATATCCGCACCGTCTTCAATCGGACGTTGATAAATCGGACTGTAAAAGGTATTGTCTACCACTACCTTGGCACCCTTGGCATGAGCTAGTTTGGCTAGTTTGGCAATATCAAATTCCAACATCAAGGGATTGGTTGGTGTTTCAATATAGAGAACATCCACATCTTTCTCTAACTCAGCGACAAGCTCTTCTTCTGTATTGGCATAGGTAAAATGGAAACGGCCTTCTTGCTCGACTTGATTGAACCAACGGAAAGAACCCCCATACAGATCGCGTACAGCCAAGACTTTACTTCCTACTGGAAAAACACTAAAGGCCAGTACAATCGCAGCCATACCTGAGCTTGTCGCTAGGGCATAATCTGCTGATTCGATTGCCGCCAAGACTTCCTCCGCCTTACTGCGAGTTGGATTTTTGGTACGAGTATAGTCAAATCCCGTAGACTGACCGAACTCTGGATGCTGATAAGTGGTTGAAAAATGAAGCGGCGTTACCAAGGCACCTGTAGCCTCATCTGACTTGATTCCCGCCTGGGCCAAAATTGTGTTGATGTGTAGTTCTTTGCTCATACAATACCTCCAAATCTATAGTAACTATTGTACCACTTATTTTTACTAACTCATTTTCTTGTTTTCAAGAGCTAGTTATAGTTTCAAACTATATAAAAACGATAGTTCCTTGAGAAACTATCGTTTTTCCTGTTGAATAGACTGGTTATTTAACATGTTTTGCCAGTTCTTCTTGGGCTTTTTTATTTGATTCTTCTTTTTCTTTCTGCCATTTTTCTTTAGCTTTTTCATACTCATCAGCCGTTACAGTCTTATCTTGCAACTTGAGATACTTGTATGATTCGACACCCTTATTTCCAGCTTGTGAGAATGGTGATGAGAATGGAACTGTCTTTCTCAAGGTCGGTGTTCCACCCTGAGAAACGTTTGGAATAGCAAGGGCGCTATCAACGAGCCAAGCTTGAATTTCCGCATATTTTTCATAACGTTTCGCTGGTTCTTGCTCCTTGTTCGCTTCTTCTAACATTTGAGTGTAAGTATCCAGACCAACTGCCTTAGCCTTGTCATTGACCTCACCTGGTTCTAGACCAATGTTTTGCAACATACCACCGTTATTGACATTTAAGATATCAAGATAGCTTGATGGATCCAAGTAGTCAGCACTCCAACCGCCATTATAGATATCAAAGTCTTTTTGAGCTGCGGTTTGAGCGAGGTAGCTAGAGTTGTCAAAGTCATCTGTTGATAGCTGTTGGATATCGATAACCACATTCTCAGCTCCTAGAACAGATTCGATGGATTGTTTCAAAGAACTTGCTTCAAGTACACCTTTTTTAGCTGATTGGTCAACTGTTACATCCAAGTGGATTGGGAATTGCACACCCTTAGCTTCCAATTCTTTCTTAGCTTCTGCAAATTTAGCTTTAGCTTTATCAGGATTGTAGTATGGATCTTGTGCATCTGCAAAGTTGATTCCTTGCCATTCTTGGCCATAGTTGACCATCTTTTCTGAAACAACATCGCCAAAGTCTTTTCCGTTGATACTTACAAACGTAGGAGGTACAACCAAGTTACGAATAATCTTTGTTGCTCCTTCTTCCCCTTGAGATTGTGCTCCATAGGCTGTACGGTTATAAGCATAGTTGAAGGCTTGACGGAAGTTTTTATTCAGAACTGCTTCTTGGGTTGATTTCTTTTCGATATCTGAGGATTTAGAAGTGAAGTTATAAGATTTTCTGTCTAAGTTGAAGTTCAAGTAATAAGAAGTTGCGTTTTGCATACTATAGATGATGTTATCCTTGTTCTTCTCTTTAATGCCTTCAAAGCTTGAGCTATTTGGGTAGAGAAGTGCGTAGCTGTATACTCCTTCTACGAAGTTACGAGCTAGGGCATCCTGGTCACTACCGTCATAGTAAGTCAATTTCACATCGTCCACAAAGACATTTTTAGCATCCCAGTAATTTGGATTTTTCTTGTATTCGATAACAGATTTTGAAACAAACGATTTCATCAAGAAAGGTCCACTGTACAAAATGCTAGAAGGATCTACCTTACCAAAATCATCCCCTTTTGATTTCAAGAAGTCTGCATTGACAGGGAAGAGAATGGTTGAAGTTGTTTTAGAATTCCAATAAGGTTCTGGACGTGTCAAAGTGTACTGAACTGTTTGGTCATCAATAGCCTTAACACCGACTGTTGAAAAGTCAGTTGTTTTCCCGTTGATATAGTCATCCAAACCTGCTACAGAGTCTTGAACCAGGTACAAGGCTTCGGATTTTTTATCAGCAGCATATTTCAAACCTGTCACAAAGTCTTGGGCCGTTACAGGGGCGTATTCTTCACCCTCATAAGTATACCATTTTGCATCCTTACGCAATTTGTAAGTATAGGTCAAACCGTCCTGAGAAACAGTCCAATCCTCTGCCAATGATGGAACATAGTTACCGTATTGGTCATTTTCCATCAACCCATCCACCAAATTGGTCACGATGTCATTGGTTGTTGCACGGTTTTCTGCAAGATAGTTCAAACTAGATGGATCGTTCGAATAAACATAGTTATATGTTTTAGTAGCGCTACTTGAATTTCCACATGCGCTCAGTAAGATACCTGCGCTTAACACGACACTTGCAAGTGTCAGATACTTGGCCTTAGACTTTTTCATTTCCAGAACCTCCTGTTTAAAAGTTTTGTCTTATTATACAGCTTTGGTTTTATTTAGTCAAGTGATTTCTGAAGAAAAACTTAAAAAAGCATATTTTTTGCTCTTGATTTTAGAAAAAGTTCTCTTTTTTTAAGAAAAATGTAGTATAAAAACCTTTCTGTTAAAGAAAGGTTAAATTTATTACTTTTATTTATAAATCTTTTTACGATATTTTCAATCGTGTACGTAGTCGGTCTGCTTGAGCTTTGCCGATTATCTTGTCTAAGAGTCGTGTCCGTAGGCTCATCAAGCCATAAAGGCCTCCTCCAAGCCCTCCGATGAGAGCCACATAAAGGAAACTCCAGAAACGTCCACTTGGTTGGAAGACAAAACCGAGTAGCCACTGCAAGAAGCCAACTAGGATAAACATGACAAGAGTCAAGATGGTGATCAAAATAGTCCGTTTCAAGATAATCTTTCTACGAGCACCCGTTACCTGGCAGATATCTCGGTACATCAGGACATTCGGAATAATCAAACCGATAGTCGTTGAAATCAAGGGACCGTAGCTGTGGAAAATAGCAATGGTTGGCAATTGCAAGACGATCTTAGCAATGGAACCATAGATAAAGTATAGAACTGCCTTGCGGTTTCGGAACATGGCCTGAAGCATAGGAGACAAGACCATGTACAAACCTAGGATAGTAGACTGCAAAACTGCAAAGACAAATAAACCCATGGCCAGACTATCTGGCTTACCGTAAAAAACTGTATAAAGAGGCTCCCCTACCATGACCACTCCAACCGTTGCAGGCAGTAGAAATAAGAAGAGCATGGTAAGGCTATCTTGGACTAGGCGAGCCGCCGCCTGCAAGTCGCCTTTTACATAGTTTTCCGTCAACAGCGGCAAGCCGACACTCCCGATTGAAACTCCCACAGAGATTAAAATCATAGTAATTTTATTAGGATTGGCTGAGAAATAAGAAAACATGACAACCAAGTCTTCATTGCTGTAGTTAGTAAACCACTTCATACTATTGATAAAGGTCATCTGGTCTAAGATTTGGAAGAGTTGAATGGCTGATCCTGTCAGGATAAAGGGAATGGCTTCCTTGATGGTATCAACCAAAAGTCGCTTACTATTGATCTTATCCCGTGTTTCAAAAACTCTTTTAAGCAAACCTTCTTGGGCAAGGAAATAAATCAAGACTGCAAAACTTGCCACCATCCCCACAAAGGCCGCAAAGGTCGATTGGGTAACGGCTGATAAGTAGTCACCAGAACCCATCTTCATAATGAAGAAGGTTGCCATCAACATCCAGATAACACGGATTACCTGCTCGGCGATTTGACTCATAGCATAGGGTTTCAGGTTATTCATCCCTTGGAAGAATCCTCGGATGACACTCATAGATGGGAAAATCAAGACTGCCCAAGCCAAGCTCTGCATGATGGGAATCAGGTCTTTCCCCACACCTGACAAATCTGCTAACCAGGGAGAAAAGAGATACAAGACCAAAGCAAAGACTATGCCCAAGCCCGTCATAAAGCTTAGGAAACTCCGAATCAAGGCAAAGCTATGCTCTTCTTCTCGCATGGTATTGTACTTAGCCACTTGTTTGGCGACCGCAACTGGGATACCCGCTGTCGAAATCAGCAAGAACCAGGCGTAAATATTGTAGCCCATGGTAAAGAGGCCATTTGCCTTGGCAGCATAGGTCCCCATCCAGATATACCAGGGAATAATGTAGATAGCACCAAGGAGGCGACTAATAAAGTTACTAGCTGTTAGCCAAGCAGTCCCTCGCAACATCTGGGCTTGCTGGTGATTGTTTTCGTTAGACATAGCTTCCTCATTCAATTTTGATAACTAGGAAAAGTTCCTTATCTTCCATTATAAACTTTTCCTTGTTACTTGTAAAATTCAGACTTGAAGTTTATAATAGAAAGTATGATTAAGATTGAAACCGTATTAGATATTTTAAAGAAGGATGGCCTTTTTCGCGAGATTATTGACCAAGGACATTACCACTACAACTACAGTGAAGTTGTTTTTGATAGCATCAGTTATGACAGCAGAAAAGTAAAAGAAGGCACTCTTTTTTTTGCAAAAGGCGCTGCCTTTAAAAAAGAATACCTCCTATCCGCTATAACGCAAGGCTTAGCTTGGTATGTCGCAGAAAAGGACTACGAGGTTGGTATCCCCGTCATCGTTGTGAACGATATCAAGAAAGCCATGAGTTTGATTGCGATGGAATTCTATGGTAATCCACAAGAGAAACTCAAAATTCTCGCTTTCACAGGGACAAAAGGAAAGACGACAGCAGCGTACTTTGCTTACCACATCCTATCTCAACGCTACCCAACAGCTCTCTTGTCAACTATGAACACAACTCTGGATGGCGAGACCTTCTTTAAATCTGCCTTCTCAACGCCTGAAAATATCGATCTTTTCGACATGATGGCTCAGGCTGTTAAAAATGGAAGAACCCATCTTGTAATGGAAGTCTCTAGCCAAGCCTATCTTGTTCATCGAGTCTATGGTCTGACCTTTGATGTAGGTGTCTTTCTTAACATCACTCCTGACCATATCGGTCCGATTGAGCATCCTAGCTTTGAAGACTACTTCTATCACAAACGTCTCTTGATGAAAAATAGCCGAGCAGTTGTCATTAATAGCGACATGGACCACTTTTCTGTATTGAAAGAACAAGTAGAAGATCAAGAGCATGACTTCTATGGTAGCCAGTCAAGTAACCAAATTGAGAACTCCAAAGCCTTTAGCTTTTCCGCTACAGGTAAACTCGCTGGTGATTATGATATCCAACTCATCGGTCACTTCAATCAAGAAAATGCCGTTGCTGCAGGACTTGCCTGTCTTCGTCTAGGTGCCAGTCTGGAGGACATCAAAAAAGGGATCGCTGCAACCCGCGTTCCTGGACGTATGGAAGTTCTCACTCAGAAAAATGGAGCCAAGGTCTTCATAGACTATGCTCACAATGGCGACAGTCTGAAAAAACTGATTTCTGTTGTTGAAACCCATCAAACTGGAAAGATTGTTCTGGTTCTCGGTTCGACTGGAAACAAGGGTGAAAGTCGTCGCAAAGACTTTGGACTCCTTCTCAATCAACATCCTGAAATTCAAGTCTTTCTCACCGCTGATGATCCAAACTATGAAGATCCAATGGCCATTGCTGAAGAAATTAGCTGCTACATCAGTCATCCTGTTGAAAAGATTGCCGATCGTGAAGAAGCCATCAAGGCGGCGATGGCCATCACAAATCAAGAACTCGATGCTGTGATTATTGCAGGCAAGGGAGCTGATTGTTACCAAATCGTCCAAGGAAAGAAAGAAGACTATCCTGGAGACGCAGCTATCGCAGAACGTTATCTATAAAAAAATCAAGGGAAACATTCCCTTGATTTTTTTAGTCTTCTTTCTTAAATGAGTTTTTAAGACCTTCAACGGCACCTTCTACAGCGCCTTTAGCATCTTCAACAACTTCTTTTGCTTTCGCAACTGTTTTTTCTACAGTACCTTCTGCTTCTGTCTTACTATCGCCAGTAACTTTACCAAATCCTTCTTTGATAGCACCAGTTGCTTGATCCAATTTATTTTCAAGTGACATAGCTCTGTCTCCTTTGCTTTTAATACGATAAACGTTATCGCTTACATTCAGTTTATGCTTATTCTTTGGCAAAGTCAAACAATCTGCTCAAAAGCAACTAATTAAGACAAATGGAAAGACAATCTCTCCTTGTCAAAATCGACGGCCAACTCATACTTTCCAGCTTCATTTTGCACAATATAGCCTAGAACGACTAAACTGTCCACAAAGATATCACGACGTTTCTGCATGAGCTGGTCTTTTTTGAGGAATTTCAGTAAAAAAGTCGTCATATACTTGAGGGCATACTCAGGATTGACATCTCCCAAAATGGCATAGAGTTCCTGCTGTTTTTCTGTCAAAGGATATTGATTCTTGACCTTGTAGAAATAATTAGACAGGGTCATCTTTTCTCTAGCAAAATCTGTAGATTCGACTAAAATGGCTGCATTGGTTTGATTGCGCAATTCTGTCTCAAAAGTCTTTTTCAGCAAAGCTTGATAGACTGGACTATCCTCTCTGACAAAAATCTCTTGGTCAAGGACCAGACTGTCTATTGATTCTAGAAAAGGGAGATTAAGGGAATAACGTTTGTTTTCCCTTCGGATCAAACCTGCCTTTATATACTCTTCCATGAGTTTATCAACTGCCACATCTGGAAACTGGGCCTTGATTTCTCGGAGGATCACATCATCATGCTGGTCCAGATAGTCCACCAAATCTATAAAAAATGGCTGTCGAGTCAAACGGGAGGGATTAAAAATCTGAATCATGAAGATTCCTTTCTTTACATTCTAATAGAGGGGATGCTGCTAGTTGACTAGGATTGGTCCCTGGTTGATTCAGAGGCACTGGAAGTTCGAGTTTCCTGTAGTATTCCCTCCAAAAATCACTGATTTCCTGCTCCCCGTCCCCAAATTTCATGGCAATAGTTTCAAAAATCGGTAGGATTTCAGCGATATACTGGGAGCAATAAAAGCCAGAACCATCTGGATAAAACGAGCTATTATAAGGTGCACCTAAATGTTTGCTAGCTCTCTCCTTTACCAAGTCAGCTTCCAGCTCTGGATAGACATAAAGATCGTAGAGATGAGTTGGTTCAAAAAATTCAGCCGGTTCTTGACAAATGACACCAGCTTGCCCACTAGCATGGTAAATGAAACCGTCCAAAAAGATGGCTACATGACTATAGTTCCCCGTAGAAGCCTGGATAGCCTGCCCCATATCTGAAAGGTCCTTCACAAAAATCAAATCACCATTTTCTAACATCTTTCTCTCCTAGAAAAAAGGAGCCGAAACCCCTTTAGCTATATGGAAAACACTGTTTTCTCGTGTCAATCTCCAGTCAAATAATTACCATTTAAATAATTCATTAAATATATTATAAGAATTACTCTAGCTGAAAATAATAAAGCAGACCCAAACTTCCAAAAGACAGAGCTAAGTATAGGATTCCTATTTGCAATCCATACAAATGCCAAAAACTACCACTAACTAAAATAAAAATCGATGTCTCAGCAACGAGGCGATGCTATTTTTTAAAAGCATGTGGAGATTTTGGTGCCATATATCGCGCCCAAAATAAGATTAATAGAACTGCTAGAAGAAAAAATAGGAATTTTTCCAGCCAAGAAATTTGTATCACAGACACGAAGAAAAGACCAAGGATTGCCACAACCTCAACCAAAAAGCGCAGTCCTTCAATCAATCGCATCATGCTATCACCTTCTATAAATAGTCAAATTAACAGTTCCAAATATTCATTAAGAATTACCCATTAAAGCTTTCAGTCAACTGTGGCACCACTTGTTTCTTACGTGAAACAGCACCTGGAAGGAAAGCGTGGTTGTTTTCAAGTTTGAAATTAAAGGCAGCTTCCACCTTGTCCATGTTTGATCCAAGAGCAAGGATTTCTGAGTTTGAGTTGACGATGTCTGTAATCATCAAGACAAAGTCTGAGTAGCCGTTTGCTGCATTAGCTGCTTGCATTGCTGCTTCGATTTCTGCTTGGCGTTCCAAGACTTCAGCAATATCAACTGTATTGACTTGGGCAACACGAACCTTATTTCCATTGAGTTCAAAGGTCTTAGCATCGATGTCAATCAATTCTTCAGCAGATTTACTAGCCAAGTTTGTACCAGCTTTCAGCATAGCAAGACCGTACTCTTCCAAGTTGACACCTGCTATTTCTGCCAACTCAGGCGCAATCACTTTATCAGATGGGTGAGTTGTTGGAGATTTCAAAAGAAGAGTATCTGAAATCAAACCTGAAAGCATCAAACCTGCAATTTCTTTAGGAACTGCTACACCATGTTCTTTGAACATGCGGTAAACGATAGATGAAGCTGATCCAACTGGTTCCAAGCGCATGTAGAGCGGGCTGGCAGTTTCAAAATTAGCCACACGGTGGTGATCCACAACTCCGTAAACTTCTACTTCAGCAATATCTGACACTGATTGTTGGAATTCATTGTGGTCAGTCAAGATGACTTGCTCTGCACCTTCTGCTTTAGCAGATGTGATGACGCGTGGTGCTTCTACACCAAAATAGTTCAAAACGAAAGCTGTTTCTTCATTTGGAGTTCCAAGTGCTACAGCTTCTGTGTCCAATCCATAAGCCTCTTTTGCAAGGTAAGCAAAGGCTACAGATGACCCGATGGCATCTGAGTCTGGATTTTGGTGACCAAATACTAGAATCTTAGACATGATAATACCTCTTTAAATTTATTCATCTTATTTTAGCACTTTTTTCCTCTTTTGACAAAAGTAAGAGGAGCCAAAGGACTCCTCGTTAGACATCAATATGGTTGACTAGATTTTTCTCTTGATTTTCAGATAAAAATCGTTCTTTCTGTGGACGTTTCTTTCGTTTGAGGAGAGCTTCGGCAGACATGGCTTCTTCCTTACTAGCAAAACCTTGAGCATAGATGAGTTTGACTGGCAAGCGAGCTCGGGTATATTTGGCTCCCTTACCACTATTATGAACGGCAAGGCGTTTCTTAACGTCTGTCGTATAACCAGTATAGTAAGATCCGTCGCGACACTCCACCACATACATATAGGCCTTATGATCCATAGTAAATCTCTTGAATTTCTGGTGTATAGGAACCATCATCATTGTGAACGATGAGTGGTGGCAAGACCTTAAAGCCACTGGTCGATCCATCCTTGATAGCTTCGATTAAGAGCATATTGGCCTCCTTCTCACGTTTAGGATAGACAAATTGCAGGCGCTTGGGTGCCAAATTATGGCGTTGAAGCATGTCTAAGATATCCAAGAGCCGATCTGGACGATGAACCATGGCCAAACGACCATTAGACTTGAGAATACTCTGAGCACTACGGCAAATTTCTTTTAGGTTAGTCGTAATTTCGTGTCTGGCCAGAAGGTAGTGTTCACTCTCGTTGAGATTAGAATGCGGATCCACCTTAAAATAAGGAGGATTGCATAAAATCATATCCACCTTACTTCCCTGAATGTGGGCTGGCATATTTTTCAAATCATCACAGATGACCTGCATCTGCTCTTCCAAGCCATTCAACTGAACCGAACGCTCTGCCATATCCGCCAAACGCTCCTGAATTTCTACAGAGAGAATTTTTGCCTTGGTACGACTACTTGCAAAAAGTCCTACTGCACCATTGCCAGCACAAAAGTCCACAATTAAGCCATTTTTAGGAAAGCGTGGAAAGCGTGACAAGAGAACACTATCCACCGAATAGCTAAACACCTCTCTATTTTGGATGATCTTGATATCTGTCGAAAAGAGCTGGTTGATTCGCTCTCCTGGTTTTAATAATTGTTCTTCTTTCATACTTTTATTATAACAAATGATGTTAATATTACAAATGATTTAGATAATCGTATTTATGGCTTCTTCTTTAAATGCTCTAATGCCTCGCGCGTCCAAACAGGCATCATTCGGGCAAGAGGCGCAAAACCGTGCTTGATCCGATCATTTGAAAAACGTCTCCGTCTTGGTAATTGATGCTTTTCCTCTTCCAAGGTACGTATGGAAAGACTAGCCTTCCCAGTGTATTCGTCAAAATCCACCACCTGAACTTGGACTTCATCGCCAATTTTTAAAATGTCATAGATATTTTCAATAAATCCCGTCCGAATCTCCGAGATGTGAATCAGCCCTGTCACCCCTGTCTCTAACTCGACAAAGGCACCATAGGGCTGAATTCCTGTAATACGCCCAGTTAGCTTATCACCAATTTTCATTCTAGTCCTCAATTTCAATCGTTTCAATTACTACATCTTCAACTGGCTTGTCCATTGCACCAGTCTCAACAGCTGCAATGGCATCCAAGACCGCAAAAGATTCTGCATCTATCAATTGCCCAAAAACAGTATGGCGGCGGTCAAGGTGAGGAGTTCCACCTTGTTCTGCATAAATCTCAGCGATTGGTTCAGGCCAGCCACCACGCGCAATCTCTTTCTTAGAGTACGGCAAATGTTGGTTTTGAACGATAAAGAACTGGCTACCATTGGTATTTGGACCCGCATTGGCCATAGAAAGGGCACCACGGATGTTGTAAAGTTCTTCTGAGAATTCATCTTCAAAAGAGTCGCCGTAGATTGATTCTCCCCCCATACCAGTACCAGTTGGATCTCCACCTTGGATCATAAAATCCTTGATAATTCGGTGGAAAATTACACCATCATAGTAACCATCTTTTGACAGAGCAACAAAGTTGGCTACTGTTTTGGGAGCATGTTCAGGGAAGAGCTTGATACGCAAGTCTCCGTAATTTGTCTTAATAGTCGCCAACGGACCTTCTACTGTTTCAATGTCTACTTGTGGGAAATGCAATTCTTTTTCTACCATACCAAATCCTTCTAAGGCATCAAAAATGCCATCTTCTTCTACTGTTTTTGTAATATAATCTGCTTTTTCTTTGATCTTTTCATGGGAAACACCCATAGCAATGCTGATTCCAGCATAATCAAAGAGTTCCAAGTCGTTGAGACCGTCACCAAAAACCATGACATTCTCTGGTTTCAAGCCTAAATGGTCCACCACCTTGGCTACACCTGTGGCTTTTGAACCTGAAATAGGCACGATATCAGATGAATGTTCATGCCAACGCACCATGCGAAGTTTATCCGATAAAGACTCTGGCAAGCGCAAGGCATCTCCTTTATCTTCAAATGTCCACATCTGATAAATGTCTGCTTTTTCATGGAAGTCTGGATCCACATCCAAGTTTGGATAAATGGGATCAATAGCCTCACTGATCAGTTCTGTTCGAGTGGAGAGTTTAGCGTCATGACTGCCAACCAAGCCATATTCAATTCCCTCTCGCTTGGTCCAAGAGACATACTCCTCAACATCTAACTTCTCAATCTGATGCTGATAAAAGACCTGGCCTTTTTTATCTTCTATATAAGCCCCATTTAGGGTTACAAAAAAGTCCGG
This sequence comes from Streptococcus oralis, assembly GCF_016127915.1. Lineage (NCBI taxonomy): Bacteria > Bacillati > Bacillota > Bacilli > Lactobacillales > Streptococcaceae > Streptococcus > Streptococcus oralis. Next base: position 1,724,133 of record NZ_CP066059.1, on the reverse strand, counting down.
CTTGAGCTCACGAATCTCTGGAACAACACCAAAAATGCCACGACCAGAGGCAATTCCTGTTAAAATTCCTTTTTCACGCAACTGTTTAAAGACAGTGGGAATTGTAGCTGGAATAAAACCTGTCTTTGACGTACGCAAGGTATCATCGATATCAAAAAAGACGATTTTAATCTTCTTTGCCTTGTATTTTAATTTCGCATCCATCTCTCTACCTCTTTTCCATCACTCTTTCCATTATACCATAAAGCTGATGAAATTCCTTTTTTGAAAAAAGATGAAAATCCTATCAAAAAGAGAGCCAGTTAAACTAACCCTCTCTTTTCATTCTAGAACATCTCTAGAGCAATCATGGTAATCATCGTTGCATCATAGTAGTTGTCCAAAGGTAAATCTTGTGTGAAAATGTATTTATTTTGCTGAAGAAGTTTCAGATAGCCTTCTCCCTTGTCAGACGCATAGGTAATCGGGGCCAAGAAACTACCTGCCTGGTATTGATTGAGGGCAGTTCCATTCAAGTCATAACCAGCATAAATACGTTGCTCTTTCATAAAGAAATCCATCATCTTTTGAACGAGTTTTTGGCTTCTTTCATCCTGACTCTGAGACAAGTGATATGGCAAACGGCAAGCATTATAAGAATACGCTCCATCGTATTGAGATTCGATAGTGTTGGCATCAACAAGACGTGCCCCTGACTTCTCAGCCCAGATAAAGTCTGGCAAGAGACCCGTATCAGAATGAGAACTGATTTGCTCCAATTGCCCAAGCATCTTATCCTTAACATCTAGCCACTGTTTGTTTCCAGTCAGGTCATAGAAAGACTGGAAATAGTGAGGAAGAGTATCAGACGTCCGCATCAAGTAATAATAATCGGAATCCTTATTTGCCCAGTTTCCTACTGTTAGCACTCCTGTCTCTTCATTGTAATTGTATCGAAGAATATCTTCTAAGATTTTTTTAGCTTGTGCTTGGTATTCCTGCGCCTTATCCGGCCACTGCTTGGCAGCTTCAATCAAAGAATAAGCGATGTAGAGATCTCCATCAGTTGCGTTTTGCTTCTCAACCGTTTCGCTACTATTTGTGATCACTTGCTTCCAAGACATCAACTGCGTTCCCTCGATACGATGATTTTGATAATAGCGATAAAGACTCTCAAAATCTGCTTGTGTCGCTTGCCCTTTTTGGGCTGCTAAAACCGTTATGAGCATGCCATAACTTTGGGCTTCAGATAGAACTATTGTCTCCTCCGAATCACTCGTCGTACGAACATAAGACTGATTGCCTTTTGTAACAAGGAACTGCTGGCTCCATTGGCTGTAAATTCGATTCCGCATCTCGATTTTGGTCCTTCCTCTTACTAAAAACAAGGCTAAACAAAAGATAGAAAGGATGAGTACAAACCAGACATATTTTAATTTATTCGTTTTCATAGAACCTCCTATCCTGCAAACCGCTTGGTTTTAACCCACTTGGTTTCTTTTCGTCGGAGTACTTTATCCAGCACGATTGAAGAAATGGAATCAACGGATACAACGATAAACATCTGTGCATAAGAGAAATAGGCAGCCAAGGCCAACCAGATTTGTTTAGTCGTCGCTTGTCCAAATTGACTTGCCAATGCTGTCATAATTTGCATCAAATAGAGACCAATCATGAGTATCCAGTTGAAGAGCATGAGCTGGGCGATGTAGATATTATCCGCATCAAAAGCAAATGGAACCCTGACATCTGGGAAGAAAAAATTAAGGCAGATTGCTAGCACATTCGCTAGGAAAATCAAATCCGACAGAACAATGGCAAAGTTAAACCAAAAGAAAACACAAGAATAGTTAAAGACTTCTAGTTTAACGCGCCAGTTTGCTCTGCCAAATAAATGCTTAAAGTTCGAGAGAACAACTTCATAATTTCCTTTTGCCCAACGTTTACGCTGCATATAGTAACTCTTTAAGGTCTCAGGTTCTTGTTGGAAAGCCTCAGAATTATAGGCAAGGGCAATCAATTTACCACTCTGCATGATTTTGAAGGAAATATCGGTATCCTCGGTTAAGGCACCATTTTTCCAACCACCGATACTCTTTACAAAGTCGGTTTGAATGATAAAGTTGGTTCCTGGGATACGCCCAATTTTAAAGAGATGCCACATCCCAACGTGGTGCACGCGCTGAGTAACAACGATTTCCTGATTAATACAACGAGTCAAGAAATTTTGATTGGCATTTCGAGTCTTGTTGCGACCGAAAGATGCCACATGGCGTTCTGGATCTTTCATCACTTCTTTGACAAGGAAATAAAGAGCATTTTTTTCAGGCATAGCATCCGCATCATAGACACAGATGTATTCGCCCGTTGCCATCTCCAAAGCATCGTTTAGAACGCCCGCCTTTCCTCCCGTACCAGTACGGTCGATAATCGTCAGATTTCTTCCTGCATACTCAGGCATGGCTTGTACAGACAAACATTCTGCATAGGTGTTATCTGAACAGTTATCTGCGAATAGAAGCAACTCCACACGGTCGTGAGGATAGTTCATATCCAAGATAGCTTTTGCTGTTTGGGCAATAACCACATCCTCATTATGAGCAGGAACAACAATCGTTACCTTAGGATAATAAGGTAGCGGCGAAGTGTCTACACGAAAATCACTGTGTTTAAACCAAAAGTGTACTGCCGAAAAGAGAATTACCAAGCCCCAAGCTAGAGAAATCCAAATTGTAAGCAAGGTAAAAATCATTAACATTTGACTAATCATGATTCACCGCCTTAAAATTTTTGTTCACTCGATGGTAAAGAATATTGTATGCAATAAATAGTATGATAAAACAAATGCCAAAGGCGAGACTGAGTCCCAAAGCAATACCAAAAAATAGTTCGGTTAGAGTCATGTTTCCCTCCTAATATTCTACAATTACATCTGTCTCTAGTTGACGTTTGAGATGACTGGCTACATCTGCGTAGTCTTGGTATTTATCTTTATTATCAGAGTTAATCACCAAATAGCCTGTTTGGAACTGAATTTCTTGATTGCCTTCTTCTCCATGAAAAACTAAACTGCTTAGTTTCTCCTGCAAATCATTAAAGTAAAGCTCTTTCAAGGAATATTGGTTACTGCTAGACAGAACGAGAAAATTACCATCTGAAACGTAATAAAGCTTATCATTGTAACTCAATTCCTGAGCAATTACCTCTTGAATACGACTGAGCATCTGGTTATGTTCTTTCGGTTTAATCTGGAAGAACAAATCTTCATGTGCCCAATGAATCAATAGAGATTGAACCGTAACATCACTTTGTTCAGTGACCATAGCTTGGTAATCTGCTCGAGCTTCGTCTTCCTGTTCTTGGACCTTTGAGGCCACCTTGAAGAAATAATAACGAACCTTAAGTAGAATCCCAATCAAAAGTGGAAAACTGATTAATAAGAAGATCAGTTGAATGATTGGGATATAAACCACACCCGCAACCAAAACGATAAGTCCAAAACCAAATGCTAAGATAAGGGTCCAAGTAAGCAAAAGGTCAGATAATACCAACACTGCAAACAAGGCTAAAGCTAAAAACAAGATTTGTTCTAAAATGATTGCTCGAGCATACAAAAAACAAAGCACCAAAAGAATGACCTCACAAGCAAGCAAAGCCATAAGCCAGTTTTTAAATTGACTCCAATTTTTCATTTTATCTTATTTCCCCCCTTTGAATTCAGATACAGAAGTCGCTGCCCCAAAGTACTGTTGAATGGATTGTACGATTCGTTCAGAAGCTCTTCCATCTCCATAAGGATTTGGTGCCTGAGACATTTGTCTATAAAGAGTTTCATCTATTAAGAGTGCTGCCATTGCTTCTTTCACACGTACTGGATCCGTACCAACTAGCTTCAACGTACCTGCTCTTACTCCTTCTGGACGTTCCGTCGTGTCACGAAGGACAAGGACAGGTTTGCCCAGAGAAGGCGCCTCTTCCTGAACACCACCAGAGTCGGTCATGATAAAATAGCTTCTTGAAGCCAAATTATGAAAATCAAGTACATCTAAAGGCTCAATCAAGTGAATACGATCGTGACCGGCTAAGATATCTTTTGCTGCTTCTTGCACAGCAGGGCTAAGGTGAACAGGATAAACAACTTCAATTTCCTGATGAAGATCGACCATCTCACGTAAAGCTGTAAAGACATTTCTCATTGGTTGACCTTGATTTTCACGACGGTGCATGGTTACCAATACAAGTTTCTTATCTGGATCCAATTGATCTAGAACTTCATGATAGTAATCCGATTGAACGGTTAGTTTCAAGGCATCAATGGCTGTATTTCCCGTAATGACAATAGCAGACTCAGGATGATTTTCCTTAAGAAGATTTTCTTTACTCTCACTAGTTGGAGCAAAATAAAGATCCGCAAGGTTATCTGTCATCTGACGATTCATTTCTTCTGGGAAAGGAGAATACTTATCAAAAGTCCTTAAACCAGCTTCAACGTGGCCGATTCGTACCTGATTATAGAAAGCAACTAAACTTGCTGCAAAAGTTGTCGTTGTGTCTCCGTGAACAAGAATCATATCTGGAAGTTCTTGCTTAACAACTGGATCAAACTTTTCTAAAATTTTTCCAGTAATATCTAAGAGGGATTGATTTTTCCCCATAATATCCAGGTCATAATGTGGCTCGATGCTAAAAGTTTCAAGAACTTGATCAAGCATTTGACGGTGCTGAGCTGTCACAACTGTGATCGTCTCAATGCTGTCACTATGTTTTTGCAATTCTAACACTAAAGGGGCCATTTTAATAGCTTCTGGTCGTGTTCCAAAAACAACCATCACTTTCAGTTTCTTCATTATGCTATCCTTCTACTATAATAAAATTTGACACATCAGATTAATCTTTATATCTAATTATTGCGCAAATCAATTAATTTGATTATCTTAATTATTTTACCGTCAATTAATTTATATGTCAAATTTTTTCCAAATTATATTATTGCATTTAATTTAATTTTAACAATCTGTAACCTTTTTGTAACAATTTTATTTACAACCTTTCAAAAGCCTTATTTTAGGAAATTTTAAGACTTTTCAAAAGAGTCCGTATTTTAAAAAACTAAGTCTTATATGTTTTTTTCGATATTTATTTTTATCTTGATATTTCAAACAATTATATTTTATCACTTTGAGGAATAAATCAAACAATTTCAAACAAAAAAGTCCCTTTTTCGAATGAAAAAGGAACTGTGATTATTTACTATATTTAAAATTTAAACCTTATAAAATCTGTCTTAAAACAAATTTTTCGACAGATACAAGACCAATTCTCCGATATCTTCACAAACCGCATTCATGGCCGGTTGATGGTTCTGATACCAAACACCCGTCCCATCTGGAATATAGCCTCGTTTGATGTACAATCTCTGGGCAGGTCCATACCCTGAATGGAGCCCCACACCAAGGGTCACCTTATCCGATATGAGCCTAACTCGTTTTTCTGCTTCTTCCAGCAAGAGATTTCCAATACCTTGATTTTGAAAAGGTTCAAAGACATTGAAATCTGAGAGTTCTGGATAGATTTCTGCAAAAGGCCCCTGCTTAGCGCAGGGCAAAATTGTGATATAACCCGCTAAAGCACCCTCAACCTCTGCAACTAAGACTTCTCTCTCCCCACATTCTTGTTCAAGAAAATATCTAGCCAAAATTTCTTCTCTACCCGGCCAACCTTGGCTGATAAATCCTCGAGATAGATCTTTAATGTCAGATTCTTGCATTTTTCTAATTGAACATGTCGTCTTCATAAGTTGCTCCTTTATAGCTTTCTCCTACCATTATAGCACGATAATAAAGATTAAAAGAAAAAACCTAGTAAAACAAAAGAGTCTTACTAGGTCAACAGGGAATCCTTTCTAACAAAATCCTATAAAAATCTGAAAAAGAGGTCCACTCGGACCTGAAAAAAAGACCCGTAAGGGTCTTTTCTTTAATCTTCGTTTACGAAAGGCATCAAAGCCATTACGCGAGCGCGTTTGATAGCTGTTGTTACTTTACGTTGGTTTTTAGCTGAAGTTCCTGTTACACGACGTGGAAGGATTTTCCCACGTTCTGAAACGAAACGGCTAAGAAGCTCAGTATCTTTGTAATCAACATATTCAATTTTGTTTGCTGCGATGTAATCAACTTTTTTACGGCGTTTGAATCCGCCACGACGTTGTTGAGCCATGTTTTTTCTCCTTTATAGTATTAATTGTCCATTAGAATGGTAAATCATCATCTGAAATGTCCAATGGATTGGTTACTCCAAATGGATTTTCAGAACGTGAAAAGTCTGGTACTGGATTTGCAGGTGCTGATTGACCAGCAGTTGGTGCAGAATAAGCTCCACCTGTATGTCCTTCACGCACTCCGCGGCTTTCCAACATTTGGAAATTCTCAGCCACGACTTCTGTTACGTAGACACGTTGTCCTTGCTGGTTATCGTAACTACGAGTCTGGATACGGCCTGTGATCCCGATAAGAGAGCCTTTCTTAGCCCAGTTAGCAAGATTTTCAGCCTGTTGGCGCCACATAACGACATTGATGAAATCAGCCTCACGTACGCCATTTTGACTCTTAAATGTACGGTTTACTGCAAGAGTAAAAGTCGCAACTGCTACATTTGATGGGGTATAACGCAACTCAGCGTCACGTGTCATACGCCCTACAAGTACAACATTGTTAATCATAATTTACCTTCTTACGCGTCAAGTTTGACGATCATGTGACGAAGAATGTCAGCGTTGATTTTTGAAAGACGGTCAAACTCTTTAAGAGCTGCGTCGTCGTTTGCTTCAACGTTAACGATGTGGTAAAGTCCTTCACGGAAATCTTGGATTTCGTATGCAAGACGACGTTTTTCCCATGATTTTGATTCAACAACAGTTGCACCGTTGTCAGTCAAGATAGAGTCAAAACGTGCTACCAAAGCGTTTTTCGCTTCTTCTTCAATGTTTGGACGAATGATATAAAGAATTTCGTATTTAGCCATTGATATGTTCCTCCTTTTGGTCTAATGACCCCTAGTCTTTGCAAGGGGTAAGTGAGGTTTGCTCACAATAAACTATTATACTAGAAAAACTGATAGATAGCAAGTAAAAAAGATAAAAGTGAAAAAATAACTTTATTACTTAGAAATAACATCCTCTTCCAGTTTCAAAGCTCCGGCCATCTCTTTCAAAATGAAAAATAGCAAAAAGCTGGCTAGTACTAAAATGAGCCCTAAGTAAAGGAAGGCTACTACAAATCCTAGATAGTCAATCAACCATCCCGTCAGAGGAAAAATGATAATCATGCTTAGGCTGAACATCATAGAGTAGACACTTAGCATGGTTGCCCGTACCTCACTTGGGAGTCGCTTTTGTAAATCATTATCAAAAATCGGCTGAAAGAGAGCATATAAGGCGTTACTGATCAAATAAACCAAAATATAAATCAGCGGCGTACCAAAGTAGGAAAGCAAATAAGTTCCTCCCGTCAAGAGTACAAGAATGGGAAATAACTTTAAGGCTGAATACTTCTTTCCAATCTTACTTGCTAGATAAACTGCCCAGATATTCAAAACACTGCCCATCAACATGACCATCGAAATCTGCCACCCTTCTAAGTCGGGAAGTTGATTTTGATAGTAAAAATAAAACATGCACATCAGTGTCCCGATGATTTGGGAAAGAATCATCCAACTAAAAAGACTGGGGTTTCTCCGCAACTCCTCTTTGACAGTCCAGATTATTTTTTTCATTGTCAGACGCTCAGATTTTTGCGCTTTAACACTAGGCTCTTTTAGCATCCAAGTTAGGAAAAGAACGATTATAGAAGTAACAATTATGATATAGTAAGTCAAGTGCAATTGACCATGGACAAAAAATCCCGCTAAAACGGTCCCCAAAGACCGAGTTCCTTCTGCTACTCCTGACATAAAACTTGAGATAGATAAGTAGCGCTCTTTTAATCCAGCCTCCACGGCCGAATCATAAACCATGGCTGCACTCGTCCCCGAATCAAAATTATAAGACAAGGCACTCACCACCATAGCGAGTGCGTAAATCCAAAAATTACCTTGCCCTACTAACATGAGAATAGACGACGCAATCCCAGCTATTCGACTTAAATATAGATTGGTTTTATAGGAATAGCGGTCAGCTAACATTCCAGAAGGAATTTCACAGATGACACTGGTGGCATGAAAAATACTTTCCAATAAGCCAATCTGCCAAAGCGACATCCCGTTTTGACTGAGAAATAGAATCCAAAAGCTGGTAATGCCCAGAAAGGCAAAAAATTCCACACCAGCCATGAGACCGATATTCTTCCGGTAATTTCGTTTAAACATAGTTTCTCCTTTAACAAGTGTATTTGTATCTTTGTGTTTGTCACTTGTTAAGCTGTGCTTTACATGTTCTCCACCTCTTCTTTCTTCTACTTTGAAAAAACGCCCTAAGGGCGTTTGGATTTATTTTATGGTTTGATACGGTGCAACATACGTGGGAATGGAATAGCTTCACGGATGTGTTTTGTACCTGCTGCGAAAGTTACCATACGCTCGATACCGATACCAAATCCACCGTGTGGTACTGTACCGTATTTACGAAGGTCAAGGTAGAATTCATACTCTGTACGATCCATACCCAGTTCTTCCATCTTAGCTACAAGGGCATCGTAGTCTTCCTCACGCATAGAACCACCAATGATTTCTCCATAGCCTTCTGGAGCAAGCAAATCTGCACAAAGCACGCGCTCTGGATTTCCAGGAACTGGTTTCATGTAGAAGGCCTTGATAGCTGCTGGGTAGTTCATGACAAATGTTGGCACACCAAAGTGGTTTGAGATCCAAGTTTCATGTGGTGAACCAAAGTCATCACCATGCTCAAGGTGTTCGTAGTCAGCATCTTCATCGTTTTCATGCTCTTGCAAGAGGTCAATGGCTTGATCGTAAGTGATTCGTTTGAATGGCTCTGCAATGTAGCGTTTCAAGAGCTCTGTATCACGTTCCAAGGTTTCCAAGGCTTGAGGCGCACGATCTAGAACACCTTGAAGAAGGGCTTTTACATACGCTTCTTGCAAGTCAAGTGACTCATCGTGTGTCAAGTATGAGTATTCAGCGTCCATCATCCAGAACTCAGTCAAGTGACGGCGCGTTTTTGATTTTTCAGCACGGAATACTGGACCAAAGTCAAAGACACGGCCAAGAGCCATAGCACCCGCTTCAAGATAAAGCTGACCTGATTGGCTCAAGTAGGCTGGCGTTCCAAAGTAGTCTGTTTCAAAAAGTTCTGTTGAATCTTCTGCTGCATTTCCTGAAAGGATTGGGCTATCAAACTTCATGAATCCATTCTTGTCGAAAAACTCATAAGTCGCATAGATAATCGCGTTACGGATTTGCATAACTGCTACTTGCTTACGAGAGCGGAGCCATAAGTGACGGTTGTCCATCAAGAAGTCTGTTCCGTGTTCTTTTGGTGTGATAGGGTAGTCTTGAGATTCACCGATCACTTCGATGTCTGTAATATCCAACTCATAGCCAAACTTAGAACGTTCGTCTTCTTTGACAATTCCTGTCACATAAACAGACGTTTCTTGACTCAAGTGTTTGATCGTTTCAAATTTTTCAAGACCTACCTCTTCACCAAATTTTTCTACAAAGTTTGGTTTAAAGGCTACACCTTGGAAGAAGGCTGTTCCGTCACGCAATTGCAAGAAGGCAATTTTCCCTTTTCCTGATTTGTTGGCAACCCAGGCTCCGATGGTCACTTCTTGACCAACGTAGTCTTTTACATCGATAATTGTTACACGTTTTGTCATAATCTATCTTCCTTTTTTCGTTTAACTTGTCCGAAGACATCATTACCCACTATTTTACCATAAATAGAATGTGATAGCTAGGTTCTACTAGAGAAAAATCGCGAGATTTTCGTTACAAAAAATCTTCACTAAAAAGGCGAAGATTCTAAGTTTTATTTTTCCATAAATTGATGCAAACGACGAATAGCTTCTTTCAAGGTATCCATATCTGTCGCATAGCTGAGACGAACATTTTCTGGTGCTCCAAATCCAGCTCCTGTAATCAAGGCAAGACCGACTTCCTCAAGAATAGCCGTTGTAAATGCTGTCACATCGGTATAACCCTTCATTTCCATCGCTTTTTTAACATTTGGGAAGAGATAGAAGGCTCCTTGGGGCTTGACAACTTCAAATCCTGGTACTTGGCACAATAGAGGGTAAATAGTGTTCAAACGTTCCTCAAAAGCTTGGCGCATGGTTTCGACAGAGTCTTGTGGTCCAGTCAGGGCTTCAATGGTAGCATATTGTGATACAGCAGTCAGGTTTGAGGTTGTTTGTCCTGTCAATTTGCTCATAGCAGCGATAATTTCAGGATTTCCCACAGCATAACCTACCCGCCAACCAGTCATGGCATAAGCCTTAGATACACCGTTAATCACGATGGTTTGCTTGCGAATAGCTTCTGACAGACTAGAGATTGGAACAAATTCGTTCCCGTTATAAACCAGACGACCATAAATATCATCCGCTAGGATAAGGACATCATGTTCAACCGCCCAATTTCCGATAGCCAAGAGTTCCTCACGAGAGTAGATCATACCGGTCGGATTCGATGGCGAATTGAGAACCAAGACCTTGGTCTTATCTGTTCGAGCTGCTTCTAGCTGCTCTACTGTTACTTTAAAGTGATTGTCTTCCTTGGCCTGGACAAAGACTGGCACTCCTTCTGCCATTTTGACTTGATCTCCATAGCTGACCCAGTATGGTGTAGGGATGATGACCTCATCACCTGGATTGACCACAGCCATAAAGAAGGTGTAGAGAGAGAACTTGGCACCAGTGGCAAAGGTAACCTCGTTAGCTGCTACGGAATACCCATAGTAGCGTTCAAAATAGGTATTAACCGCCGCTTTTAACTCTGGTAGGCCTGAAGCAACTGTATAGAAGGAAGCTCGTCCATCTCGAATCGCTTCTATCGCTGCATCCTGAATGTTTTCAGGAGTATGAAAATCAGGCTGTCCCAAGGTTAAGAAAAGAACATCTTTTCCCTGAGCTTTTAATGCTTTGGCTCTTGCATCACTGGCTAGAGTGACGCTTTCTTCCATTTCTAGTACACGTTTGGATAGTTTCATATGCCCTCCTTATTGGATCACTGCTCCTGTTTCAAAGTCAACCAGATAGTACTGGTTTCCTGACTTGACTTCCCAAATCGGCTTGTCCTGATAACGACCAAAGGTAATCTTGTCAATGTCGCTAGCTCCTTTTTCCCTCGAAATCGTCGCTGCCTTGTCTTGAGAAATCCCCTTATCAAGCTGATAAACATAAATCTTGTGGTCATTCTTTTCAATCAGTACGGCAATGGCCTCTTGCTTTTTATTATGTCCTAAAACGCTGTAATAACCTTCTAGTCCATTATAAAAATCAACCTGATCTGCCTTTTCCAATTCTGCATACTGCTTGGCCAGTTTTTCTCCTTCAACTCTGGCATCTTGATAGGGTTTCATGCTGAGTGATATCAGATAAAGGAAGGAAGTCGTCATGACTAGTACTACCAGAGAAATGCCGATTCCATACTGTAAAAGTAGCTTGTTTTTTGCTTTTTTTTGTCTTAGTTTCACTCGTCTATTTTACCATCTCTCCTCCTTTATTACAAGTGAAGACAGGAACATTCTAAGATTCTTTTCCTATAAAATGTAAGTTCTTGTTTTTCTCTCTCATTATTGATAAAATAACCTTATGAAACAAAATTTGAAAGAGAAAATTTCCGATAATCAATTAGACTTAAAAACGGCTATCGTCCTCAACAAAGCCATACGAACTTTTAAACCATATGAAGCCAATGCTGCCAAAGAACACGGACTAACCCCTACTCAATTTTCCGTTCTGGAGACCCTCTATAGCAAGGGAGAACTACGCATTCAGGACTTGATTGAAAAAATGCTAGCCACTTCTGGAAACATGACTGTTGTCATTCGAAATATGGTTCGAGATGGGTGGATTTCTAGAACTTGCGACCCCAAGGATCGTCGCTCCTTTTTCCTGAAATTAACACCTGCAGGACGCAGAAAAATCGAAGAGGTTCTTCCTGACCATATCGATTCTATCGTAGAAGCACTCAGCATCTTGGAAGATGGCGAAAAGGAAGACTTAATCCGCATTTTAAAAAATTTTAAAAATTTGTGAGCAAAATTATTGCTAATTAGTATTATTTGTTGTAACATGGATGGTAACAAAAGAGTTCGCTCTTTGAATTTTAAACTAAAGGAGACACATCATGTCTAAAAAAGTACTATTTATCGTCGGATCACTACGCCAAGGTTCTTTCAACCACCAAATGGCCCTCGAAGCTGAAAAAGCACTTGCTGGAAAAGCGGAAGTTAGCTATCTTGATTACTCAGCTGTTCCTCTCTTCAGCCAAGATTTGGAAGTTCCAACCCATCCAGCTGTAGATGCTGCTCGTGAAGCAGTCCTTGCTGCGGATGCTATCTGGATCTTCTCTCCAGTCTACAACTTCTCTATCCCTGGAACAGTGAAAAACTTGCTTGACTGGCTCTCTCGTGCCCTTGACTTGTCTGATACTCGTGGCGTTTCTGCCCTCCAAGACAAGTTTGTTACTGTCTCGTCTGTAGCCAATGCCGGTCACGATCAACTCTTTGCTATTTATAAAGACCTCTTGCCATTTATCCGTACACAAGTCGTTGGTGATTTCACTGCTGCACGTGTCAATGACTCTGCTTGGGCAGACGGAAAATTGGTGTTAGATGAAGCAACTTCTTCATCACTTGCTAAACAAGCGGACGACCTTCTTGCAGCCATCAACTAATAAAGCAAAAACCAGCTCGAATGAGCTGGTTTTATGCTTGTTTCACAAAGACGAGTTCTGAGTCGCTTGATAAATCAGGTCGGTAGTCAAAATCGGCAAAGCTGAGCTTACGAGCTTGGTCAACCGTTTGGACTTGCCCTTCTATCAAGGCTGTCAAAAAGGCCCCACGCGCTTTCTTTGAAATAGTTGAGTGGATTTTCAACTGACCTACCTTGTCCTCCATAAATTTGAAGGTCACCATCTTTTCTCTGATTTCCTTCGAAAATACTGTTTCAAACTCTGATGACAAAAGAGAAAATATCAAGTCCTCATCCTGTAGCGCCTCATCGTAGGCTGACTTCCAATGAGTCTTTAGGGTTTTACCAGCTACTTTTAATTTCATCAAAAAGTCCAAACGGTGAGGAGCCATGGGAGATAGGGCTGGAACTACGCCATACAAAGCTGATGTAATTAAAACATGATCTTCAAGATAGGTTTGTTCAGCCTCGGTTAACCCATCTCGTTTGATGTAGCGATACATGAGACCGTCAAAGAGTTTCAAGGCTGGATAATTCTTAGCCCTCTGATCTTTTAAGGCTTGAATATGAGCGTACTCTTCTTCTGCTTTCTCGGCAGATACCTTATAAAAAGTCTCTAATTCACTAGCTGAGTAGTGCGCCAGTGAGTCAAGGACTGCCTGACTTTCAGGACGCAATGGATACGCATCTAAACTAGGGATTTCGGTGTTCATTTCTTTGGCTGTTGGGATTAAAATTTTCATATTGTTAGTGTAGCATATTTTTCAATCACGACCAAGAATTTCATCTGAAAAACCTCGGTTTATACCGAGGTTTCTTTGCTTACTTCACTTTGAAGGTCTTGAGGTAATTATCTTTTCCAACTTGACCTTCGAAGGATTGGCCATTTTCAAGGTAAGGAAGGTCGTCTGACACGGAAGCCTTGACCTTATAAATCTTTCCATCAACTTTAAAGAAATAGACGGTATCCCCCTTGATAACAGCTGATTTAAGGTCTGAAACCACTCCCTTGATACTTTCTACCGTTTCATTATCCAGGTCGAAGTCGTTTTTATTGGCATACTTGCTGAGGAGTTCATCTACCGTAGTTGCTACGATGACGTTTTGGTACTCCACGGCATCGACCAATGCATACTCCTTGACCAAGCCTGCATTGTCCTTCAAGCCCATGATATAAAGAGGCTTGTCATTGAGATTAACAAGGATAGGGAAGGTAGCCTTGTAGGCCTTCTCTTGCACTGCTCCTTCTGCGGAAGCACGGGCTGATTCTTCGGTTGCTGAAGCTAGATTGTACTTGGTGATTTCACCAGTGCGCATATTTTCAAGGATAAATCCTAGATTACTTTCGTCAGCGTTGGCTGAAGTCACCCCCGTATAGAGATAAATGTCATTTCCGATAGAAAGATAGTTATAGCCCTCGGTCGTTTGAGTAACATTTTTCTTAGAAATCAAGGCATTCCAGAAGCCGTCTTTATACTTGCCGTTGTAGTTGATTTGCTCGATGGTTTCTTCAGCTGGATAGACACGATCCACCCATTCTGGTACTTCATCCAAGCTGTATTCCTTGGTTTCTCCATTGGTGGCATCTAAGATAATAACAGATGAAGGACGCGGGACTCCTAGACCAAACTGCTTTTGATAAACGGTTGCTACATAGAAGGGATTGCCTTCATCATCCACCTCAAAGGAGGGCGTTTTAAAAATCTTGGTTGGGTACTTGATCCGAAGATGACGTTTGACATCACGATTAAAATACTCAGAGTCTGAATACTTCATTGGCGTTTTTAAATCCACCAATTCCGCATTTCCTGTCACCATATCAACCTTGATATACTCGCCAATTCCTTTGGACTGATTATTAAACCATTTGATCGGGTCGGCATACTCCAAAGGAGTCACCCGATAGGGTTTGCCATCAACTGTCAGCTGGGTATAAGTATCTGCTGCTACGTACTGGGAGACCTTATCCGTCAGAGAGCCTAGATAACGGTCTCCAATCTTTTCTGCAGTGCTCCGATCTAGGATTGGAACCTTACTGGTATCACTCTTAGGAAAATCTTTAAAGTCTTTTTCTGTGATAGACACCACATTAGCATAATTTTTTGCTTGGAAAAAGCTAGAGGTCACTAAGCCAACCAGACCAGCAAGGGCAAAAATGATACCTGCAGTCAGAAACAATCCTCCACCTAGTTTATTAAAATGAAGCCCTTCTAGGTTGAGTTCGTTGGCAACCTTGCCATGACGAACATGAACAGTTTTGAGGAGATTGGTATCCTTGCGGAAACTAAACAAAATCCCCATCACCACCAGATGCCCACAGAGAAAGAAGATGAATTCCCAACTAGTCAGATTGAAGGGTGGTAAAAAGATATACCAAGTCGTTGCGATAAAAACAAGTTCAAATAGTATGCGTTTCATCTGAATTCCTCCTAAATAATTCGTCCTTCCAAATGATCCAGTTCATGTTGGCAGATCTGAGCTGGAAAACCTGTTAACGTAATGGTCTGCTCCTGCCACTTACTATCACGATAGGAAACCGTAATCGTTTCATAACGAGTCGTCGTTCGAACCCCAGTCAAAGACAAACAACCTTCCTCTGTCTCATAAGGTCCTTTATAGGAAAGAAGAATGGGATTAAACATAACCATGGGAACTAGGCCAAGATTAAAGATAATCACGCGCTTCTGCTCCCCAATCATATTAGCCGCCAGACCGACACATGTCTCGCGATTAGCCAGCAGGGTATCCTGCAAATCCTTAGCCAGATAAAGGTCTTCCTGACTTGCAGGTTTCGAAACCTGAGACAAGAATAAGACATCTCGGACAATTCTCTTTTCCATTCTCTTACGCTCCTTACATCTTTACTTTATTATAGCACAAAAGGGGGTAACCACTAACTCTTTCCCTCAAATGCAAAAAAAGCCATCCGAAGATGACTTTCTTTTTAAATCGCATTCTTATCAAGACCAAGTTTACGTTGAACAAACTTGACGATTTCGACGATAAGTATCATTGAGAAGCTTCCAGCTAGAACAATAGCCCATTGCGATAGGTCTAGTTTGGTTACGTGGAAGATACCTTCAAGTGGTTCTACAACGATCGTTGCCATAAGAAGAATGAAGGATACCAAGATAGACCAGTTGAAGGTCTTAGACTTGAATGGTCCAACTGTCAAGATGGATTGGTAAACAGACTTAACGTTGTAGGCATGGAAGAGCTGAATCAAACCGAGTGTTGCAAAGGCCATTGTAAGGGCATCTGCGTGAATGGCTTGGTTGTCTCCTACATGAACTGGATAGGCAAGAGCAAGACCATAAACAGTCAAGACGAGTGCCCCTTGGAGTACACCTTGATAGATAATAGAACTCATGACCCCACCTGAGAAGAAGCTTGATTTGCGTCCACGTGGTTTGTGGGTCATAACACCTGGCTCAGCTGGTTCAACACCAAGAGCGATAGCTGGGAAGGTATCGGTTACCAAGTTGATCCACAAGAGATGAACTGGCTGCAAGACATCCCAACCAAACAAGGTTGATAGGAAGATGGTTAATACTTCAGCCGTATTGGCAGAAAGTAGGTACTGAATGGTCTTTTGAATATTTGAGAAGACCTTACGTCCTTCTTCAACTGCGACGATGATAGTCGCAAAGTTATCATCTGCAAGAATCATGTCAGATGCACCCTTAGAAACCTCAGTACCAGTGATTCCCATACCGATACCGATGTCGGCTGTTTTCAGAGCTGGCGCATCATTAACACCGTCACCTGTCATGGCAACAACCTTACCTTGGTTTTGCCAAGCTTTCACGATACGAACTTTATGTTCTGGAGATACACGTGCGTAAACAGAGTATTGACCAACGACTTTTTCAAATTCTTCATCAGAAAGTTCGTTGAGCTCAGCACCAGTCAAGACATGGTCCTCTGAGTCATTTTCATCGATGATTCCCAAACGTTTAGCAATAGCTT
Source organism: Streptococcus oralis (assembly GCF_016127915.1). Taxonomy (NCBI): domain Bacteria; kingdom Bacillati; phylum Bacillota; class Bacilli; order Lactobacillales; family Streptococcaceae; genus Streptococcus; species Streptococcus oralis. The sequence goes on along the minus strand of NZ_CP066059.1, from coordinate 1,707,316 downwards.
CTGCTGTATCTTGGTGGTCACCTGTAATCATGATTGGACGGATTCCCGCTTCCTTAGCCACACGAACCGCTTCTGCCGCTTCGGCACGTTCAGGGTCAATCATCCCAATCAAACCAGTAAAGATCAAGTTGTTTTCAAGCTCTTCAGAAGTAAGATTTTCTGGAATACTATCGATAATCTTATAAGCACCTGCAAGGACACGCAAGGCTTGGTGAGCCATTTCCGAGTTGTTTGTATGGATTAATTCAGTGACTTTCTCATCAATCGGAGCAACATCTCCAGCCTTATCACGAGCAACACAACGTTTCAAAAGTTGGTCTGGAGCTCCCTTAACCGCTACAAGGAATGTACCATCTGGCAATGGGTGAACCGTTGACATGAGTTTACGATCTGAGTCAAACGGCAATTCAGCTACACGAGGATATTTCTCTAAGAACCCTTTAACATCATAGCCCTTATCCAAGGCATACTGGATGAAGGCTGTTTCGGTTGGGTCACCAATCAGGTTGCCTTCCACATCAATTTTAGTATCATTGGCCAAAACAACTGAACGAAGAAGCGGCATGTCCAAGCCAAGTTCAATGTCATCAGCTGAGTCATGTAGAACCGCATCGTAGAAGACTTTTTCGACTGTCATCTTGTTCATGGTAAGCGTACCAGTCTTATCAGAAGCGATGATTTCTGTTGAACCAAGCGTTTCAACTGCTGGCAACTTACGAACGATAGAGTTTCGTTTAGCCAAAACTTGAGTACCGAGGGCAAGAACGATGGTTACAATAGCAGGAAGCCCTTCGGGAATGGCTGCAACAGCAAGCGCAACAGAGGTCATCAACTCACCAAGTGGATCTTTGCCTTGAATGAAGACTCCAACTACAAAAGTAACAAGGGCAATGACCAAAATTGCATAGGTCAAGATCTTAGAAAGGTTGTTCAAGTTTTGTTTGAGTGGTGTGTCTGTCTCATCCGCATCTTGGAGCATGCCAGCGATATGACCCACTTCAGTGTACATACCTGTATTGACAACAACACCAAGACCACGACCGTAGGTCACGTTTGAGTTTTGGAAGGCCATATTGACACGGTCACCAATACCAGCGTCTGCAGCAAGCTCGACTGACAAGTCTTTTTCAACTGGCACAGACTCACCTGTCAAGGCTGCTTCTTCGATTTTAAGAGAATTAGCTTCTAGCAAACGTAGGTCTGCTGGTACTACATCACCAGCTTCAAGGGAAACGATATCTCCTGGTACCAATTCTTTGGAATCAATCTCTGCCATGTGTCCATCACGAACAACGCGAGCAGCTGGACTGGACATAGATTTGAGGGCTTCGATGGCTTCTTCTGCTTTTCCTTCTTGGTAAACACCGAAGGCAGCATTGATGATAACCACGGCTAGGATGATGATGGCATCTGCGATATCTTCCCCACCAGAAGTTACGACTGACAAGATGGCCGCAGCAATTAGGATGATAATCATCAAATCCTTAAATTGCTCGATAAACTTGACCAAGAGAGATTTTTTCTCACCCTCTTCCAGTTCATTGCGTCCATATTCAGCTAGGCGTTTCTGTGCTTCGCTTGACGAAAGACCTTGCTCAGTTGCTTCAACTGACTTCAAGACCTCTTCAGGACTTTGAGTGTAAAACGCTTGGCGTTTTTGTTCTTTTGACATGTGTCTCCTCCTTGACATTGTGTGCAAAACAAGTTCTCTTTCTGTCCTATCTTTTCACGACAAACAAAAAGAGACCTGTTAATCATAACAAGTCTCGCTGTTTAAGATAGTGCCGGAAAACATACTTTTCAGTATACAATTCGGAATGACGACACTATCACAGGTTTCTGCCAGCTACTCCCTTGAGTAGTACTATTATATCAAAATTTGAAAATTTTTCAATGGTTAAAATCCGATGAAACACTTTCTGGATCAAAAGTACGTTCACTGATAATATATCTAGGACGCCGTTTTGTTTCCAGATAAATCTTTCCAACATACTCACCAATTACGCCCAAACTAATCAATTGAACTCCACCAAGTAGGCTAACTATTGCATAGGTGCTCGCCCATCCAGCCACGACTGTACCAGCAAACTTACTCCATACAACCCAAATAATCAATAGAAAACTAAAGAGTGACGTCAAAACACCAAGACTTGTAATCAACCGAATCGGTTTGATTGATAAACTTGTAATACCATCCATAGCTAAACCAAGCATTTTAGACAGTGGGTAATGGCTCTCACCAGCAATTCGTTCATGTCGCTTATACGAAACGTAAGAATATTTAAAGCCAACTAAAGGCATTAAACCACGAAGAAATAGATTGACTTCAGTGAATTTTTCTAATTCCTTCAAGAATCTTTTAGAAACCAATCGATAGTCAGCATGATTAAAAACAACTTCTGCTCCAAATAGGCGTAAAACTTTATAAAAACCTTCAGCTGTAATTCGTTTAAAAGCAGAGTCCGTATCACGGTTATCACGTACACCGTAGACAATTTCAGAACCGCTTTTATATTCTTCAATCATTTTATCCATACAATTGATATCATCTTGTCCATCGGCATCAATGGTAATGACAATATCAGCAAACTGAATGGCCTCATACATACCTGCAAGTACACTACTTTGATGACCTCTGTTACGACTTTGCGATACACCAACCACAGAAGGGATAGATTTAGCATAACTTTCTATCAGTTCCCAAGTCCGATCCTTACTACCATCATTTACATACATAATTTTACTATGGCAGTGGATTTCTTCTTTCTTTATTAATTGTTCAATTTTTTCAACAAACATTGGATTAGTATGCGGTAAGACTTGTTCTTCGTTGTAACATGGAACAACAATATATAAAATTGGCTTGTGTCTACTCATCTCTTTCTCCTAATCTTTTTATCCCAAAAGGAAAGTTGGTTCCTCTAAACATCCTGACTATCAATTCACAGCCCAAAATTGTTAATATAACTACAAAAACTGTCGTTATATATTGATTAACAAAAATTCCAGTATATTTCGTAGACAATTCTTTAACTAATTTTTCTACTAACACCAGAACTATCGGCGAATGTACTCCATAATAAATCAACGTTTTTTGTCCGATTGATTTCAAAATGGAACTCTCTGGAATTGTTTTAAAAAATATAAGAACACTCCAAATTCCTGAAATAGCTGCCAAGTAAAATAAGAAATGATTCCCAATTTGCTGATAATACAAATCAACAATTTGATGGCCACTCACTCGATAGTTTAGTTTACTACTATAATTGGTAAGAATAAGTCCAATCGGTAAAAGGTAAATTGAAAAATACTTTTCTAACTGATGTAAATTATTCTTAGTCCATACTCCCAGCAAGATGAAAATCAGAGCAACAGGAACTAAATCAATATTCCAAATTAAATAATACTCCCTCTCATATACCTTCTGTCCGAGATAGACCAAAACCAAGAGAGATAAGATTATTATCACCCACTGGCTCAAATTCCATCTTCTCTTTAAAATAAAGTAACTGAAAACATGAGCCAAAAACATCACATTCAAAAACCATAATTGAAAATAAATATGCAAACGGTCTGAAATCAGTAACTGTTTTATAAAATGAAGAATATCAAAACTCAGAACCTGATCAGGGTACATAACAAAAAGTTGAAACAGAAAAACAAAACTATTTAGCAAGAAAAAAGGAATAACTAAACTCTTTACCTTATTTAAACAATAGCCTGAGAAGGTTTCGTATTTTCTAACATTCAAAGTAAAACCAGATAAGAAAAAGAACAACGGTATGTGGAATGAATAGAGAAGCAACTTTGCATTATTTGGAACGAAGCTACTATGTCCAATGATAACTAATATAATTGCTAAACCTTTAGACATATCTATGTAACCAATTCGGTTCTTCATACTATCCTCCTGTTCCTAATTTTAAACGATAAACGCTCATATCTGAAGTGACAGATTCAACTTCCTCAAAGTAAACATCCTTCTGATAATGTTCTTTCATAATTTTTTTAACACTATCCATATTCCCTGAGGAAGTGGACCAAAAGAAGAGAATATTCTGATTGTTGATTGCAGAAGACAACAGATTTTCAGGTTCTTCAACTCCGTATCGTTTCATTTGTTCATAATAATGAGGAGAAAAAGTTTGCCAATTTCCTAATGTAGTTGTATTTGTCACTAACTGATTGGGTCTTAATTTAAAAGTTGACAATGTAGGCTGTGAAGAAACCAAAGTGCCATATCCACCAAAAACAATAAGTTTATCCGAATTCCTCTGTACAAGATTTTGGTACTCTGAGACTACTGACGATTGAATATAGGGAAACCAATACAGTTCTTGTCCAAGCTGATTTATCCATACTGCTCCTCCTAGTATTCCCATTATTTGTAAGCTAAGGAACACCTTCCTCTTATCAAATAAACGTCTTTTTTCATAAAATGATCGAGCATAAAACATAAATACTACTAAGAAACATACTATTAGAGGGATATATACGCGCTCTACTACCCTCTGTCTAACAAAGAGAGCTCCAATTAAAAGTAAGGGGGAAATCGGTACAAACCATCCGTATAACTTCTTAGGCTTAAAAATCAAAAACCAACTAATCAGTACTAAAGAGAAGGTTATCAGAATACTATTCTTAAAAAAATCTGATATCATCTGAAGCAGATTAAACGAGTATTTCTCTGAAAGGGAACGAACAGATTGAATGTTTGTTAAAAGAGTATTACTTAAGGCTTTTTTTTCAGCAAATAACCAGTAGGTGGAGACATTCAAATCATTCTCACTTACTCCCAAAGCTTCAAATTCATTCGCATGTCTTTGATAATCAATAGCAGGATAATCTCTCAAATTCGTACTTAGGGCATTCCATGTCAAATACTCCTGTACGTCAGCTTTCCCTAGTGTATATAGTTTATTGGAAGCAAAAATTAGTAAAATGACGCTAAATAATAAAACAACTTCTTTTCTTTTTTTAGAAGATATCCACTCAAATAGCAGAAAAGGGAATAACAGTAAAATAAAGCTTGATATAATTTGAGGTCGAATGGATAAACCAATGAACAATAGTGATAGTCCTGAAATGTACCTTTTGTCAAATAGTAAAAAAGTTGCTGCTGTAGCTGATAAATATGCGATAACGGAAAAAGAAAAATATTTAATAAGTATCAATTGGGCTAAAAACACAATTGGAAGCAAAAGATACAGTTTTTTCTTATAAAAAAAGATAGCATAGACACCAAAACTAATACAATAAATACTAACTAAAAAGATAAAAAAAATATTCCAATCAGTAAAAATTTTTTGAAGAAAGACCAACCCTGTAGATAATAAAATTCCTACATAGGGTAATAGCATATTATCCCCAGATAATATAGTTTGATTCACCATGATATCATCTACTACAGGATATTCAAAACCTCTCATCGATATATAGAGATAAAAAAATAAAAATGGCAAAAATAAAAAACTTAAGCTAAGTAGCCTACTGACCATATTTTTATTTATCATTACAAGCTCTCTTTCGAATAAATATTACTCTTCAATTCTACCACATTTCCTTATAAAAAACTAGCTTACCTCCAATCTTGTAAGCCTATATCGTTTGAATTTTCCCATGAAAACCAGTATAATGGTAGAATACTATATGACTAGAAAGGAAGCCCGATGAACCAATCCATGTCAAATCTTAAATTGGCAGAACGTGGAGCCATTATCAGCATTTCGACCTACCTCCTCTTGTCTGCAGCAAAATTGGCAACTGGTCACCTCCTGCATTCTTCCAGTTTGGTGGCAGATGGTTTTAACAACGTATCCGATATTATCGGAAATGTTGCTCTCTTGATTGGGATTCGGATGGCCCGCCAACCTGCAGACCGTGACCATCGCTTTGGTCACTGGAAGATTGAAGATTTGGCTAGCTTGATTACTTCCATCATCATGTTCTATGTTGGTTTTGATGTGCTTCGGGACACCATTCAAAAAATCCTCAGTCGGGAACAAACACCCATTGATCCTCTGGGAGCGATTCTAGGAATCATTTCAGCAGCGGTTATGTTTGCTGTTTATCTCTATAACACACGCCTCAGTAAGAAATCCAAATCCAAGGCTCTCAAGGCAGCTGCCAAGGACAATCTTTCCGATGCTGTCACCTCACTTGGAACCTCCATTGCTATCCTAGCCAGCAGTTTCAATTATCCAATCGTGGATAAATTAGTCGCTATCATTATCACTTTCTTCATCTTAAAGACAGCTTACGATATCTTTATCGAGTCTTCCTTCAGTCTTTCAGATGGTTTTGATGACCGTCTGCTAGAGGACTACCAAAAGGCTATAATGGAAATCCCAAAGATTAGTAAGGTCAAGTCCCAAAGAGGGCGGACCTACGGTAGCAATATCTACCTTGATATCACCCTGGAGATGAATCCTGATTTATCAGTCTATGAAAGTCACGAAATTGCAGACCAGGTCGAATCCATGCTGGAAGAGCGTTTTGGAGTCTTTGATACCGATGTCCATATCGAACCAGCTCCCATACCTGAGGACGAGATTTTAGACAATGTCTATAAAAAACTGCTCATGCGTGAGCAATTGATTGACCAAGGAAATCAGCTAGAAGAACTCCTTGCTGAGGACTTTCTCTATATCCGTCAAGATGGAGAGCAGATGGATAAAGAGGCTTATAAGGCTGAAAAAGAACTTAGTGCTACGATTAAGAACATTCAGATTACCTCCATTAGTCAGAAAACCAAGCTCATTTGCTATGAGCTAGATGGCATCGTCCACACCAGTATCTGGCGTCGCCATGAGACTTGGCAAAACATCTTCCACCAAGAAACTAAAAAAGAAGACAAACAATGACCCTATCCAGTGGATAGGGCCATTTTGATTATTCTACTTTAAGCAAAGACGAACTATGACAGTTTGGAAGAATTGCTTTTCAAAGCTTGTTTTGCCTCTTTTCTTGCTTGACGATTTTGTTCGATACGCCATTCTCTTTCATAGTACTTCATGATCTCATAGACCCTTTCAGGAAAATCTACATCTAGTAGAATGATAGGGATGATCAAATCTGCTGACGGATGAAAAGGGAAACACCTTCTCTTCAGTAGAGCTATAAGTGATTGGGATTTCACATTTTCCTTATTTTTAAAATAAACTTCAATCCGATAGGAATTCCTATACTTTCCTCCAATCCGAGAGAAGGAAAATTCCTCTACATCTGCCCAAGCATAGAAATGACTGGGTTTCTTTGGGTTTGGTTTGTAGTAAAACCCCTCAACTGTGCATCTCAAATACTCCTTATCCAAGCTTAACAGTCTGTATGTCTGATAAATGATTACTCCAGCACAAAAGAGGACAACCAGCATAAACAAAAGACTTATCGCATGAAGTTTGCTCCCCTTTTCCGAATACGAATAGAGATAAGATAGAGGTAACAAGACGAAAAGACCGAACAAGGTATTCCAAATGATTTTCTTGGGACTACGTTTAATGATTTTTTCTTCCATCATGCCAACTCACTTAGGTATTCATAACGTTCGTATTTTTCAAGGAGTGCTTCGTTTTTCTCATCTAGTTTTTTTTGAAGAGTAGCTAGTTTACCAAAGTCAGAGCCGTTTGCCTGCATTTCTTCTTCAATAGCAGCGATACGATTTTCCAAGGCTTCAATATCGCCTTCAATGCTTGCCCACTCCTGCTTTTCTTGGTAGGTCATGCGTTTCTTGTCTTCACGAACCTTGACCACTTTCTCCTTTTCTGCCTTTTGCACTTGATTGGCCATATCAGTTTCAAAAGCTTTTTCATCAAGGTAGTCGGTGTAATGACCAAAGAAAGGACGAATCTTGCCATCCTCAAAAGCGAGAATCTTGGTCGCTACCTTATCTAGGAAATAACGGTCGTGGCTGACTGTCAATACTGGCCCTGCAAAGCTCTGCAAGAAATTTTCCAAAACTGTCAAGGTCGCAATATCTAGGTCATTTGTCGGCTCGTCCAAAAGAAGAACATTTGGTTTTTCCAAAAGTAGTTTTAGGAGATAAAGGCGTTTTTTCTCTCCACCAGACAATTTCTCAATCAAGGTTCCATGTGTCGAACGTGGGAAGAGGAACTGCTCCAGCAACTCAGCGATGGAAGTTGTGGAACCACCACTGGTCTTAACCTCTTCTGCCACTTCCTGCAGGTAATTGATAACGCGCTTGCTTTCATCCAGGCCATCAATTTGTTGAGAGAAATAGGCAATGCGAACCGTCTCACCTATGATAACCTGACCTTTAGTCGGCTCAAGACTTCCTGCGATGAGGTTAAGCAGGGTTGACTTCCCAACACCATTGTCCCCAACGATACCGATACGGTCTTTAGCTTGCACCAAGAGATTAAAATCTTGCAATATCGGCTTATTCTCATAAGCAAAGGAAACATCCTTAAACTCGATGACCTTCTTACCAATACGGCTAGTTTCAAAGTTCATGGTCAAGTCTGTCTCAGCAACGCCACCTGAAACTTCTTTTTTCAAATCGTGGAAACGATTGATACGGGCCTGTTGCTTGGTCGCACGCGCTTGCGGTTGTCTGCGCATCCAGGCTAATTCTTGCTTATAGAGTTGTTCTTTTTTGTGGAGAAGTGCTGCATCACGCTCATCTTGTTCTGCCTTGAGGCGAACATAGTCCTGATAATTTCCCTGATACTCAGTCAATCCTGCGCGATCCAATTCGAAAATCCGTGTTGATAAAGCGTCTAGGAAATAACGATCGTGGGTGATAAAGAGAACTGTTTTCTTGGAATTTTTCAAAAAGAGAGTCAGCCACTCAATGGTCGCAATGTCCAGGTGGTTGGTCGGCTCGTCCAGAAGCAAGAGGTCGTGGTTTCCTAGGAGAACTTGCGCCAACTGGACCCGTCTTCTCAGACCACCTGACAATTCACCAACTGGAGTCGACAAATCCTGAATACCCAACTTGCTGAGAACAGTCTTAATCTGACTTTCGATTTCCCAGGCTTGGAGAGAATCCATCTCAGCCATGACCCGTTCCAAACGAGCCTGCTTATCCTCGCTATAGTTGAGCATGAGGAGTTCATACTCACGAATCAACTGGATTTCTTTGAGGTCGCTGGACAGAACGGTATCTAGAACAGTCTTACTGTCGTCAAAATCTGGATCCTGAGTCAAGTAGCCAATCTGGTAATCATTTTTAGCTGAAAAAGGACTGACATCACCATCAAAACCTGAAACTCCAGAAAGAACATCTAAAAGGGTAGTCTTACCCGTTCCATTGACACCGATTAGACCGATTCTGTCTAGGTCATGGATGATAAAGGAAATATCCTTAAAAACTGTCTTGTCACCAACGGATTTACTTAGTTTTTCAACGATAAAATCACTCATTTTTTCTCCCTTAGGTAAACATGGATGGCTTGACGGTCATTTTCCAATTCTCCATCGACAATGGCAAACTCAATCTCTGTTAAAATCTCTCCCAAATCTGGCCCAGGTTGATAACCATATTCCTTAATCAAAACACCACCATTGATTTGGATTTCTTTCTTATCATGAATGGACAAACTCTGGTAAGTTTCTTTGATGGTTTGTGGGTTGACTTCTTTTCCTTGAGCCTGACGAAGATTTTCAGCCTGCAAAAGCAAATCCAAGTCAAAGCGATAACAATCCCGCTTGCTCAGCTCTCCTTCTTCTCGCAAAGCCAAAATAGTCAGCAAATCCTGAACCTGCTTGGCAAATTGGCGTGAGGTCTTCCAATGTTTCAAAAATGGTTGCGCATCTTTAATCTCCAAAGCCCACAATAGAGCTGCCCAGGCTTGTTCGGAAGATTCAAAAGTGAACTCAGTCTCCAAATCAAACAGTCTGTTGAGCTTGTCCTGGTTCCCTGCCATATCTGGAAGATAGTCATAAGCTCGACTCTCAATCATGGAAGACAGACCAACTCGCCAAAAAGGTGCCAGCAAGAGTTTATCAAACTCAACGAAGGTGCGCTCCACAGAAATTTTCTCCAAAAGTGGCGTCAAAGTCTTCATCGCTTCAAAAGTTTCTGACTCAAGTTTAAAACCAAGACTGGCCTGAAAACGGAAACCACGCATAATCCGCAAAGCATCTTCGTTGAAACGCTCACTAGCCACTCCAACTGCTCGCAAGACTTGGTTTTTCAAATCTTCTAATCCATGGAACAAGTCAATGATTTCACCTGTCTCATCCAAGGCAAAGGCATTAACTGTGAAATCACGGCGCTTGAGGTCTTCTTCTAGCGAACGAACAAAGGAGACCGCACTAGGTCTACGATAGTCCACATAGACATCCTCCGTCCGAAAGGTCGTTACCTCATACTCCTCGTCCCCATCTAAAACCAAGACGGTTCCGTGCTCGATTCCGATATCGGCTGTTCGCGGAAAAATCTGCTTGGTCTCTTCTGGATAGGAAGAAGTCGCAATGTCCACATCGTGGATGGGGCGATTGAGGAGGGCATCTCGAACAGAGCCCCCAACAAAATAGGCTTCAAAACCTGCTTCTTTAATTTTTTCTAATACTGGTAAAGCCTTCTGAAATTCAGAAGGCATTTGCGTTAATCTCATAATAAGTGTTCTAATCCATAGACAAGCTCATGACGCTTGACAACTTCTTTGATTCCCAAATTGACCCCTGTCATGAAGGAGCTGCGATCATAGGAGTCATGACGAAGGGTCAATCCTTCTCCCTGATTGCCAAAGATAACTTCTTGATGAGCTACTAAGCCTGGCAAACGAACTGAGTGGATCCGCATGCCATCAAAATCAGCACCACGGGCACCAGCAATCAATTCTTCCTCATCAGGCGCACCTTGTTGGATAGACTCTCGCACTTCCGCCATCAGCTCAGCCGTTTTAATAGCTGTTCCGCTCGGAGCATCTTTTTTCTTGTCATGATGAAGCTCGATAATCTCCACATTGGGGAAATATTTGGCAGCCTGCGTCGCAAATTGCATAAGCAAGACAGCCCCCAAGGCAAAGTTAGGGGCAATCAAGCCACCCAAATCTTGTTCACGGGAAAATGCTTTTAATTCTGCAATTTCTTCACTAGTGAATCCAGTTGTTCCTACGACAGGAGCAAAGCCATTTTCAAGGGCAAAACGCGTATTTTCGTAAGCAACGGCTGGTGTAGTAAAATCCACCCAGATATCCGCTTCAAAACCAGCCAAGTCAGCCTTATCATTAAAGACAGGAATCCCCTGCCACTCTGACTCAGACTCAAAAGAATCCAAAACTGCGACCAAGTCCAAGTCTGGATCAGCCAAGACCATCTGACAAGCAGCTTGGCCCATCTTTCCCTTAAAACCGGCAATAATTACTCGAATACTCATCTCTACTCCTGTCTAAGATACAAAGGACGTTAGCTGCCCATGAAAAATAGGGAATGGCGCTGACTTTCCATGAAAGGCAAGACAGGCATCTTTTTTCAAGAGGCAGGTAGCCCGTGTTCAATTTCTAAGATACAAAGCCTGTAAGAACAATTTAGACGATTGGTGTATAGCTCAAGGCGATACTGCCTTCTCCAAGGTGGGTCCCAATGACACTACCAAAGCTAACAATTGGAATCTCAGAAGTCACACCACTCTCAATCAAAAACTGACGTAAATCCGCTGCCTTCTGAGGTGCGTTCCCATGAATGACTGTAATACGGTAGTCCCCATCTTTTGTCAACTCCTTGATGATTTCCACCAAACGTTTGATTGCTTTCTTTTCTGTACGAACTTTTTCGTAAACTTCAATCACTCCTTGGTCATTAAAGTAAAGGATAGGCTTGATACTGAGGAGATTCCCTAAGACGGCTGCCCCATTTGACAAACGTCCTCCTTTAACCAAGTGGTCGAGATCATCTACTATGATAAAGGCTGAATTATCAGCAATTTGAATCCCCAACTTCTCCTGAATCTGGGCAAAATCATCGCCTTGTTCTGCCCATTCAAAGGCACTCTCTACCATAAATCCTAGAGGGGAACTTGTGATATGGGTATCTGGAAAGGCAATGGTCAAACCTTCATACTCGTCTAACATATATTGGATGTTCTGATAAAAGCCTGAAATTCCTCACGAAAGAAAGAGGCCCAAGACATGAGTATAACCCTCGTCTTTCAAGGAACTTAGAATCTCATCTAATTTGGCAATACTTGGTTGACTGGTCTTAGGCAATTCTGCAGACTGAGCCATTTTTTGATAAAATTCCTCAGCAGTCAGATTGACACCTTCGACATACTCTTCCCCATCAATATTGACAGGAATATCCAAGATAAATAGATTCTCTCTTTGCAGCGTCCTCTCATCTAAATAGGCTGAAGAATCTGTAATGACAGCTAATTTCATGACTAAAACTCCAAATTGATCCCTGGAAGATCCAAGGCGATTTCTGTTACTTCATAAGTCAAACGGTTGAGCATGTTCAAGCATGGACGTGCCAAGGTTTCGACTTCTTCTTGGTTAAATTCGCTTGGTTCGTTGACAATACGGTCTTCCACATGGTTAACTTGAGAAATTGTTCCGCTGATGACAAATTTGTCAAAGACAATCATGAAACTCAAGATAACGACTAAAGAAGTTACTTGATTTTCTTGGTCATGTTGGAGCAACTGAAAGTTCACGTCTACCTTGGTTTCAGGAGCTCCATTTTCATTTTCCCATTCAAAGTTACGAGCATCAAAGTGATACTGGCTAACAAATTCTTGTTCTCGTTTAAGATTCATTTTTCTCTCCCATTGCTACAATTTACTATGCAATTGTACCACATTTTTATCATTTCATCTAGTTTTCTAGGCTTTAGTCAATTCCAATTTCATCTTTAACAACAGCAGCAATTGTATCTACGTAGTAGTTAACTTCTTCTGTTGTTGGGGCTTCTGCCATGACACGCAAGAGGGGTTCTGTTCCACTTGGGCGGACAAGGATACGACCGTTCCCTGCCATTTCTTCTTCCATCTTTTCGATGATTGTCTTGATGGCTGGTACTTCCATGGCTTTCTCTTTCATAGCATTTTCGACTCGGATATTAACCAGTTTTTGTGGGTAAATCGTCACTTCTGATGCTAGTTGAGACAAGCTCTTGCCTGTTTCTTTCATGATTTTAGTCAATTGGACAGCTGATAATTGACCATCACCAGTTGTATTGTAATCCATCAAGATAACGTGGCCTGATTGTTCACCACCAAGGTTGTAGCCTGATTTTCTCATTTCTTCAACGACATAGCGATCACCAACAGCAGTCACTGCCTTGTTAATGCCAGCACTCTCCAAGGCCTTATGGAAGCCAAGGTTAGACATAACCGTTGTTACGATGGTGTTTTGAGCCAACTGACCTTTTTCAGAAAGGTATTTCCCAATGATATACATAATCTTATCACCATCGACAATATCGCCATTTTCATCGACAGCAATCAAGCGGTCACTGTCTCCGTCAAAGGCCAAACCAATAGCTGACTGGCTTTCTTTGACTAGTTCTTGGAGAGCTTCTGGGTGTGTAGAACCCACATTCAAGTTGATGTTAAGACCATCTGGTGTCTCACCGATAACAGTTATTTGAGCCCCAAGGTCTGCAAAGATTTGACGAGCACTTGTAGACGCTGCACCGTTTGCTGTGTCCAAGGCCACTTTCATTCCTTCAAGAGGCGTTCCAGTTGAAACAAGGTAGCCTTCATACTTACGTAAACCTTCTGGATAGTCCACCAAGGTTCCCAAGCCTTCGGCACTTGGACGAGGAAGGGTGTCTTCTGTAGCGTCCAACAAGGCTTCGATTTCTGCTTCTTTTTCGTCATCAAGTTTGAAGCCATCCCCTCCAAAGAACTTAATTCCATTATCAAGGGCTGGGTTGTGACTAGCGGAAATCATGACACCTGCACTGGCTCCCTCAGTTTTGACCAAATAAGCTACTGCTGGTGTTGCAAGGACACCGAGTTTGTAGACGTGAATCCCTACAGAGAGGAGACCTGCCACTAAGGCAGATTCTAGCATTTCTCCTGAAATACGTGTATCACGTCCTACAAAGACTTTAGGGGCTTCCGTTTCATGTTGGCTAAGAACATAACCACCAAAACGTCCCAATTTAAAGGCCAATTCTGGTGTCAGTTCTACGTTTGCTTCTCCACGGACTCCATCGGTCCCAAAATATTTACCCATTTTATTTATCATCCTTTTCTACTATTTTATTTAGTCCTGTTTAGACGAGTCTGGTTTCGTTTCTGAACTCGTTGAAGACGAGCTGCTGGTTGAAGAGCCCGTTGACGAGGTCGTTGACGAAGAACTCGAGCTAGACGATACTGTTTTGGTTGTAATTTTCATTGTAGTGTCAAATGGCATAATGACGCTTGGCAAGACATTTCCATTTTTATCAACTGCTTGTAGTGGAACAGAGGCCGAGTAGTTACCTGTTATCCGTTCACTCGTCGGCAAGATGGCAATAACACGATCTACTCTAGAGAGAGTTTCCTCGTCACTAATAACCGTTACTTTTTCATCTGACACAGTGACTGTATCAATTTTCACACGAGAATCAATCTGGCTAGGGTCAATCTCCGGCACAACGATTACATTATCACGTTTTGCTTTTTTACCAACCTTCACTGTTATCTTTTGCGGTGTCGCAACAGCCGTCAAACCACTCGGTAAATTTTCAATAGTCAGAGGCACTTCGATGGTTCCTACACTGGCATTGGTTAAGTCAGCTTTGACCTTGAATTTCCGAGTGCTTTCCTGCATCTCGCTTGCCAAAGCAACTCTGTTTGACCCAGTCAGAAAGACGGTCACTTCAGATGTAAAACCACTAATAAAGTACTGATCACTGTCATACTGAATATCGATTGGGACATTAAGAACCGTATTGGTATAGGTTTCTGTCCGCACTTGTCTGGCACTGTTGCTATTCTGATAGTTTGTTGAAGTCGCATAGACAAAGAGGATGCAGGCGAAAAAGAAGGAAGAAATAATATAAAGGCTATTTTTTCTCATGTTTCAATCCTCCTAGCAAACGCTCTTTCAGACCCTGTTTTTTCTCTGATGTCGGAAGCAAGATTCTTCTTAACTCCGATTCAAACTCTTCCAAGGTCAAATCATGCTTAAAGACTCCATTATAGGTGATTGAGATTCCGCCTGTTTCCTCTGAAACCACAAAGGTAAGAGCATCTGATACTTCCGACAAACCAATCGCTGCCCTGTGACGTGTCCCAAACTCCTTGGAAATTCCTGTATTTTCAGTCAGGGGTAGGTAGGCTGAAGTTACGGCGATCCTGTCTTCTCTGACAATGACCGCACCATCGTGCAAGGGAGTATTGGGGATAAAGATATTAATCAATAACTCAGAGGAAATTTTAGCATCTAGAGGAATCCCAGTTGAGATGTACTCCTGCAAGGTTCTCACTCGCTGAACTGCTACCAGAGCACCAATCTTACGAGGACTCATGTACTCGACTGATTTGACAAAGGCACGAACCATTTGCTCTTCCGCACTAATAGGGGCATTGTAGAAGAAATCAGTAGCTCGACCCAATCTCTCCAAACCAGTCCGAATCTCTGGTGAAAAGATAACTACTGCTGCGATAACCCCATAAGTGATGATCTGATTGATCAACCAGGAAATGGTCGTCAAACCAATCATATTGGACAAAATCTGGCCTAAAATAAAGACCAGGACTCCCCGTACCAATATCATGATTTTGGTCCCTGCAATCGCTTTGGTAAAATGATATAAAATATAAGTCACAATGAGAATATCAATCAGATTGGTGACTATTGTCCAAGGGCTTGAAAACAAACTCGTCCAGTATTGCAAATTGGATAATGGTTGAAAATTCATCCCTGGCCTCCTCCCTGTCAAAACACTTTCTGTACCATTATACCATTTTTTGCCCATTTTTTCCCTATCCTACCTCATTTTAAATTAAGCAAAAATATGATAAAATAAACTGATTAGAAAAAACGAAGGAGAAATCATGTCTCAACTTTATGATATTACTATTGTAGGTGGCGGTCCTGTTGGGCTCTTTGCTGCCTTTTACGCCCACCTCCGCCAAGCCAAAGTCCAAATCATCGACTCCCTTCCCCAGCTAGGTGGCCAGCCTGCCATCCTCTATCCTGAGAAGCAAATCCTTGATGTACCAGGTTTTCCAAACTTAACTGGGGAAGAGCTGACCAATCGCTTGATTGAACAGCTAAACGGCTTTGAAACACCTGTTCACCTCAACGAAACTGTTCTTGAGATTGAAAAGCAAGTTCAAGGTTTTACCATCACAACCAACAAAGGAAGCCACCTGACCAAAACAGTCATCATTGCCATGGGTGGTGGTGCCTTTAAACCACGTCCACTCGAATTAGATGGCGTCGAAAACTATGAAAATATCCACTACCACGTTTCCAATATCCAACAATACGCTGGGAAGAAAGTAACCATCCTTGGTGGGGGAGACTCAGCTGTGGACTGGGCTCTAGCTTTTGAAAAAATTGCGCCAACTATCCTTGTTCACCGTCGAGATAACTTCCGCGCCTTGGAACATAGTGTGCAAGCCCTGCAAGAATCATCTGTGACCATCAAGACACCGTTCGTCCCTAGCCAACTCCTTGGAGATGGTAAAACACTCGACAAACTAGAAATCACCAAAGTCAAATCAGATGAAACCGAAACTATCGAAGTAGACCATCTCTTTGTCAACTACGGCTTCAAGTCTTCTGTTGGTAATCTTAAAAATTGGGGTCTGGACCTCAACCGTCACAAGATTATCGTCAATAGCAAGCAAGAGTCTAGCCAAGCAGGTATCTATGCTATCGGCGACTGCTGCTACTATGAAGGTAAGATTGATTTGATTGCTACAGGACTGGGTGAAGCTCCAACAGCTGTTAACAATGCTATCAACTACATCGACCCAGAACAAAAAGTTCAACCAAAACACTCAACCAGTTTATAAGAAAAGAACCACGGATCAACGATTCGTGGTTTTATAATTCATCTGCTATTTTATTGATCTTTCTGAGTCTGTGGTTGACACCACTTTTGGTTAGGGGATTGCTCAGGCTATCTGCCAACTGCTGGATAGAGTAGTCTGGGTGCTGGATTCGCAACTGAGCCACCTCTTGCAAATCCACGGGTAAATTTTCCAAGCCCATTCTATCTTTGATTTTACTGATATTATTAATGGTCTTCATACTGGCAGAAACTGTCCGAGCGATATTGGCTGTTTCAGCGTTATTGGCGCGATTGAGATCGTTACGGGTTTCACGCAAAATCTTGACACGCTCAAAGTTATCACGAGCCTGCATGGCCCCAATCACGATCAAGAAATCCATGATATCTTCTGCACGCTGGAGATAGGTAACTGCACCTTTCTTGCGCTCAATAACCTTGGCATCCAGTAAAAATTGCTGGAGGAGAGAGGCTAGTCCTTGGGCGTGGTCCAGATAAACGGAACTGATCTCCAACTGGTACTTGCCAGACTCAGGATCTCGAATACTACCATTTGCCAGAAAGGCTCCACATAAGTAAGCACGACCAGCTTCTTCATCTGCTAAAATATCGGGATCAATGCCCGTCTCCAAACCAAAGAAGGAATCCGCAAGCCGCAAATCAGCTAAAAGCTCCTGCACTCTCTCATCGGTATAGACCGTGTAGACACGATTCTTGCGAAGATTGCTTCTCTGATGGTGTCGAATCTCAGACTTAATCTCATAAAAATGGAGAAAGGACTCATAGAGATGCCGAGCCAACTTAGCATTTTCAGTCACCACTGACAAGGTTAGGCCAGAAGTCGAGAGACCGATACTGCCAGACATCTTGATGATGGCAGACAATTCATGTCGGCTTAGATGATGTTGACCAAGAATTTCCTCTTTTACTGCGACTGTAAAACTCATTTTCTCACCTGTATAATGCGCATCAATTCATCTACAATCAAATCGCCATCATGGAAGGCACCTCCATTTTCCAAACGAAGGAAGTTGGATGAAATCACACGAGGAACCTGCTTGCAAAGACCAGCAAAGTCATGCTCTACCTGAACCAAATATTCATCAAAACGGTTGGTATCCATGTATTCTCTAGGAACCTTTTCGATATTAACCAAGACTGTATCAATAAAAGGCCGACCTAAGTGTCGATGGAGGACTTCCACGTGGTCACTGTCTGAAAAGTACTCTGTTTCCCCACGCTGGGTCATGATATTGCAGACATAGGCGATCTCTGCCTTAGTCTCCAAGAGAGCCTGCCCGATCTCCTCAATGACAATATTCGGCAAAATCGATGTAAAGAGGGAACCAGGCCCCAAGACAATCATGTCACTCTCTAGGATAGTATTGACCACTCGACGGCTGGCTTGCGGTGTTTCATCATCCAAGGTATTGGTCACATAAACATGGTCGATCATGCCGGGATGATCTGCAATGTGGCTCTCACCTGCCACCTCAGAACCGTCTTTAAAGACTGCATGCAGTGTCAAAGGCTGATCGCTTGAGGGGTAGATTTTTCCTGTTGTGTGGAAAAAGAGACTTAGCAGCTGCATGGCATTGTAAGTGGACCCTTGCATTTCAGATAGGCCAGCAATGATAATATTTCCTAGCGGATGACCCGCAAAAGCTCCAGCCTCTTCTGAAAAGCGGTACTGAAAAACCTTCTCATAAAATTTAGGCATATCCGACATGGCTACCAGGACATTGCGAAGATCACCTGGTGGTGTCAGCTGTTGGATATTCTTTCTTAGCTCACCAGAAGATCCACCATCATCAGCTACCGTTACGATGGCTGCGATATCAACATCCTTTTCTCGCAAGCTTTTCAAAATGACGGGGATACCAGTTCCTCCACCAATTACCGTTATCTTTGGTTTTCTCATGAACGGTTTACCGTTTCCTTTCTTCTGTCTTTGTCACGATGGCTTTCATTGACAGGCCAGTTTTTAGCAAGGTCCTCAGCAATTCGTTTGGCAAAGGCAACACTACGGTGCTGTCCACCTGTACAACCTACTGCGATAGTTAAAACAGACTTGCCTTCTTTTTTGTAACTTGGCAAAATGGGCTCAATCAAGGCAAGCAAGTGCTGATAGAAACTTTCAGACTCTTCATGATTCATCACATAGTCATAAACTGCTTGATCCTCACCTGTCTGATTACGGAGCTCCGGAAGGTAGTATGGATTTGGCAAGAAACGAACATCAAAAACCAAGTCTGCATCGATCGGGATACCATACTTGAATCCAAAAGACATGACTTCGATACGGAAAGACTGGGCTTGTTCTTGGTCTGAAAATTGCTCTGCAATGGTTTTACGCAGTTCACGAGGAGTGAGTTCTGTCGTATCCACCACATTTTGACTCATGTTTTTCAAAGGTGCCAAGAGTTCACGTTCCAGCTTGATGCCATCTAAAATCCGACCATCAGCAGCTAGAGGGTGACTTCTTCTAGTTTCCTTATAGCGTGCCACCAATTCCTTATCTTTTGCATCCAAAAAGAGAATTTTAAAATCCAAATCGTCTTGGTTTTCCAATTCATCCAAAACAGCCTGAATCTCTGAAAAGAAGGAACGGCTCCGCATATCGACTACTAGGGCTAACTTATGGTCATCATCCTTGGTCTCTACCAACTGCAAAAACTTTGGCAAGAGGGCTGGCGGCATATTGTCAATAGTGAAATATCCCAAATCCTCGAAGGACTGAATGGCTACCGTTTTCCCTGCACCACTCATCCCTGTCACAATCACCAGGTGAAGTTGTTTCTTTGTCATCTATCTCTCCTTATATCAAAAAAAGTTTGGCAGAGCCAAACTTCAACTAGCTTATCCAATCTCTGCGATCACTTCAATTTCGACTTTTACATCACGAGGAAGACGTGCAACCTCTACAGCTGAACGAGCTGGAAATTCCTCTTTAAAGGCAGTCTGGTAAACCTCGTTAAAAGGAACAAAGTCATTCATATCGCTCAAGAAGCAAGTTGTTTTAACAACATGGTCAAAGTCTGTTCCTGCTTCTGCCAAAATAGCGCCGATATTTTTCAAGACTTGTTCTGTCTGTTCTTGGATCGTTTCTCCTACAATTTCTCCAGTTTCAGGAGATAGGGGAACTTGACCGCTAGCAAACAAAAGATTGCCAACGATTTTTCCTTGAACATATGGTCCGATTGCTTTTGGAGCTTTGTCTGTATGAATTGTTTTTGCCATTTCTTTCCCTCACAATTTTTCTAATATTGCATCCCAAGCCTGATCCATCCCTGCCTTGCTGACAGATGAAAAGAGGATGAAGTCGTCACTTGGGTCAAAGTTTAATTTCTTTTTGATTGCTGATTCGTGCTTATTCCACTTACCACGAGGAATCTTGTCCGCCTTGGTCGCAACGATGATAACTGGAATCTCATAATACTTGAGAAATTCGTACATCTGCACATCATCTGCTGACGGGTTGTGGCGGAGATCCACCAAACTGACAACCGCACGGAGATTTTCCCGAGTCGTTAGGTACTCCTCAATCATGCGCCCCCACTTTTCACGCTCCTTTTTGGAAACGCGGGCATAGCCATAACCTGGTACATCCACAAAGCGCATCTTGTCATCAATGTTAAAGAAGTTGAGTAGCTGGGTTTTACCAGGTTTCCCCGATGTACGAGCAAGATTCTTGCGGTTCAGCATGGTGTTGATAAAGCTAGATTTGCCAACATTTGAACGCCCTGCAAGGGCAATCTCTGGCAGGTCATCTTGCGGATAGTGGGATTTATTGGCCGCACTGAGCAAGATTTCAGCATTGTGTGTATTAAGTTCCATAGTCACCTCTAGGCTGTTTCTAGGATTGGTTTTTCCGTTCCATCGACAGCTTCTTTTGTGATGCGAACCAATTTCACATTTTCTTGACTTGGAACTTCAAACATAACGTCTAGCATGGTTTCTTCGATAATAGACCGAAGACCACGCGCACCAGTTTTGCGTTCGATAGCCTTATTGGCGATTTCCTGAAGGGCTTCATCGTCAAATTCCAACTCAACGTCATCATAAGAAAGCAAGGTTTGGTATTGTTTCACCAAGGCATTTCTTGGCTCTTTCAGGATGCGAACCAAGTCATCAACTGTCAATTGCTCAAGAGCAGCAAATACAGGCAAGCGTCCAATCAACTCAGGGATAATCCCGAATTTTTGAATGTCTTCTGCGATGATTTCTTGCATGTAGGAGCTGTTTTCGTCAATCGCCTTGTTGTTTTGACCAAATCCAATAACTTTCTCACCCAGACGTTGTTTAACGATTTCTTCGATGCCATCAAAGGCACCACCCACGATGAAGAGGATATTTTTAGTGTCCACCTGAATCATCTCTTGTTGCGGATGTTTGCGTCCACCCTGAGGTGGTACGCTGGCTACAGTTCCTTCGATGATTTTAAGAAGGGCTTGTTGCACTCCTTCACCCGAAACATCACGTGTGATAGACACGTTCTCGCTCTTCTTGGCAATCTTGTCAATTTCATCCACGTAAATAATTCCACGCTCTGCACGTTCGATGTTAAAGTCAGCAGCCTGCAAGAGTTTGAGGAGGATATTTTCCACGTCCTCACCCACATACCCAGCCTCAGTAAGAGCTGTCGCATCTGCAATAGCAAAAGGTACATTCAAGCTCTTAGCCAAAGTCTGAGCCAAGAAAGTTTTCCCAGAACCAGTTGGACCAATCATCAGGATATTTGACTTCTGCAAATCCACATCTTCTGACTCTTCACGCGTATCGTGGAAATTGATGCGTTTATAGTGATTGTATACAGCCACTGCCAAGGCACGTTTGGCACGATCTTGACCAATCACATAGTGATTTAGGATATTGAGGAGTTCGATTGGTTTTGGTACTTCAGACAAGTCTGCCAAAACTTCCTCGGCCAACTCCTCCCGAATGATTTCCTGGGCCAACTCCACACATTCATTACAGATAAAGGCGTTGTTCCCAGCGATTATTTTCTTTACTTCTTCTTGGCTCTTGCCACAAAATGAGCAATAAACCATCATATCATTTTTCCTATTTGTAGGCATGATTTCCTTCCATTCTAATTTATCATTCTATCTAAAATAAGGTCATATAAAAAGCGTGGACACTGTTTACCAGATTGGTAAAAGCATTCAACCAGAGTAAGGCAGACAGTCCATAGCGCTTCTTACGAAAAGCCTGTGCTCCAGTCAAAATACAGATCACACACAAAAAAGCTGTAAAAAATCCAAATATACTGCGCTCCATTAGACTTCCTTTCTATCCCGGTATTCGATGGTAAAATCATAGTCGTTTTTCTCATCTCGGGTGTAAGATTTGCTTGCTACTGTCTCAAAACGAGACAAGTCAAACTCCTCAGGAAAATAGGTATCTCCCTCCACCTGAGCATGAATCTGTGTCACGATGATTTCATCTAAATAAGGCTCAAAAGCCTGAAAAATCTGCTTTCCGCCAATGATATAGAGATTTTTTTCCTGACTCTGATACCACGCTAAAACAGACTCCACATCTTGAAATACGAGCGCCCCATCTATGACTTCTTCGCTATTGCGCGTTAAAATCAGGGTTTGCCGTTTTGGAAGCAGACGACGTCCCATACCATCAAAGGTCACTCGTCCCATCAGTATAGCATGATTTAAAGTTGTTTCCTTAAAATGTTGCAACTCTGCTGGCAAATGCCAAGGGAGACGGTCTTCCTTCCCAATCACACCTTTTTCATCTTGGGCCCAAATGGCTATGATTTTCTTTGTCATGCTTCCGTCCTTTTTATTGATACTACTATTTTATCAAAATTCTCCCAAAAAGGCTGTTTTGAAACGCGCGCAAAAGAGAGAAAAGGAGCAGGCTTCATTTAGCCTGCTCCTCTCGTCCCTAGGACATATATTTTTTTGCTTCTGATTCAATTTTTTCAACCACTTCTTGGATACTTAGTCCAGTTGTGTCAAGGTAAACTGCATCCTCAGCCTGTTTGAGAGGTGAGGTTTCACGATGACTATCCTTGTAGTCACGCGCCGCAATTTCCTCTTTCAACGTTTCAAGGTCTGTTTCAATCCCTTTAGCAATATTTTCCTTGTAACGACGCTCTGCTCTTTCTTCAACAGAAGCCACTAGGAAAATCTTGAGTTCAGCTTGTGGTAAAACAACCGTCCCGATATCACGCCCATCCATGACGATACCACCTTGCTGAGCAATCTCTTGCTGGAGCGAAACCAGTTTCTCACGCACCTCAGGAATGGCAGCAATACTTGAAACCTTGTTGGTCACTTCATTTTCACGAATCGGATGCGTAATATCAACATCCCCTACAAAAACAAGTTGCTCACCTGTTTCTGAACGACCAAAACTAATGGGATGTTGGTTAAGAAGCTCAAGAAGTTGATCTACATTTCCTGCATCCAACTGGTGCTTGAGCGCTATATAAGTCGCAGCACGGTACATAGCCCCTGTATCCAGATAAGTGTAACCAAAATCTTTAGCGACAATCTTTGCGACCGTACTCTTACCACTCGAAGCTGGACCATCGATAGCAATTTGAATTGTCTTCATGAATGACTCCTATCTTGTCTTAATCACATCACCTGGGTTGGCAAACCAAGAGCCAGATGACATGTGAGAAGGATTTAGGGCTTCTAGCTGAGCAATGGAAATTCCTGCACGCTGAGCAAGAGCTGCTTCTCCCTCTCCAGGCTGTACTGTAAGTGTTCCTTCACCCTCTGTAGTATGTTCTTCCGAACTGCTCTGTGAAGGTGTTGATTCAGAAGAAGTTGTTTCCTCTACCTTGCTACTTGAAGATGATGATTCTTCCACTTTAGAACTTGAACTTGTAGAAGGAGACGATGCATCATAGAAGTCCTTCAAAGATGATGTACGATTGCTTCCACCGGTTGATAGGTAAATCAATACAACTACCATCGCTACAACAATTACAAAGAAGAGGCTAGCTAGAACTGTCAAGACACGATTGGCAACTACGCCTTTCCCTTTTTGTTTCCGGTGTCGACGCTCTGATCTTGTTTCTTCCTCATTGTTTTCGTAAATATCTTCTTGCCACGGTTCTTTTTCCATACCTTACTCCTTGTTTTTTTTACATTTTCTTATTACAATATAAATATGAAAGTCACACTTATACCTGAACGGTGCATCGCCTGCGGGCTTTGCCAAACCTATTCTGAACTCTTTGATTACCATGATAATGGAATCGTTCGATTTTACGATGATCCAGTTGAATTGCAAAGAGAAATCGCTGAGACCAGCGATGTTCTGGAGGCCATCAAAAATTGTCCTACACGTGCACTTCTAAAAGATCCATCGTAGGAAGCAGGGAATAAATATAATTGTTTTTTCTCATTTTTCCCACACTTACTAGTTTAGCATATTTCTAGGTAAAATTATAGTCTTTTTTGGTTATTTTTTTCCTTCAACAAGAGAAAGGTCACTTTTTTCTTTGACGAGATAGAGTGGTCTTTTTTTGGTTTCTAGATAAATCTTACTGATATACTTACCGAGAATCCCAATCGTCAGGAGTTGAATCCCTCCAAGAAAGAGAATGACAGCCATCAAAGAGGTCCAACCAGATGTCGGATTTCCCAAGATAAGAGTCCGAAACACTACAAAAAATGTCATCACAAAAGAAAGAAAACAAGATAGGAGTCCCGCTACAAAGGCTATACTCAAGGGGAAATCTGAAAAGTTAAGAATCCCTTCAATCGAGTAGAAAAAGAGTTGTCTAAAACTCCAACTGGTCTTGCCAGCCTGTCGTTCAACGTTTGGATAATCAAGATAGTGCGTTTTAAAACCCACCCAGGCAAAGAGTCCTTTAGAAAATCGATTGGATTCGGTCAGGGTTAAAATAGCATCTACCACAGACCTTCTCATCATGCGAAAATCACGGACACCCGAGGGCAAGGCTACTGGGCTAATTTTTTGCATGAGGCGGTAAAAGAGGTCAGCACAGAAACTGCGGAAAAAGGGTTCTCCCTCCCGACTAGTTCTCCGTGTCCCAACACAGTCCAAGTCTGCATTTTGGTCTAGTAAGGCTTTCATCTCAAGTAGCATACTAGGAGGATCCTGAAGGTCTGCATCCATCACGACCACCAAGTCTCCAGTTGCATGCTGCAAGCCTGCGTATAAGGCTGCCTCTTTCCCAAAATTTCGTGAGAATGAGACATAACGGACCGCAGGATTTTGCTCCCGATAGGTCTTCAAAAGCTCTAAGGTCCCATCGCTTGAGCCATCGTCTACAAAGACATATTCGACTTCTGCTCCCAAGTCAGGAAGCAGAGCTTCCACAGACTGATAAAAAAGAGGAAGTACTTCCTCTTCGTTTAGACAAGGGACGATGATTGAAATCATCATCTTAGTCTTCAAATCCATTTGGATGCTTGCTTTGCCAACGCCATGCGTCTTCACACATTTGAGTAATGTCGAGTTCTGCTTCCCATCCGAGTTCTGCTTTGGCTTTTGCTGGGTCTGAGTAGCAGGCAGCTATATCACCTGGGCGGCGTTCTACGATGCGGTAAGGAATAGGACGTCCCACTGCTTTTTCCATATTTTGGATAATTTCAAGAACGGAGTAACCTTTACCAGTTCCAAGGTTATAAATGTTTAGACCTGAACCTTTTTGGAGTTTTTTCAAAGCTGCAACGTGACCTTTAGCAAGGTCTACGACATGGATATAGTCACGAACCCCAGTTCCATCTTCTGTATCGTAATCATCTCCAAAAACTTGTACTTGTTCTAGTTTGCCCACTGCTACTTGTGAAACATAAGGCAAGAGATTGTTTGGAATTCCGTTAGGATTTTCTCCCAAGTCTCCACTTTCATGCGCTCCGATTGGATTAAAGTAACGAAGCAAAACCACATTCCATTCTGAATCTGCCTTGTAGATATCCGTCAAAATTTCCTCTAACATCAGCTTAGTACGACCGTATGGATTGGTCACTGAAAGTGGGAAATCTTCCAAGATTGGAACAGTGTGAGGATCTCCGTAAACTGTCGCAGAAGAACTGAAGATGATGTTCTTACAGTTATTTTCTTCCATGGCTTTTAGAAGGCTGACAGTTCCTGCGATATTGTTGTCATAGTAGGCAAGAGGGATACGGGTTGATTCGCCAACAGCCTTCAAACCCGCAAAGTGAATGACACCAGTCGGTTCTTCCTGCTTGAAAATATCTCTGAGTGTATCTGTGTCACGGATATCTGCCTCATAAAAAGGAATCTCAACTCCTGTGATTCTTTCAACAACTTCTAAACTTTTACGATTGCTATTGACAAGATTATCCACCACAACCACTTGATGACCTGATTGGATCAACTCAATAACAGTATGGGTCCCGATAAATCCAGCACCACCCGTTACCAAAATCTTTTCTTGCATCTTTTTTCCTCGATTCTCGGATTATTTTTTCTTATTTTATCATTTTTGATAGGGAATGTCATTTGACATCCTAAACTACCTGCTAAAATTTCAGTAAAATTCTATTCTCTTTTTACCCGTTTGACATAGTTTGCGATTGGATAATTTACTGGGTCCAAGGTCAACTCCTTGTCTTGGATCAGTTGAGCTAAGTGGTAACCAATGATAGGCCCAGTTGTGAGGCCTGATGAACCTAGTCCACTAGCCGCATAGACACCTGCCAATCCTGGTACCTGCCCAAAGAAAGGGGAGAAATCACTGGTGTAGGCACGAATTCCCACACGCTCACCCGATGATTTCGCTTCTGCCAAGGCTGGATAGTGAGGCAAGGCCGCATCCTCCATTTGTTGGAGCAAGGTTTCATCTACCGTCAAATCAAATCCCATATCATTTTCATGAGTAGCGCCCAAGGACAATTTCCCACCTGAAAAAGGGATCAAATCCCACTCCCCCTCTGGCATGACAACAGGGTAAGTTTCCATATCTTTGGAAATCTGATAATCTCGGAGTTGCCCTTTCTGAGGGCGAACATCCACATCATAACCCAAGGGTTCTAATATGTACCCCAGCCAAGCTCCCGTCGCCAAAATAACCTGATCAAACACCTCTTCATCAATCTGGTAACCTGATGCTAAAGGTGTCAGACTCACTTTTTCTTTAACCAGCTTGACTTGACTAGCTTTTAGCAAACGAGTCACTAAGAGGTGGCCATCTACTCTCGCCCCACCAGAAGCATAGAGCAGGCGGTCAAATCCCTGCAAACCAGGAAATAATTCATTTGCAGATGCTTGGTCTAAAATGGCTAATTGACCTATCAAGGGAGATTCTTCCCTACGCTGGAGGGCTAGTTTATAGAGTTCTTCTAACTTGGATTCGTCCTTTTTCAAGAGAAAGACTCCCGAACGCTGATAAAAGTCAATTTCCTGACCAGACTTTTCTAAATCAGCCAACAAATCAACATAAAAGTCAGCCCCCAAGCGTGCCATCTTGTACCAAGCTTTATTGCGGCGTTTTGAAAACCAAGGACTGATAATTCCTGCTGCAGCCTTGGTAGCCTGACCTTGTCCATGGTCAAAAACGGTCACCTCTAAATCTGCTTCTTTGGAGAGGTAGTAGGCAGCAGTTGCCCCTACAATCCCTGCTCCAATAATGGCAACTCTTTTCATTGTCTTCACCTTCTAACTAAATATGGTGGAAAGGATTGGTTGATGCTTGACTAGGCAAGATATCAATGCCCCAGCCCTTCTCTGCCTTCCATTGGGCAAGGAGCGCAGTAATTTTTTCCACAAAAAGCACTTCGATATAGTGGCCCGGGTCCAGCGCTAACAAGCCATCTGACAACATATCCTGAGCTGTGTGGTAGTAGATGTCACCAGTAATATAGACATCTGCCCCCTTTGCCAAAGCATCAGGATAGAAAGACTGACCACTACCACCGCAAATGGCAACTCTTGAAATTTCCTTCTTCAAATCACTCTCTTGATAATGCACCATGCGAAGGCTATCTAAGTCAAATACTTGCTTGACATGACTGGCAAATTCTTCATATGTTTGAGGTTGAATGTCACCAATACGCCCAATCCCACGTTCTGGGCCTGTTTCCTGGAGATAAGTCGTCTCCTCAATGCCTAGCATCTGGCAGAACCAGTCATTGAGACCATTCTCAACGATGTCAATATTGGTGTGACTGACATAAACGGCAATGTCATACTTAATCAAATCAATGTAAATCTGATTTTGTGGACGGCTGGCTACCAAATCCTTAATCGGACGGAAAATTGGCGCGTGCTTAACGATAATCAAGTCCACACCCTTTTCAATGGCTTCAGCCACCGTCTCTTCACGAATATCCAGAGCAACCATGACCCTTTGAATATCCTTGTCTAGAGTTCCAATTTGCAGGCCACGACTGTCTCCCTCCATGGAAAATTCCTGAGGACAAAAATCCTCATAACGTTTAATCACTTCACTTGCTAACATGGAGCACCTCCTTGATGGCTTGAATTTTATGAGCTAGAACTTGACGTTCCTCCAGATTTTTTTCTGGGATTTGTCCGAGGGCGAACTCTAGCTTAACAGCTTCTTTTTGCCATTTTTTGACAAATACTGGACTGACCTCTTTGGACAAGAAAGGTCCAAAACGAACATCACTGGCTGATAATTTCATTTGTCCTGCTTCCACAACTAGAATTTCATAAAACTTGCCAGCTTCTTCTAGAATGCTTTCTGCTACGATCTGAAATCCGTGCTCTTGCAACCAGATGCGCAAGTCGTCTTCACGATTATTGGGCTGGAGGATTAAACGTTCTACATTAACTAACTTGTCCAAGCCTTCTTCCAATATGGTAGCAATCAAACGACCTCCCATGCCAGCAATGGTGATAACCGATACTTGGTCTGCCTCTTCAAAGGCTGCCAAACCATTGGCTAAACGGACTTGGATTTTCTCCTTTAGACCGTGAGCCTCAACATTTTTGACCGCAGACTGATAGGGTCCTTCCACAACCTCACCTGCAATGGCACTTTTGATTTTTCCTCTTTCAACCAAGTCAATCGGCAGATAAGCATGGTCACTCCCCACATCTAGTAAAACGGCCCCCTGTGGCACAAAGGAAGCTACCAATTCTAATCTCTTTGAAATCATCTTCTCTCACTTTCCAAAACTCTGTTACCTCTTATTATACCACATTTCAGCTAGCACTCCTGCACCTAAAAAGACCGCAATCCACAGATTACAGTCTTTCTTTATTTTCTAACTTGATAACGACTGGTTAGAATGAAAATCACGGTAAAGACCAGCATCATGGCACCATAAACAGGCAATGTTTGTCCTGTAAGTGTCGAAATTTCAAGCAGTTTTTGAATTCTTGGGAAGAGAGCTGTAGCTAGGAAACCTCCTACTGACCAGACAATCAAGAGGGTACGCCAGAGAGTGAATGGCATGCAAGCTCTAAATACGGATAAGAAACCAATTGATCCAAGGAGATAATAGAGGAGGGTTGAGATTTCTATCTCAGACCAACCTTGACTCGCTCCAAATATTTTCACAAAAAGGACGCTAAATACGACCATGAGAGCGCTTGGTAGGGCACGAAGCATAGATCTTCTGAGGAAATTTGGCTCAACAGGCTTGATATTCCGCTCAAAAGTCAGAACGAATGGCGGGAAACCTTCCACAAATTGGTCAATCATGGTAATCTGGATCGGAATGAAGGGGAAAATCAAGATCCACTCAGACCGTCCTAGAAGTGCGCTAGCGATACAAATCACCGCTAACAGGAAGGAATAGATGGTCTTAATCAAGAAAATCGGTGCGATATGAGCGATGTTATTAACCACACGACGGCCTTCAAAGAGAATCTCAGGAACATCATTAAAGTCTGAGTTCAAGAGAACCAGATTGGCAATCTGACGCGTCGCCGGATCTCCCTCAGCCATCACGATAGAACAATCCGCCTCACGAAGGGCCAGAATATCATTGACTCCGTCCCCTGTCATTGCTGTTGTATGCCCTGCTTTTTTCAGCGTTTGGATGATGAGTTTCTTTTGATGAGGGGAAACACGACCGAAAATGGCTGTCTCTTCAGCCATGGCCATCAATTCCTCATCCGTGATTTTTGAGCAATCTACATAGCTGTGATAGTCAGCAAAGCCAGCCTTCTGGGCAATGCTAGATACAGTGACCGGATTGTCACCAGAGATAATCTTGAGTCCCACTTCCTGGGAACGGAGGTAGTCTAGTGTCTCAGCTGCTCCTTCTCGAATGGGGTCCAAAATCTCCAGCAAGGCCAGAGCCTGAATATCAGATGGTTTCTGTGGTTTGTGATGATTTAGTTTTTCATGACTGAGTGCCAAGACCAAGACACGTGACCCTCTCTCTAGAGCCTCTCTGGCTTCTGGTACTTCAGAGTCCAACAACATCTCAGGCGCCCCTAAGAAAACTGTCCCTAGCCCTTCCAACTCCATTGCTCCCCACTTGCGGTCGCTAGAGAAAGGAAGATTGGAAATCATAGGGTAGGCAACCTTTCCTTGGAAACGCTGGCGAATAGCTTGGGCGGTTGGATTTTTATCCTCAGTATGGGCCATATAACTGGTCAGAATGTTAGTAATAGCCTCATCACCATAAGTTTCCGTCAGCGGAAGAACCGCCTCCACCTGCATCTTTCCTTGAGTGATGGTTCCCGTCTTGTCCAGACAGAGCATATCCACGCGCGCCAAGGTCTCAACAGAGTACATCTCCTGCACTAAAACCTTTTTCAAGCCCAGCTTGATCACCGCAGTCAAGAGTGAAGTAATGGTCAAAAGGGCAATTCCCTTGGGCAACATTCCCAAAAGGGCTGTTGACGAATTTACAACGGATGACTTGAGGGGCAAGCCTTTTATCATCAAGGCTTCTAGCAGGAGAGCTAGACCAAAGGGAATGATAATCTTCCCAGTAAAACCAGCTAGCTTGTCCAGTGATTTCATGATACGAGAGTTGATTGGTTTAACGGTCTTGGCTTCCAGCATGAGTTTGGAAGCATAGTTGTCTGCCCCGACATGGTGAACTTGAGCCAAAACAGCGCCACTGGCTAGGAAACTCCCTGATAAAAGCAAGGTATCCACTTCTTTTTGCACCAAATCACTCTCACCCGTTAACATGGCTTCATTGACTTCCGCAAAGCCTTCCAAAACCAAGGCATCACTAGGAATCTGCTCTCCTGCAGACAAACGAATGACATCTCCTAACACCAATTCTTCAGGATTCAGAGCCACTTCTTGGCCATCACGAATAGTCTTGACCTTTTCCTTGGTCATGAGATTGAGCTTGTCCACCATATGTTTGGCCCGTAGCTCGGTCACAATTCCAGAAAAAGCGTTAAAGCAGATAACAGCAAAGAAGACCAAATTGCTCCAAGCCTGCACAAAAGCTAGCGCCAAAGCAATGGCAAAGTTTAACGCGTTAAAAAGTGTAAAAACATTTCGTTTAACGATTTGCCAAGTACTGGTACTGGCCGACGCGGTAAAGTCATTGACCAAACCTTGAGCCTGTCTTTCCTCGACTTCTCTTTGGGTTAATCCCATTATTATATTTTTATCCATAAATTCTATCATATCATTTTTTTTAAAAGAATTCTAATCCCATCTAAAACTGTTGGCTGATAACTGAAAAAGTTTGCCAGTAATCTTTTGATAAGGTATAATAATAAAAGCAATACAATCGAAGGAGATCTCATGTTTTATACTTATTTGCGTGGACTAGTCATGCTGATCTTGTGGTCCATCAATGGCAATGCCCACTATCACAATACTGATAAAATCCCTAGCCGAGACGAAAACTATATCCTCGTCGCACCTCACCGTACCTGGTGGGATCCTGTTTACATGGCCTTTGCGACCAAGCCAAAACAGTTCATCTTTATAGCCAAAAAAGAGCTGTTTAACAACCGCATCTTTGGCTGGTGGATCCGTATGTGTGGCGCCTTTCCTATCGACCGGGAAAAACCTAACGCCTCTGCCATCAAGTACCCTATCAACGTCCTCAAAAAAAGCGACCGTTCTCTCATCATGTTTCCAAGTGGGAGCCGTCACTCAAACGATGTCAAGGGTGGCGTTGCTCTGATTGCCAAAATGGCCAAGGTCCGTATCATGCCGGTTACCTACACCGGTCCCATGACCTTGAAAGGCTTGGTTAGCCGTGAACGTGTGGATATGAACTTTGGAAATCCTATCGATATCTCAGACATCAAGAAAATGAATGATGAAGGAATCGAAATGGTTGCAGATCGTATCCAAGCAGAATTCCAACGTTTGGATGAAGAAACCAAACAATGGCACAACGATAAAAAACCAAACCCACTCTGGTGGTTTGTCCGCATCCCTGCCCTCATCCTTGCTGTGATTGTTGGTATCCTAACGATTATCTTTACCTTCATCGCAAGTTTTATCTGGAATCCAGATAAGAAGAGAGAGTCTCTTGGTTAAAAAATACAATTATCCCTTGGCTTTTGCCAAGGGATATTTCTTTTATTTGATTTTCCATTTTTGGGCCAGCCAGCTGGAAAAGGCTAGGAATCGTTCCGTCACTTGCTCATGATGCCCATAGGGATCAAAGACAAACTGACTAGTCGGATAGTATTTCTGAAGACTGGTATGAATCTGCTCAGCATAGACTGGTGCTTGAGCCAAGCGATTGGTATGATGGGCTCCTTCTGTTTGACCATTCTGTAAATACAGCAAGCAGTCCAGATTTTCCAGCTTTTCTTCCTTACAGAAAGAAACAAAATCAGGATACCAAAAAGAACCGCAGATGGAGAAGACACAGGATACCTTGGCAAAGCTGAAAAGACTGTAGACGGCCGCCAAGCCACCTAGTGAGTATCCTCCATAGGCAAGGCGATTTTTGTCCAGGCGATAAAGCGACTGCAACTTATCTAAAAGATCTCCAAATAAATGACCATGATAGGCATTTGCCTGACCGCCAAAATCTGGAGCCCTATCTCTCAGAGCAGCTGCCTTCCATGGAGTGTAATCGTCTAGGCGATTTTTAGAGGTCAAGCCCACTAAAATCACAGATTCTGAAAGGGATGAGAGGAAATCCAAGTTTCCATCATTCAAGAGAATCGCTGGATAGGTTTGGTTAGGATCATAGGTCGAAGGAAGGCTGACCTTGACTTGGATCCCTTCCCAATCAAACTCATTATTTATTGATAAAGTCATTGATTTTCTCAAGGGAATCAATCACTGCTGGACCATAGTCCATCAACTCATCGTAAGAAATGGTCATGATTTTTTGATTCTTAATTGCAGGAACGTTTTCCAAAACTTCATTTGCCTTCATCAACTCTACTGCGTTGGCATCCAATTTTTTATTGCGGTCGCTGGTCACATAGATAATCAACTCAGGATCCATTGACACGAGATTTTCCAAGGTTAAGCCTGATGTTCCCGTTGCAACGTTGGTATAACCAAGTTGATTTAACAGGCTTTCTTGCAAAGCAGACTTGTAAGCACCGAAGGTTTCGTCGTTATAAGCAACCATAATCAAAGCCTTTTTCTTTTCACCTTGGCTTGCTGGGTTTGCTTTCTTAACAGCGTCAATTTTAGCTTGTAATTGGGTTGCGTATTCATTGGCCTTGTCCTGAACATTGAAAATCATTCCAAGATTTTTAACGTCTTCTACAATATTTCCCAAATCTTGCTGAATCGTTGAGAGAGAAGCTTTTTGCGTATAGACTGGGATTTTATTTTCATTCCAAGTGATAACTGTTCCCAAGGATTTTTCAGAAAACATCATATTCCGACCCATTACTGCGTCTGGTTCATAAGAAAGGACTGTCTCTTGTGAGACTGTTTTTTTGTCCCCAATTTGAGGAATCGTCGCAATCGCGTCCTTGTATTTGTCCGTCACAGCATTGTCTGGGTTAAGCATGCCAGCAATTTTATCCTTCAAGCCTAACTCCAATAAGATTTCAGTGGTTGAAAGATTGTTGGTGATAACTTTTTCAGGTGCCTTGTCAAAGACTTGTTCGACTTCATTTCCCTTAGCATCATAGGTTTTGACCGTAAGTGGATAAGTCGTCTCTGTGCTGGCCTTCTGACTTGTTTCTGTACTAGACTGTGTGGTAGTTTTTTCTGTAGTAGTATTGCCACAAGCTGCCATGGTTAGGGTAGCTACTGTTACGAGTAAAATGCTTAGTGTTTTTTTCATCTTGTTTTCCTTTTCATTCTTATAAATAGTGAATCATAGCTTGCTGATCCTCGGTCCAAGTCACCTGACTTTGAACTCCGTATACAGTTTGCAATGACTCAGGGGTGATGGTCTCCTTTGGAGTCCCTTGGTAAAGGATTTCTCCTTCTTTCATCAGATAGAGATAATCCGAATAGCGACAAGCAAGTTGAATATCATGTAGGACAGCTAGAACATTGACCTTGAGATTTTTTACAATGGCTAACAAGTCTAGCTGATACTTGATATCCAGGTGATTGGTTGGCTCGTCCAGGAGCAAGAGAGTCGGTTCTTGCGCCAAGGCGCGTGCTAATAAGACTCGCTGTTTCTCCCCACCTGAAAGAGACGAATAGAGACGAGTTTTCTTCTCAAGCATATCCACCTTGACGAGAGCATCTTGAACGAGGGCATAATCCCTTTCCTTTTCCTTCTGTAAAAAAGAGAGGTGGGGAGTTCTTCCCAGCAAGACGATTTCCTCAACTGTACAATCAAACTGCAATTGATTAAACTGGGTTACAACTGCCATTTGCTTGGCTGTTTCTTTGAGTGACCAATGCTCCAGTGGCTTTCCATCTAGGCTTATCAAGCCTTTGTCCGCCTTTTCCTGACGATAGAGGAGTTTAAGAAGACTGGTTTTCCCACTTCCATTTGGTCCTAGTATCGTGTGAAATTGATGCCCCTCAACCTTAAGAGAAACTCCTTTGAGGATTTTTTTCTCTCCTAGTCCAAAGTGGACATTCTGACAAATCAAGTCCATATCAGGCCCTCACCTCCCTTCGCCTACCTCCAACAATGTAGATAAAGAAGGGAGCACCTACTAAGGCTGTGAAAATACCAATCGGCAACTCAGCGTTTGGAATGATGATACGGGAGAGTACATCTGCCCAGATGACAAAGAGGGCACCTAGCAAGGTCGCAACAGGAAAAAGTCTCCTGTAATTCGTTCCTACTAACCCTCGAGCTAAGTGAGGAGTAATCAGACCAACAAATCCAATAATCCCACAGGTTGCCACTAAGACCGCTGTCAACACAGCCACCATGGTCACATAAAGATACCAATAAAAGCGTAAGGGAATCCCCAAAGTTAAAGCAGCCTCATCTCCCATCATCATCGCATTAAAAACACGATACTGGGTAGCGAAAAATAGAAAGGCCAATCCTACTACTATAGTTGGCAGGACTAAGTCAGACCAGGTAGTCCCAGCAAGCGAACCCATGGTCCAAAACTTAATGGTCATCACACTGTCCGCATTAGCGCCAACTGAGATAATAAAGTTGGAAAATGCCAGAAAGAGAGCATTGACCACCGTTCCTGATAAGATCAGACTAGAAGTCGTCATCCTTCCCTGCATAGAGGCAATGATAAGGACAGCGATTGTTGCCAAAATAGCTCCAAGGAAAGCTCCAAGGCTAATCACCAATTTTAAACCAAGAATGATGCTCAAAGTTGCCCCTAGAGTTGCACCCGCAGAAATTCCTAAGACATAAGGCTCTGCGATGGGATTGTTCACTGTAGACTGCATCACGCTACCACACATAGAAAGACCAGCCCCTACTATCAGACCTAACAATACTCGGGGGAACCTCATATTCCATACAATGGCAAGAGTAGACTTGGAAACCTCTCCTATCTCAAGAGGAAATCCCAATCTGCTCAAAATGATTCGATAGGTATCTCCTAAATCAATCGCTACGGACCCCATAGAAACAGCTAGAAAAAGTGAAATTCCTAAAACACTTAGCAAAATACCCAAAAACAACACAAATTGCAAATCTTGTCGGCTTCCAGAAAATTTGGAAAGCATGAAAACCTCCTTAGACAAAATTAAAAATTTAGAAAATTCTCATGAAAAGTATACCATATTTTCAACAATGGAACAAGATGAGAAAAATAAATATAGTTGGTCTTACAGTGCTAATAATCGTAACCGAAGATTATACTTGGGTATATCGAGGTAAAGTGGCAACATAAAAAGCCCTCTAAAATTAGAGAGCTGATTTGAGCCCGGGCTAAAATCCTAGTGAAACAAAAAAATCTACACGATCAGAAAAGTCTCTATCGTGCCATTTTCATACATGATGTATAGTCCAAGTAGAATGAATACTAAGGGCACAATGATTCGCTCGTATTTTTCAATTGTCTCGAATATTAACGGAATAGAGGATAACATCCGACTAATCTCGCAAAAGATAATTATGCCGATTACAAACACAAGCAACGCCACGAGGGTCTGTGACCGATCTAACGAAGCAAAATAAGGTATATAGATACCTAAATTATCTCCGCCAGACGCAATTGTCAGCAATGTAACTGTCCAAAACAGTTGATTTGCCTTGCTTTGTTCTAATCTTTCAATAATTTCTTCCTCTTCTTCCTCACCTTCTCCAACAATTGCAAAGCGAATCCCTAAATAGATAGGGATTAAACCAAGCAATCCAACCATCCATTCTTCAGGCACGAAATTAACGACATAAGCAGCAACTAAACTCGCCCCTACAAGTAAGCCTGTTCCTAGATATTGCCCCGCATAAATATGCCATTTCTGTTTATTCTGTGATAGCTGTGCAAATAAAATAATTAAAATAATTAAATAATCGATACTGGTGGAAATATAAACACCAATAGCAGATATGATTGTCTGTCCCATAAAAGCCTCCTGTATTAGTCAGTAATAAATTAGCAGATTTTAGGAGAGCACAGACACATTAATTTAGCTATCGCTAGTGGGTAATGTCGAACGTAGGAAAGCATTTTACTCCTCCTCAAAACGTAGTTACAAAGTAATTTCTAACTGAAATTCGGTGACTACTTCCATGTAAAGTATAACATACTATACTTTACTTCGTAAAGTGTGGGCTCTCCGAGGGGGCTTGCAGACAGTTACTCGGCTTGAAAAGCCGAGTAACTGCGCACCTTCATGGTGTCATTAGCTGATACCATTTGAGGTTTTTGTAGTATCCAAAATTGTGACCGATAAAACCAAGCCCATGAAGCTCCATCAAGTCTGGCGAGTTTTTGTAGTATCCAAAATTGTGACCGATAAAACTCAGGGGAATGGTTTTGACTTGTCTGATTTGTTTTTGTAGTATCCAAAATTGTGACCGATAAAACCCGATTGATCAATGTTTTTTCAACATCTGCGTTTTTGTAGTCTCCAAAATTGTGACCGATAAAACCTGAAATCCCACCGATATTGACAAATACCTGTTTTTGTAGTCTCCAAAATTGTGACCGATAAAACATTTGATGTCTGGTTTGCGACGTAAAAGTGTTTTTGTAGTCTCCAAAATTGTGACCGATAAAACGTCTTCAGCCGTTGACACTTCATAATCCAGGTTTTTGTAGTCTCCAAAATTGTGACCGATAAAACACTGGTTGATAAGAGACTGGTTGAAATCTAGTTTTTGTAGTCTCCAAAATTGTGACCGATAAAACGCTTATGAGTTTGAACAAGCTCCCGAATCGGTTTTTGTAGTCTCCAAAATTGTGACCGATAAAACTAGTTGACCATGTTTGGCGACAGCTTGTCTGTTTTTGTAGTCTCCAAAATTGTGACCGATAAAACTATAGGCAGAGATATCACCTGCTTGTGTCTGTTTTTGTAGTCTCCAAAATTGTGACCGATAAAACCAGACCCAAATGATAGTAAAACGCTGATAGGTTTTTGTAGTATCCAAAATTGTGACCGATAAAACCTCCTAAATAAAACATCACTTCATGTTCTAGGTTTTTGTAGTATCCAAAATTGTGACCGATAAAACCTCAATAAAAAAGCTCTCTGAATATCAGAGAGCTGATTTGAGCTCGGGCTAAAATCCTAGTGAAAAAGATGAAACTCCTTGTGTTCATCGAACACTGTTTCCTTTCCCTATTTTCATACGGATTTTTAACGCCCTTAGCATCATGATTCTTGCCGGATAAACCGTTTATAGACTAGGCGATGAGCCGAAGATTGTATAAAAATTTTAGTGAAACAAAAAATCTCCCCGAAGGGAGATGATCTGGTTTATTTTACCTTACAGTGCTAGGAACCGTAACCGAAGATAATACTTTAGTATATCGAGGTAAGGTGACAACGCAATGTAAGTAGAAAATAAAGCAGATTAACGACGAAGTCCGAGAGAGTTGATCAACTCACGGTAACGGTTAACGTCGTTTTTACGCAAGTATGCAAGCAAGTTACGACGGCGACCGATTTTCTTCATCAATCCACGGTAAGTAGCGTGGTCTTTTTTGTGTTGTTTGATGTGTTCGTTAAGGTGGTTGATTTCCCAAGTAAGGACAGCAACTTGAACCTCTACTGAACCTGTATCACCTTCGTGACGTGCATATTGTGCGATGATTTCATTTTTTTTCTCTTTTGAGATTGCCATGATGTTTCTCCTTTTTATTTGGCTTCATCCGAGTGACAGGTTGGCATGCCTGTAACCAAGAAGAAGTTATTTGTCTTTACGACAGTTCTTATTCTACCAAGAAGCAGGGACTTTGTCAACTGATTTACTGTTTAAACGCTTGAATTACTCTACTGATTTCAGGGCTTCGAGCATATCCACTTTTCTCAAGTGGTAATTGACAAAGACCCCCAGTAAAGCTAAGATTACAGTCACTGCGACGATTGGAAGAGCATAGACTTCCCAGCTAACTTGTGGATAAAAAAGTATGGTGGCTGGTGAAATCATTTGAATCAAAAATTGATGTAAATAGTGGCCAGCTACCAAACCGAGAGCAATCCCCACAAGGGACAGCACCATAGTCTCGCGGTAGATATAGAGGGTCACTTCTTTATTATGGAAACCGAGAACCTTAATAGTGGAAAGTTCACGAATACGTTCTGCCACATTGATGTTAGTGAGATTGTAGAGGATGACAATGGCTAGTAAAACGGAAACAAGGACAAGGATGGCCATGGTTTTATTGAGCGAACTAGCCACGGATTCAAAGAGATGGATAGCCGTTGTATTTTGGACTACCCCAGAAATAGCTGCTTTTTCCATAAAGCTAGCCGCTTCTTTCTCCGTATTGGAAGGTGTTGGATCTTTTAATTTTACTAGGTAGGTATTGTCTTGAGGACGGGTGCCGTAGACTTGTTCGTAAGTCGCTCTATTGAGATAAACAAAGTGTCCAACATAGTTTTCAGAAATAGCCGCGACCTTAATTTCCTTCCCATCAAGCTCCAGCTCGTCCCCAACCTTAACATTTGCTAGTTGAGCTAGTTTTTGACTCACGACCGCTCCAGCAGTAATCTCCACCTCTTGGCCATTTTCCTCTAATGCGATAAAGGGCTTGAAGTCTTCTCCACTAGTAACCATCATGGTGATGGTTTGAAGTCCTGCTTTTCCTTTAAAATCTTTTTCAATGGATTTAGAATAAATCTTTTGGTAAGCATGGATAGATTCAGCCTGCAAGGCACTTTCCAGATCTGCTTTTTCTTGCTCCGTCGCACTGCTCTTTTCCGCTACAATCATCTGGTATTGCTGGATTTGTTCAAATTGACGCTCGACAACTCCTCCTACAGAAGACTGAATGCCAAGACCTGCAAATAAGAGAGCCATCGAACCTGCAACTCCAAAAATGGTCATCAACATCCGTTGCTTATAACGGAAAATATTTCTTGCCGTAACCTTATGAGTAAAGCTCAGACGATTCCAAATAAAGCTCAGGCGTTCCAGCAAAATCTTTGATCCCTTAACGGGAGGTTTTGGGAGTAAGAGTTGGGCTGATTCATCGTGTAATTCCCTCCGCGCCACCAGATAAGCTGGCAAGACACTGGATACCCAACTCAAGGCTAGGGCAAGGAGGCTATAAGACCAGTAAAAATACTCCTGGCTTTTCCCAACGACCATCCCAGCTGTTATAACATCCGAAATGACGCCTGCAAGGAGATAATGTCCAAGAAGCGTTCCTATAATGGTTCCCACAGTTCCTGCAAGAAAACCATAGAGGACAAACTTTGCAACTATATCTCGGTTCCGGTAACCCAAGGCCTTAAAAATACCAGCATTGGTGCGTTCTTCATCTACAAAGCGAGTCATCGTTGTAAAGGTCACCATTACAGCGACCATATATAGCACCACGGGGAAAATATTTCCGATAGAACGAATACTTGTTGATAAATTGCTGTACATGCGGTAGCCTTGACCACCTGGCATGGTTTGGCGATTGTATACGTGGTATTTCGGCTCTGCCAGTTCATCAAGGTCTTTCTGACGCTGTTCAAGCTTCTCTTTTTCCTTAGTTAGATCACTCTCTGTCTGAGCCAGTTTTTCTTTTTTTGTCGCCAGTTCTTCCTTAGCTTTTGTCAGATGTCCCTCGATTTGACTCTTTTGCGGTTCTGGTAAAGCGGTCGCTTGTTCTTCTTGCGTTTTCAAGCGACTTTCGGCCTGCTCTAACTGACTCTTGCCATTTTCAAGGTTGCTTTCAGCAGTTTGGAGCTGTTCTTTGCCCTCTTCCAAGCTCTTTTGCCCATTTGATTTGATACTTGCCAATCTTTTTTGACCATTATCAGCAAGTAAGTCTTGCAACTCTTCCTGATG
Source organism: Streptococcus oralis (assembly GCF_016127915.1). Taxonomy (NCBI): domain Bacteria; kingdom Bacillati; phylum Bacillota; class Bacilli; order Lactobacillales; family Streptococcaceae; genus Streptococcus; species Streptococcus oralis. The sequence goes on along the minus strand of NZ_CP066059.1, from coordinate 1,666,709 downwards.
TTGGGCTCGTTTGGTCTTATAGTCTGATGAAAAAGTATCCAGATTTTTTAAATCGTCATAGCGCACACGCGCAATACTATAAACATCTGAGTCAAACTGACTGGGTAAAATTACTCCATAGCCAGCCAAGCTTCCATTTCCACTGCTAGCACTCCCTAAGTCTTTTTTAGAAAGCATCTCACCCGACTGAACAAATCCAGTAATTGTAAAAGTTTGGGATTTTAGGACGGACTTCCCTTCTTCTTTCTTAGTAAAGGTAATGGTCTGCCCAATCTGATAGCGGTCTTTCCAGAAGTTGGCTAGGGCAATTTCCTCATCAGCCTCTGGCAGTCGCCCTTCTGTCACTTGGAAGGTTGAAAGCCCCTCTGGCTTGGAATAAAGTCGAACCGCTTCTTCACTATTTTCAACGGTTAGGTCTGCCATATAGCCAAACTCAACACTTGCTCCTTGAAGGATCTTTAGTTCGTCTTGGTCTTCTTTGTCCAAGCCATAATCAGCTATTACTGCCAGATCCAGGGTATTGGCTTTACGGAGATAATCCCCTGCCGTGCGTTCCATGTTTGGACTGGCTACTTTAAGACCTACTAGGGCTAAAGAACCCAGCATCATCAAGGTTAAGATAGAAACAAAGCGTCCCTTTGAAGCCGTCACTGACTGAAATAGGTCTTTCCGATACGTTTTTTTCATGCTAATACTCCAATGTATCGATATCCTGCGGATGCTCATTGACCGTCATGCTCTTAACCGTGGCATCGCGCATGTGAATCACCCGATCTGCAATAGGAGCTAGCGCGCCATTGTGGGTCACGATAATCACCGTTGCTCCTTTTTGACTAGACATATCTTGGAGAATCTTCAAGACTTGCTTCCCCGTCTGGTAATCCAAGGAACCTGTCGGTTCATCACAAAGGAAGATTTTAGGATTTTTGGCTATAGCGCGTGCAATGGAGACTCGCTGTTGCTCCCCTCCAGAAAGCTGGGCTGGAAAGTTATTCAGGCGATGACCTAGCCCTACGTCTTTGAGTACTTGCTCTGGATCCAAGGCATCTGTCACGATTTCTGAAGCCAGTTCCACATTTTCCTTGGCTGTCAGATTGGAGACCAGATTGTAAAATTGAAAAACAAAGCCTACATCTTCACGACGATAGTTTGTTCGTTGGTGCGAACTATAGTTGGCAATATTGGCACCATCAATCCAAATCTCCCCCTCATCATTGGTATCCATACCTCCTAAAAGATTGAGAACGGTTGATTTTCCAGCACCTGAAGCGCCAAGTATGATAACCAGCTCCCCTTTTTCAATTTCAAAATTCACATCACGATTAGCCACAATCTCTGTATCCCCAACCTGGTAACGCTTGTAGCTGTGTTTCATTTCAATGTAAGCCGACTCTATAATTTCTGTAGTGGGTAAAGCCACCATAGGAATTATAGAGCCGATTTTGTTGTAGAAAAAAGCCCCATAAGACCTATAATGAAAAAGTGACCAAACCCTCATTAGAAAGAATCTTATGGAACAATTAAATTTTATCACAAACATACTCGGAATTAAAGACAAGAACATCATAATCTTGGATTATCTGGATGCTAGAACACATAAGGAAGTCATCGCTAAGCTAGATTATCCTGCTCCTAAGTATCTCGATTGTCAAGGACAAATGGCTAAATATGACTTCTAAAAAGAATCTAAAATTCCCTATCTAGAGTGTGCGGGCTACAAAACTCTTATTCGATTGAGAAAACGCCGTTTTCGCTGTAAAGTATGCGGGAAAATGGCTGTCGCAGAGACTTCCTTAGTCAAAAAGAACCACCAAATCTCAACTACCTTCCAGAACATATGAACTGGGATGAGTACAGCTTCAAGAAAGGTAAGATAAGCTTCATTGCACAGGATTTTGATTCAAGAAAGATCGTAGCTATCCTAGATGGACGGACTCAAGCAACTATTCGCAATCATTTCCTTCGCTATTCTAGACAGGTGAGAAGTCGTGTGAAAGTCATTACCATGGACATGTTTAGTCCCTACTACGATATTGCCAGAAAACTATTTCCTTCTGCTAAAATCGTCCTCGACCGCTTTCACATTGTCCAGCATCTCAGTCGAGCTATGAACCACCTTCGCATCCAAATCATGAATCAGTTGGATCGAAAATCGCACGAGTACAGGGCGATCAAACGTTACTGGAAACTCATTCAACAGGATAGCCGTAAACTCAGTGATAAACGTTTTTATCGACCAACTTTTCGCTCACACCTGACCAATAAAGAGATTCTAGAAAAGATACTTGCCTACTCTCAGGAACTTAGAGAGCACTATGAGCTCTATCAACTGTTACTATTTCATTTTCAAGAGAAACAGGCTGACCATTCTTTGTTCTTATTGAAGAAACAATTTCTTCTGTAAATCCTATTTTTCAAACTGTTTTTAAGACCTTTTTGAAAGATAAGGACAAGATCATGAATGCACTGGAACTTCCCTACTCAAACGTAAAACTAGAGGCTACCAATAATCTTATCAAAGTCATCAAGCGAAATGCTTTTGGCTTCCGGAACTTTGACAACTTTAAAACTAGAATTCTCATTGCTTTGAACATCAAAAAGGAGAGAACCAATTTGGTCCTCTCCAGGTTATAACTTTTCATCAAACCACTACAGTTGACAAAGAGCCCACTGTTTATTTGCTGATCATTAATTGTATAACAATTACGATAAATCTTCGCTTTCTTCATGTTTTTCACTATAAATGAGATTAAATAAATCTCTTTTTAAGCTGTCTAACTGCTAAGGTATAGAAGACAAAAATATAAGCACTATTAACAACTAAGAAAAGGATAAATTCAGATAAGGTAAAAGGGACTAAGGAACGAGCTCGATCACCAACAGCAATCTGAGCATAAGGGAAAATTCTAAAAAGACCTTGTCCAATAAAGAGGGTCATAAGTCCTGCCATAGCCAAAATAGCTGATATAAGAATAGGCACTGCGAAATTTTTTAAGCGAATACTAAGAAAAATTTGAATGGTGACAATAGTAATGGTTGCTATCCAACCTGTGATAGACCAAAGCAAAAAGTCCAGTAGATAATTTGCAAAAGGTACCTTCAAAACCAAAGCGCTGATAATATAAAAGAGAAGAACTATCAGTTGACTAATAGCCATGACTAGTGATAAGCTGGTGATTTTTGATAAAATGATACGATTGGCTTTAACCGGAATACTTAATAAGCGCTGCCAGTTTTTATTACTTTCCTCGAATTGACAACTGATGGAACAGATAATCCCGATCAGAATAGGAGTAAATACCTGCGAGGAATAGAAAACTGTTTGTCCCCAAAGGACGTGAGCTTGTGTACCATCTAGGAGCACCTTTCGATTGAGAGCGTAAATCATTGCTCCCAATAAGGACCCAACAAGGTTAAAGAAGATTAGCGTTATCGGAATAGCACTTTTTTTGATTTTTTTAAATTCAAAAATAATCATAATAGATCCGCCTTTCCAATGAGTTTTTTACTGGCAAAGATGCTTAAAAAAATGATAAGCAATAATACGACTAATTTAAAGGGATAAGCATTATCGTATTGAAAAAGATAAGTGTTAGTTCCAGCCACCCGTTTAGCGATTCCCATCATAGAGAAATATTGCCAAGGAATGAAAATACGAATAGGAACTGGTAACGCACCGATACCTATAAATGACAGGAAGGAACCAATTAAGCCTGTTACTACTGTCACACTTGGCTTTGGATAGATAAAAGCTAAGCAAAGATGTAAACAAGACAGAAAGAGACAAACCAAAAAAGTTGTGAACAAAAAGAGACTCAATGAAACAGGTGTCACACTGACCTGCATGCCTTGAATAATAAATTTCAGAAAAAGCGTTTGAATCAAACTGACAACAAAGGCAAAAATAGCCATCACAGTCAATTTAGCTTTAAAAAGTTGCCAAGGACTTTCGTTACTGGTTTGCAAGAGTTTAAAAGTTTTGCCTAGATGTTCCAATTCCAGTAGTCTAGACGCTAAAACTGCAATGAAAAGTGGCAAAATAAAATCATTCAAGTAAGTCATGGTATAAATGGCATTATAGGCCTCATGTGTTTTAGGTAATTCATATTTGATAACAACGCTACTCCAAATCAAGCCCACTGCTACAATAGCAATCAAGGATAGCAAGAAAGACCGTCTTTTTAGTTTGATAAATTCTAATTGTAAATTTAGCATTACAAAACACTTCCTTCCCGTCCTGTCATATCAAGGAAAACATCTTCCAGCGATCGACGAATCATACGAACTTGATAAATATCAACATCATTTTCAACTAAGAGTCGAATAGCAGTGGCTATATTAACTTTATTGTTATCGTTGATAATCAATTTTGGGTCATCATCCAAATTAAAACCATTGAACATTAGTATTCTTTTAGCAGTTACATCATCACTGGTCTCAAACAGATATTTTTCATCTTCTTCAAGGTCAGATAGGTGGCCTTCAAAAAGTAATTGACCATGATTGATAATACCAACAGTTGTAGCCATCTGTTCAATTTCTGAAAGAATATGGCTAGAAACGATGATAGTCATATCGTATTTTTGTGGTAAAGATTTGATAAGCTCACGAATTTCTTGAATACCAGCAGGGTCTAAACCATTAGTTGGCTCATCCAAAATCAGTAATTTAGGAAATTTAACAATAGCTAACGCAATTCCTAAACGTTGTTTCATGCCTAGTGAATAGTTTTTAACTAGCTTGTCTTTTTGATCGAAAAGTTTGACAATCTTTAAGACTTCATCAATATTTCTTTTTGGTAATTTAAGCAATTTTTGGATAATTTCAAGATTTTCATAACCGGTCAAATTAGCATAGTAAGAGGGCTCTTCAATGAGGGAACCTACATTTGAGAGGAGTGATATTTGATTGCTATTAAAGGTTTTTCCAAAGAGCTTAATGGAACCGTGGCTTGGTTGCAACAATCCTAAAAGCATTTTCATAGCAGTACTCTTACCAGCACCATTTGGTCCCAAAAAACCATAAATTTCATTTTTTCTAATATGAATAGAGAGCTGATTAACGGCTACTTCACCTGAAAAATCCTTACTTAATTGGTTGGTTTCAACGATATAATTGTTCATTTGTTTTCTCCTTTAAAAATCTTAGAGTGATGTTATATCCTTTCGCTATTTTCATTATAATGAAACTCCTTTATTTTAACCTGTTCATTACCTTAATTCTTCCTTAATTTTTACTTTAAAGTCCTTGACTAAGGAAGCAATGTGTTATACTAGTCTTGTTGAGGTAATAGTATGAATTATAAAGAAAAGAAGATCTTAATTTTAGACGATAACCCAGAAATTTTAGAAATAGTGCAAGAATCATTGAGCATTGCTGGGTTTAGCAATCTAACAAGTGTACAATCACAAAAAGAAGCTTTGGAGCAATTTGAAGAAAAATCTTTTGATTTAGTTATTTTAGACATTATGCTGCCTGAAGGATCAGGATTTGAAGTTTTAAAGGGCATCCGTAAGACTTCAATGGTTCCTGTTTTGTTTTTGTCGGCAATCTCCGATATAGAAAAACAATATCAGGGCTTTGAGTTAGGGGCAGATGACTATATTATCAAGCCTTTCCGTCCAAGAGATTTGGAGTTGCGTATTCTTTCCATCCTAAAAAGAGCCTATCCCGAAAAGGAAGATACCCTTGTTTTGCCTGCTTGCCAGGTGCATTTTAGCCAAGCCTTGATTACCAAAGGAAAACTAGAGATTCAGCTGACAGCTAAGGAATACAGTATTCTTAAGGTCTTATATGATAATAAGAATCGCATTGTCACTTTTGACCAACTCTTAGAAAAGGTCTGGGGATTACAATACCAAGGCTATGATAATACCCTAATGGCTCATATTCGTAAGATTCGACAAAAGATTGAAGCCAATCCTTCTAAACCAGAAAGCTTAATAACGGTTAAAGGTTTGGGTTACAAACTAAAGGTGAATTAAATGGATACCGTTAAATTTTTTACTAAGTTATTAACCAGGTATGTTCTATTAATCTTGGCTTTAATCATAGGACTTGTTTTTGTTTATGGTTTGGTTTTCTCAGCCTATTTTAGTTTCTATGGAAAGGAAAAACCGGAACTACTTTACACTAAAATCGCTCAATCGAGTCAAGAGAATAATTTCAATTTTGATAAAAGCAGCAAAATTGAAATGGATAAACAAAATACTTGGGCTATGGTACTGAATCAAGATGGCAATATTGTCCAATCTTATCATTTACCTAAAGGACTCAAAAGGCATTATACGAATGCTGATATGGTTAAATTTTCACGTTGGTATTTAGAAGATTACCCTGTTTTCTCCTATGTACGTGGTCAGCAAATTTTAGTTTTGGGCTATCCTAAAAAGCATTCCTTAGCAAAATTTAATTTCTATGCTAATACGCAATTTATTAGGAATTTTCTCAGTTTGGGACTTGTTTTCTTGGGTATTATTCTTTTACTTATTTTTATTCTTTTGAGCCGATCAAAGTTGCGTATTAAAAAGGAGATGGAGCCGATTATTACTGCTGTCACTTCTTTATCTCAAGGTCAAAATATCGTTCTTAAAGAAAAGGGAAATTTCTCTGAAATTAAGACGGCTCTCAATGAAACATCTCATATTTTGGAAGAAAGCAACACGATGAAAGAGCAATGGATTAGAGGGGTCAGTCATGATTTACGCAATCCTCTTATGCTCATATCAGGTTATAACAGTCAGTTAGAGCAGCAATATGGCAAAGGAAAGCAGACAGAGGAAATTGAAAATCAGATTCAAACTATGAAAGAAATGATTTCTAATCTCAATATGAGCTACTTATTGGATAACCAAAAGCGTCACTCCGAATTTTCCAATCTCGATTTGGTTGCTGTCCTACGAACAGTAATTGCCGATATATTGAATAATTATGAAACAATTACACTTCATTTTGATTTGCCTGCCGAGACAGTGTTGGTAAAAGGAGAGGTAACTTTATTAGCAAGAGCTTTTAGAAATCTCTTGCTTAATAGTATTATGCACAGCGGCTCTAACCAGATTGATCTGACTTATCAATTATCTGATAATAAAGTGCTCATCGTCATTGCGGATCAAGGAGATATTACAGCTCAAAAAATTACTGAGCTAAATCAAAAATCAACTAATTATGAATCACATGGTATGGGAACAGTTATCACCAAACAAATTATTAAATTACATCAAGGTGAAATTGTTTTTTTGGACAATTATCCAGGCTTAAAAGTCACCATTTCTTTACCTTTAGTAAAGGAATAATAGCCTGCCTAAGAACAAGCTTACACTTAGAAAACTAACCATTTGGAGTATTGCGACACATTATTTATCTTCTAAATATTTCTAAATGCTATTTTTGGGGCAAAGTATTCTTTCGTCTAATCATCGTAAATTTTTGATAAATAAGTAGCAATACTATTCTATTTATCAAAAATTTTTCTGTTATACGCAAAAAAAGAGTGAACAAATAAAGTTGCACTCTTTTACTGTTAAAATGTTTTGTCAACAACTATATACGAATTACACTAAAAACGCTTTAGATACTGTCAATAATTATGTGTAAACACTCAAGTAGAGTTATGGAGTGCTAATCAAATAAGCTTTCAAGTGTGTCAGAACATTGACCAAACCCTTTATGGATTCGTTGACTTTGCTTGAAATTATAATCTTCAAACAAAGTAACTAAGTAACGGTCCAGGGCTTCTTCGTTAGGAAAAAGAACCTTCTTTTTCGTTTGACATTTAATTTCTTTGTTGAGAGACTCAATGAGGTTTGTCGAATAAATGCTGTGCCAAATTTGGTAGGAAAACTGGAAAAAAGTTAAAAGATTATCCGTATTCTCCAGACTTTCCATGACTTACCTATACTTTGGCTTCCATTCAGCGATAAAGTCCTCTAAAGCTTGTACTGCCATTTCTAAATTTTCAGCACGATAAATCGTTTTTAATTACCCTAGAATAACCACTCGATTAGATCGTTTCACCTTACTAGCCCTTTTCATCAACCCACTACAGTTGACAAAGAGCCTGTAAGCCATCGTCTTTCTCTCTTTCTTACAATTAAGTCACTCTTTACTATCATTTATAACGCTTTTCCAACTAATTGGAAACTAGAAGCAAATACAAAAAAGCCTAGGAATTCCTAGGCCTTCTGTTTATAGATTATTTTCCAAGGTAGTATTCTTTTACGACGTTCAATTTTTCATCGAATTCGAATACCAATGGTGGGAAGTTAGGGATTTCTACACCCATGATTTCATCATCTGACAAGTGTTTGATGTGTTTTACAAGGGCACGGATTGAGTTACCGTGAGCTCCTACGAATACGTTTTTACCATCTTTAAGCGCTGGAGCGATTTTATCTTCCCAGAATGGAAGGGCACGTTCCAAAGTCACTTTCAAGTTTTCAGCATCTGGAATGACTGAATCGTCAAGTGAAGCGTAACGACGGTCAGTGTGAGCTGAGTATTCGTCATCATGAGGCATTGCAGGAGGCAATACATCGTATGAACGACGCCAGATGTGAACTTGCTCATCACCAAATTGTTCAGCAGCTTCAGCTTTGTTTTTACCAGTCAAACCACCATAGTGACGTTCGTTCAAGCGCCATGATTTTTCAACTGGAACCCAGAGTTGGTCAGCAGCTTCAAGAGCCAAGTTTGTTGTTTTGATTGCACGTTTCAATACTGAAGTGTAAGCTTGGTCAAATTCGATACCAGCTTCTTTGATCAATTTACCAGCGTCAATCGCTTGTTGTGTTCCTTTATCAGACAAATCAACATCAGCCCAACCAGTGAAAAGGTTAGCTTTGTTCCATTCAGACTCACCGTGGCGAGCAAAAACCAATTTTACCATTAGATGGATTCTCCTTTTATTTTTCGAGGTGTCCCTCGTTTATCTATTCTATTTTACACAATTTTTCACAAAAAAGCTAGTTAAAATCAACTAAAAAGAGAAGAGCTTAGCAGTCTTCTCTTTATCGTACTATCATAATTGTTCTTGATAGAGGATGAAAATAGTCTCGTCCAAATAATTGGAAAACTACTACTCTTCAATTACAAATTTTTTCAATGTTCCAATGTAAAGTGAACCACCAATAATGGTTAGAATTCCACCTACCCATCCCAAAAATGGAATCAAGCCGACCGCACCACCTACAATGAGCAAGACAGAAGGTGCATTCGTAACACGTTCATCATCTTTATAATAAACAATAGCCACAATTCCCAACACTAAAACAGCAATTTTAACCAATGACAAAATAATTGAGAGCCCTGTCAATGTCCCAACCGTTACATCTGCGTCTTCAGTTGCCGCAGCAGCTCCAATAGCCATGATAAACATGATGACTGGCGCTAAAAGCAATACAATTCCTGAAATAAGACCAAAAATAGCGTTAACACGAGCAAGTGTATTTGTTTTCATAATAATCTCCTTAAAATTTTTATATGTATTATTCTATCATAATTTATCTAAAAATTAAACAATCTTATAAAATTTTATAATAAATATTGATTTTCAAAAAATAATTTTAAGTTCTATAGTCTCTTTATAATTAGTAGAAATATAAAATTATGAGAAAACTGAATAGTTGATTATGTTAATTATCTACACGGATAGGCCAGGAAGAACTTCATTTGAAGAAATGGACTAGTAAATTTTCCCATGATAAAACGCATAATATCAAAGCACTTGAACTCTTGATATTATGCGTTTTTTTGATTTTAACGACCTTTCTCAGTCTCTTTCTGATTATTTCGCTTCAAATCCTTCTGCAACTGCAGCCGCAAAGTTTTCTTCTACGATGCTTGCACAGTGGTCACAGATGACTGCATGGTAGCTGCGTTCTGCTGTTGTTGGGTCGATACGACGGCAACGGTCACAAACTTCACCTGCAGCGCGTTCAACTGTAAAGGCAACATCCTCAAAGCTAACTGCGCCTTCTGGAGCTGGTCCTTCTGCGATGGTCAATTCTGACACGATCAAAAGTTGAGCTACATTGCTATCCACTGCTCCAAGAAGAGTTTTCACCACTTCATTTGGATAAACTGTCAAGTGGGCTTCGAGTGATTTACCGATTACTTTGGCATTACGAGCTTCTTCCAAGGCTTTTTGGGCTTGTCCACGGAAGTCCATGAAGGCTGCCCATGTATCCAAGATTTCTTCTTGGTTGGCAAAAGTTTGAGCCTCTGGTAATTCAGACAATTGAACGAAGTCTTCAGCTTCAAACTCAAGATATGACCAGATTTCTTCTGCAGTGTGAGGAAGGATTGGTGTCAAGAGTTTGGTGATTTTGACAAGAATGTCATAGAAGACTGTCTGCATTTGACGGCGTTCGAGTGATTTGGCACCTTCAATGTAGACAACGTCTTTAGCAAAATCAAGGTAGAAGGCTGACAAGTCAACGTTGATAAAGTTCACCAAGGCCTTGTAGATTGTCAAGAATTCAAAGTTGGCATAGGCATCACGAATCGTTTTCACAAGCTGGTTAAAGCGAATGGTCATGTACTTGTCAACAGAACGAAGCTCATCGTAAGCTACTGCATCTTGAGCTGGGTTAAAGTCAGATGTATTGGCAATCAAGAAACGAAGAGTGTTACGGATCTTACGGTAAGTTTCAGAGACTTGGCTCAAGATATCCATAGAGATACGCACGTCGTTGCTTGAGTCCACACTTGTTACCCAGAGACGCAAGATTTCCGCACCAAATTGTTTTTCAACATCACTTGGAGCGATGGTATTTCCAAGAGATTTAGACATCTTCTCACCTTTACCATCAAGGGCAAATCCTTGTGATAAAATTTGTTTGTATGGCGCTACGCCATGGTTGGCAACAGATGTGATGAGTGAAGAGTTGAACCAACCACGGTATTGGTCAGAACCCTCAAGGTAGAGGTCTGCTGGATATTTGAGTTCTGGACGATTTACCACCACTCCATTCCATGATGAACCTGAGTCAAACCATACGTCCATAATGTCTGTTTCTTTTTTGAATTCTCCATTTGGTGAACCTGGATGGCTAAAGCCTTCTGGCAAGAGGTCTTTGGCCTCACGTTCCCACCAGACGATAGAACCGTGTTCCTCAAAGAGTTGAGCCACGTGTTCAATCGTTTCAGCAGTCATGATAGCTGTACCATCTTCTGCGTAGAAGATTGGAAGTGGAACACCCCAAGCACGTTGACGAGAGATAACCCAGTCACCACGGTCACGAATCATATTGTAAAGACGAACTTTTCCCCATTCTGAGTGGAACTTCACTTTTTCAATTTCATCCAAGATTTCTTGACGGAATTTAGATACAGAGGCAAACCACTGTGGAACAGCACGCCAGATGATTGGTTTCTTGGTACGCCAGTCAAATGGGTATGAGTGAGAAATTTCTTCTTGAGCAAGGAGCAAATCACCCAGTTTTTCGATAACAGTTGGTACAACTTTGTCATAGAATTGACCTTCAAAGTCAGAGCCAGCATTTTCCATCATAATACCGCGTTCGTTAACTGTTACAGCAACTTCAAGGCCGTTGGCAACACCGACATTGTAGTCGTCCTCACCAAAACCAGGGGCTGTATGGACGATACCTGTACCAGAGTCAGTCGTAACGTGGTCACCAAGGATCACCAACTCATCTACAGCTGTATCCCATGGGTGGACTGTCACAATGTGGTTCAATTCTTGACCACGGTAGGTCGCCAAGACTTGAACATCCGCCCAACTAAATTTCTCAGACAAGCTATTCAACAATTCTGAAGCAACTACAAACTTACGAGATTCACCAGCTGGTTGTACCAATACATAGTCAATATCAGCTCCAACTGTCAAACCACGAGAAGCTGTGATAGTAAATGGAGTAGTTGTCCAAACTACGATGTAAGTGTCTGTATCTAGGACACCTTTTCCGTCTTTGACGCGGTTAGCATAGTAAAGGGAAGTTGAAAGCAAGTCATGGTATTCAATTTCCGCTTCAGCAAGAGCTGATTCAGATGACCAAGACCAGTAAACTGGCTTGGCACCACGGTAGATGTAGCCTTTCTTAGCCATTTCTCCGAAGACACGGATCTGAGCCGCTTCATAGTCCGGAGTCAAAGTCACATAAGGATTTTCCCAGTCACCAGAAACACCCAATCGTTTAAAGTCTTCACGTTGTTTATCTACTTGAGAAAGAGCGTACTCGCGGCAAAGTTTCAAGTACTCAACCAAGTCCATTTCTTTGCGTTTAACACCTTGTTTTGCCAAGACTTGCTCGATTGGCAGACCATGTGTATCCCAACCTGGGATGTAAGGGGCGTAAAACCCTGACATAGATTTCGAACGAACAATAATATCTTTAGAAATCTTGTTCATGGCATGTCCAACGTGGATATTTCCGTTTGCATACGGAGGTCCATCATGCAAAGTGAAATGCGGTTTTCCTTGGTTCAATTCTTGACGACGTTGGTAAAGTTTTGCTTCTTCCCATTCTTTTTGCCAAACTGGTTCTTTAGTTGGAAGACCAGCACGCATAGGAAAGTCTGTTTTCCCTAGATTGAGGGTTTCTTTAAGTTTCATTGTTACTCCTTTAATTTAAAATGACAAAATAAAAACCACGATTCGCAAAAAGGACGAAAATCGTGGTACCACCTTTGTTCGAAAAAAGACAGGGTCTCTTTTCCTCTTTTCCCGTAACGTGGGGGACGTCCAGTCTTACTGCTTTCAGACTAGATTTTTGTTGAGAGGATAATCTAACCACTAGGGATTGCAGGACTCTCACCATCTCCCACTCGCTGAAAATATAGTTAGTTCGATCTTGTTCTCACATTTTTTATAGGATAAGAACAGATTCTTTGTTTGCATCGTCCTCAGTTGCCGCAGTAGCTTCTACTTCAACTGACTTTTCATGCTGGTCAATTTCTTCTGTCTGTTGATTTTGTTGAGCCTCAAACTCAGCTAATTCTTTATTGCCAGCCTCGATACGAGCTTGCAATTCAGCAACCTCTTCTGGTGTGAATTGACGAGTCATATCAATAGGCTCTTCCTCTGATTGTAAAGATACTGATTCACCAAGAACTTCACCAACCACCTCTTTAAAGGCTTCATCACTTGTTTGAAGGTAAGTAGCTGTTGGGCGAAGAATATCTTCCCAATCAGATGACTCGACAATAGCCAATTGACTTTCAATCGTAGACTTGAGGCGTTGATGGAATACACGACTCTTGTTCTTCAATTCTTCAGTCTCAACGGCAACTTTCTTAGCATTATCTGTTGCCTGACGAAGAATTTCGTTTGCCTTGTATTTCGCTTCTTCGAGCAAACGCTGAGCGTCTTGTTCAGCTTGTTGAATAATATTGTTTGAACGTTCTTGAGCAGCTTGTTTGACACGCTCAGCAGTATCCTGGGCAATCAAAACTGATTGGCTCAAGGAATCCTTCATTTCATCAAAGTAAGACAAACGCTCTTCCAAGTTCTTGATGTGCGTTTCTTTGTCGTGATTGCTACGCACCAAGTCTTCATAATCACGAACAACGATATCAAGAAACTCATCTACTTCTTCTGGGTCAAAACCTCTAAATCTTGTACCAAAGGTTTTATCTTTAATTTCTAACGATGTAATTGGCATACTTTTCCTCACTTACTTAATAATAATTGAATGCTTAGTTTTATCTTGTCTCTTTTTGTCTGACCATTGTCTTTGACAACTTTCAAACGACCAAACTTTCTCACACTGATCAAATCTCCAACTGCAACCTGGTAATCACTTTTTTCAACCAGATGATAGTTTACCTGGACAGATTTTTTCTCTATCAGTTGACTAGCTTGGTTTCTAGATAATTTCAAGGCACTTGATAAGAGGGCATCCAATCGAAAACTCGAAACTAAAATTTCTCGTTCTCTATAATCAATTTTAGACAAAATCCTATCGGTAAAAGGACGTTCCTCCAGCGATACAGGAAGTCTGCCAATCTTTCTTATTCCATCCTGAAAAAGAGGAATGAAATCGCGATTGACAAAAATCTGTGCTCTCTTTTCATCTACCAAGATATCACCAAATAATTTACGGTCAATTCCTAGTTGGTTGATGATTGTTCCCAATATTTTTCCATGACTCAGTTGTTCAAACTTACTCGGATAGCAAATTTCCAACAAAGCCATTTCAAAGTCTGATATCTCTGGTTCAAAGTAATCTGGATAGAGAAGAACTCGAACCGACTCTGTCGGAAGAAAATCACCACTACTTTGGCAACCCAGTCCATATGTCCCAGCTAGCACCCTCAAGATCTGTTCCTGATGGGGATTGATAAATGGAGTAAGCACCGGTGCATATGTATCTTCTACCCGCTTGATCCACTCTAATCCCTTATCAATAAAAGGAATATCATCTTGGGAAAAATGTTGATAAATGGCTCGATTTACTGTCATAGTAATAGGATTAGTCGTGTTAAGATATTTCCAACAAACTGAATCAGAATCAGCGCCGCCCAAACCGTAAAATCAAGACCAGCAAATTGTAGATGGAGCTTACGAAGTGGCTCAATAACTGGGCGAGCAAGTCTGATAACTAAACGACCTAGCTGGCTTTCATAGGCATTTGGAAACCATGAAAGAAGAGCAAATGCAACGAGAATGATGGAGTAAATGCTAACCGCATTTTGGATTAAACGGATTAAGAAAATCATTATCTTGCTCTATTTCGTTTAATATCAAAACCAAACTCAGCGCTTTGTGATTCATCTGGAAGTTTGATATCTTCAATATTCACGATAACGTTGACAGGAGTCAATAGATACATCGTACTCGCAACTTTTTTCATATTTCCAGCCAAGACATGACGGGCTCCATCCAAGTAATCAAGGCAACGACGGGCTTGTACCTCTGTCATGTATTGGAAATCAATCAAAATACTTTCATTTCCAGCCAACAAATCTACAATTTCCGTTGCATCTTCATATTTTCTTGGATAGCGAACGTCAATTGTCACTTTCTCATCTGAACGGTGACTTTGCATTGCCAATTCTTGCTGACGCGCATGAAGACGAGTAATATTTGCATCTTTTGCTGATCCTGACTGAGCAGGTGCTGGTAATTCTTTAGAAGATGAGATGGCTGGGCTAACTGTTTCCTCTTGTTGAGTCTGGTAGTTAGTCGTTTCTTCTCCGTCTTCTGTGAAATAATCTATAAATTTATCGAATCTATCTTTTAAAGACATAGCTCTCTCCTATTTAAAAAATGCTGTACCGATTCGAACAAAGGTTGAGCCGAACTGAATCGCTTCTTTAAAATCACGACTCATTCCCATGCTTAGCTCTGTCATCGGCATATTAGGGATTTGTTTTTCTCTAATTTCTGCTTGCAGAGCCTGCGTATCCTTGAAAATTTCTTTCAATTTATCACTGTCTGCCTCAAAAGGAGCCATGGTCATTAAACCAACATACTCAATCTGATCTAACTTAGCCAATTCTGGCAAAAGTTCTAGCAATTCTTCTTTTGAAAACCCATGCTTGCTTTCTTCCCCAGAAATATTGACCTGCAAGAAACACTTGATAACATGATCTGTTCTCTTTTGAATTTCCTGGGCTAACTTTAAGGAGTCTAAAGCATGAAAGTAATCCACATATGGGATTACTTCTTTCACTTTCCGTCTCTGTAGTGTTCCTATTAAATGCCAAGTAACTGGGTAATCTTTCAAGGCCTGATATTTTTCTAAAAATTTATCAACTCGATTTTCACCTATATGACGGACACCAAGCGGAAGCAAGGCTTCCGCTGTTTGTACATCTACATACTTTGTCACTGCGATTACTGAAACAGCATCTAGAGCACGGTTGGCTTCTTGACTAGCATCAGCTATTTGCTGAAAAACTAATTCAGTATTTTTTTTCAAATTCATTGATTAACGATTTTTGAAGAATGGAGGTGTATCCAACTCATCTTCATCTTGTGAAACTGGTGTTTCGAAGCGTTCTACCGGTGAAACAACTGGATCTGTTTGGCGAACAATAGACTCACGACGCAAGTCCCAGTCTCCAAAAGCAGACGCTTGGTTTGTTTCAAAGCGACGAGGGCTTGATTTAGGCAATTCTGCTGTCTCTTCCAAGTCGAATTGACGGTCAAATGTGTGTGCTTGAGGAGCTTTAGTTGTTGGACGTCCAACTGGTTGGTTGTTACGAGCTCCAACTACTTTTTCCACGCGCTCTTGACGAACACCTGTCGCTACAACTGTAACACGGATTTCATCCTTCATGCTTTCGTCAATTGATGTTCCAAGCCAGATATTTACACCTTGACCAGCTGCTTGGTTGACTATTTCTGAAGCTTCTTCTGCTTCAATCAATGTCAAGTCAAGACCACCAGTAACGTTGACGATGACATCCTCTGCACCATCGATAGTTGTTTCAAGAAGTGGAGAGTAAATTGCTTTACGAGCCGCTTCAACAACGCGTTCTTCACCACTACCGATACCGATACCCATAAGAGCATTTCCTTTGTTTGCCATTACAGTTTTCACGTCAGCAAAGTCAAGGTTAATCAATCCTGGGTTCGTGATCAAGTCAGTGATTCCTTGAACACCTTGGCGAAGAACGTTATCTGCTTCGCTAAGAGCTTCAAGAAGTGGCGTTTTCTTATCAACGATTTCAAGCAAGTTGTTGTTAGAGATAATCAACAAAGTATCAACATGCTCGCGAAGTTCGTTGATTCCTTCTACAGCGTACTGGCCACGTTTGCTTCCTTCAAATCCGAAAGGACGTGTCACAACACCAACTGTAAGAGCACCAAGATCTTTAGCGATACGTGCAATAACAGGGGCTGCACCTGTACCAGATCCACCACCCATACCTGCAGTGATAAAGACCATGTCTGCTCCAGTGATAGCTTCCGTCAAAGCTTCTTCACTTTCTTCTGCAGCTTTACGTCCAACTTCTGGACGACCTCCAGCACCCAAACCACGAGTCAATTTAGGACCAAGTTGGATAACTGTTTCTGCTTTCGTACTGCTAAGGGCTTGTACATCAGTGTTGGCTGCGATAAATTCTACACCAGCAACACCTTCGTCAACCATGCGGTTAATGGCGTTACCACCACCACCACCGACACCAATTACCTTAATAACTGCGCCTTGAGTTGCTGCTGTATCAAATGAAAATGTCATAATTTCTTATCCTCTTTTATTCATCAAACATGCTTCCGATCAAACCACGGAAACGTTCTGTTAGCTTCGGTTTACTTTGAGAACTTGCTTGGAATTCTTCCTTGGGAGCAACTGGAGCTTCCTGCACAGTTTCAGCTGGAGCTGCTTGTGCTGGACTTGGTTGCGCTACTGGATTCAAACGTTGATTTGGAATGCCAAAGTTGATTGGTTTTTGACGAAGGAATTCATCTCCTTTAACTGCTTTTTGAGCAAGAAGATTGACTTCCGTCAATTTACCAGCAAACTCAGACAAGCTAATCACGTGCGCAAATGCAGGGTTGCGAATTCCAACTTGATTTGGTACATAGAGTTTTACGCGAACACCAAATACTTCTTGGGCTAATTCAACAATTCCTGGCAAAATTGCATTTCCACCGATAAGGACGATACCTCCTGGCAAATCCAACAAGTGTCTTCTTTCCAACTCTTGTTTGATTTGGTCAAAGATATGTTTGATGCGTGCTGAGATAATTTCTGCCAAGTAGCTTTCTGTTACTTCAACAGGTTCTACTTCACCAATTACTTCAACTTGGAAAGTTTCGTTACTTGCTAGTGGAACGTAAGCTTCACCATAGTTCAGTTTCAAACTTTCTGCAATTTTTTGAGATGTTTTCAAGACTTTAGAAATGTCTTTAGTAACGTAATCTCCACCTTCTTGGTAGATGTTAGTGAACTGCAATTCTTGGTTGCGGATAGTCGCTACAGTAGTCTGACCTCCACCCATGTCAATGACAGTCGCACCAAATTCACGTTCACCTTCATTGAGAACGGAGTTCACGATTGCCAAAGGTGAAATAATCACATTATCAACATGAATACCTACACGCTCAACCGTCTTGCGAAGATTGTGTAGAATTGTACGAGGACCTGTGTAAAGCAGACCACGCATTTCCAAGCGGACACCCATCATACCACGAGGGTCACGAATTCCTTGGAAACCATCCACAATGAATTCTTCTGGAATAAAGGTAATCACTTCACGGTCAGGAGTCATGCTCTTTGTCAAAGCTGATTTGACAACATTTTCAACATCTTGATCTGTGATTTCTTTAGTATCTGAAGTTACAGGAATCATTCCTTGTGTTGGTTCAACCTGCAAGAGATTTGCTGGAAGGCCAACGTTAACAGACTTAATAGAAATACCAGCTTTCTCTTCTGCCTGTGTGATTGCAGATTTGATTGCTGAAGCAGCTGCTTCAATATCAACAATAATTCCGTCTTTGACACCTTTACTTTTGGCATTGCTAACACCAATTACATTTACTTCGCCATCTCTATGCTCAGCTACTAGCACTTTAATCGAGCTAGTTCCGATATCTAAGCCTGTAAAAAAACCATCTCTAGTCATTACATCGCATCCTCTCTGTCTTCCAAGTTTCTCACTTCTATTTAATAACTATGTTTGGGCATAGCTATTCAAAGAATATTATAACACAAAAAATCCAATCGTGCTTAGTTTTTGATAAAATTCCTGCATGTTTTTTGAGAAAATTCTAGAAAAATTCTTCTTCTAAGAGATTATTTGAAGTTAACGTTCACAATTTCCTTTTTGTTTCTTAAAAATCCAAAAAAGAGAAGATCATTTTAGATCTTCTCTTGAATAAATTCTTCCGATTTTTGTTGTAAAAAATTTTCTACTAATTTCCCTGTTAAGCGAATTGCTATCACGATAACAGTCGAAACAATGAGATAATTTAAGGGCTGGCCGAAACTTCCAACAAGTGGTGGTTTGTTTAAAAAGCCATAATCCCCACCTACAACTAAGTTGACAACCCATATCAAGCCATTTAAGGCGAAGGTGATCACCGTCACATTCTTCAAATCGAGAAAGGAAGGCTGATAGTTTCTAAACAAGTATAGGAGCGCATTTCCTAAAAGGGCAACATGTCCGATAATGAAGGACAAAATGGTTACGTGTGGAAATGGGTAGGGATCAAAGAGTGGGTAAGCCAGTGCTGCTGTTGCTCCAAAAGTTCCTAAAAGAGCAAAGTACTGTTTGTACTTGGATGTCCCTGGAATCAAGAGCATCACAAACATGGCGATACGGCAATGATAGAAGGGCAAACTTTCTGACAGAGGCATGTGATTCCCCCAATACCAGCTGTACAGAACAATCAGTTGAACAGACTGAAGGATCTGAATAAAACGCTTGTAAGCCACTTTATCGCGAAAACGATAAGAAGCATAGAAAGTAAGAGCCAGTAAACATAACAAACCAATGTACCAGTGGAGTTCAAACTGGGGCGGTTCTGATATCTGTGTGGTAAATAATTTATCCCACAAATTCATATTCTATTCCTCGTTCATCTAGCTAGAGGCAGTAAAAAATTCACTTTCCCCAGCTTTTAAATTTTTTGAAAAACTTGATTCCATGCCATGCATAGAATACTTGCGTCTTAAATTCGCAACATATTATATCATTTGTATTGCAGAAATGCACCTTGCAGATACCCTTTTTTGATTTGTCAACTTCTCTAGCATAAACTAATCAACATATTGGTCTCTTTGTCCTTTATAAACTTGCCAAAGAATCTCCATTTGCTCCTTGGTGATGCGTTTTTCAGATAAGACTGGCAATTGGTCAATGGCAAAAAATTGAAGCTCAGCAATTTCTTGATTCTCTTGAAATTGTCCATCAAGAAGTTGGCATTCAAAGACAAACTTTGCATATTGTTTGCTCTGTAGTTGGAAACGATTGGTGTCAAAAACTGCAAGTAACCTTTCAGCTTTTGCTGTAAAGCCGGTTTCTTCTTCAATTTCTTTAAGAATATTTTCGGTTAGAGAATAGCCAACTTCACCAAAACCACCTGGCAAAGCCCAACTATCCTCCCCTTTTCCTCTAACTAAACAGACTTTTTCATCCTCAACAATCCAAGCACGGACGTCCATCAGAGGAGTTGCATAAGCGGACGTTGGTTTCAAGACTTCTGCCACTTCTTCTGCATCGAGGTCTGATACCTGATTCAACATTTCAGATAACAGGATTCGCAAGTCCTCGTAGCGCTCACGGTCGAAAGGATCTTTTGTAAAGGTTAATCCAGTATCCGTAATGGCTAGCATTCTTTGCAGATACTTGGTGAAATCACTTGCATTCATTTTCTAAACTTTCTACCAGCTTGGCTAGATTCATGGAGTTCGATCCTTTGAGCAAAATTTGGTCATTGGCACCGAGTCTTTCCTTAACCCGCTTGACTAGGTCTTCAAATTGGTCCTCGTCAGCTGTTTTCTTGAAGTAGAAAACGTGACCGATTGGGAACATTTGACTAGCAAGTTGGCTTAATTCGGCAATGTCTTCTCCATAGAAAATAACGGTATCCAGCACATCTGGCGATAGGCTCAAAATCATCTGGTTATGGAGCTGAACAGACTGGTCGCCGAGTTCCTTCATATCTGCTAGAACAGCAATTTTCTTGCCTCGTTCGTTAGCTGGAATGGCAGAGAATGTCTCCAAAATCAACTTCATAGCAGTGGGATTGGCATTGTACACATCTGACAGGATATCTGCTCCATTAGCAGCTTTCTTCCACTCGGTACGGTTACGAGTCAATTCTAGGTTCTGGAAGGCCTGACGAATCTGTTCCTCTGAAACTCCTTCTTGTAGAGCCACATAAGCAGCAATCATAGCATTGGTGGCATTGTACTTACCTGTCACTGGCAAATCGAGGGTTTGTTCCAAAAAATTAGCCTTAAAGGTCAGACTATCCTTGCGCTCAATCAAGTCTGTAATTTCCAGCTCTGCTCCTTGCCCAAAACGGACCACTTTTTTATCAGTGGGCAAATAGTCCTCTACAATGGAGTCGGCTGGTGCTAAAAGCAAGGAACCAGGCGCCATACCATCTGCAATTTGCATTTTCCCTTTAGCAATCTCCGAACGGTCTTTGAAAAAGGCCAAATGAGCCTCTCCAACCAAGGTCACAATGGCTGTCTTAGGATGAGCCAATTCAGACAAAAGATGGATATCTCCTAGGTGATCCTGTCCCATCTCCAAGACCAACTTTTCTGTCCCTTCAGGCATGTGGAGAACTGTGTAGGGAAGGCCAATTTCGTTATTGTAATTGCCCTGAGTTTTGTAGGTCTTGTAGGTTGTTGACAGTAAATGTGCCAACATATCCTTGGTAGTCGTCTTGCCATTTGAACCCGTTACTGCAAAGACATCAACTGCCGTTTTTTCAAGATAGTAGGCTGCGAGGATTTGAAAGGCAGTCAAGACATCGTCTACTAGAATGTAGGGATGATTTGCAATCTCTTTCTCAGACAAGGTTACTACTGCACCATTTTCAAAAGCTGTTTCGATAAAGTCATGACCGTCACGCGCTCCTTTGAGTGGCACAAACAAATCACCTGGCCCAATCAAACGACTGTCAAACTCAGCTTTTTCTAACTGAACGTCCGCAAAAAGACTAACATCATTTTTAGCTCCAACAGCTTGGGCAACTTCATGGATTGTTAATTTCATTTCTACTCCTTTAAAAAGGGGTTGAAGTCCGAGAACTCTAATCACCATGCAGTGATAGTTCTGGCTTCTACCCTCTCTTTCATTTTTATAGCAAATGCGCTTCGCGCTTGTCAAAACTTTGCTTAGCAAGGTCAACCAAATGCTCGATTAGTTCTGGGTAGCTGATTCCCATATTGTCCCAAAGTAGTGGATACATAGACCACTGGGTAAAACCTGGCATGGTATTCAGCTCGTTTAGGAAAATCTCGTCCTTATCTGTATAGAAGAAATCACAACGAGACAGACCGAGACCACCAATCGCACGGAAGGCAGTTTCTGCATTTTGACGCATGACAGCTACTACATCATCACTAATCTTGGCTGGGATGTCCATGGTAATCTTGTTATCGATATATTTGGCATCATAGTCATAAAAGGCAACATCCTTGACCACTTCACCTGGCAAAGTGCTCTTGACATCGTAGTTGCCCAAGAGACCAACCTCGATTTCACGGGCGTTCACTCCTTGCTCTACCAAGACACGGCTGTCATATTGGAAGGCAAGTTCCAAAGCTCGGCGGAGTTCCTCGTGGTTTTCAGACTTAGAAATACCGACACTTGAACCCATGTTTGACGGCTTTGTGAAGACTGGATAAGTCAATTTTTCTTCAACTTCAGCGATTTTAGCAGTCACATCATCACCTTCAACGATGGCCACATAAGGAACTTGGGTAATCCCGACAGATTCTAAAACACGTTTGGTTGTAATTTTATCCATGGCAAGGCTGGATGACAAGATATTGCAGCCGACATAGGGCATTTTCAAAACTTCAAGGAATCCTTGAACAGAACCATCTTCTCCCATCGGACCATGAAGAACTGGAAAGACCACTGCACCTTCTTCGTAGATGGCACTTGGTGCAACTTTCTTATTCCAATCAATCGTTTCATTGGTCATGAGACGATCCTCTTGACCTGGAGTCTGGTTAAATTCTTGCGTTTTGATAAAGTCACCTGACTGGCTGATGAAGAAAGTCTTGACTGTGAAACGGTCGTAGTTGACCGCACGCATAACACTTTCAGCTGAAAGGACAGAGACTTCACGCTCTGCACTACGCCCACCGTATAAAAGAATAATTGTTTGTTTCATATTGCTTGTCCTAATTCTAATAGAATACTCGTTCTTTAGTATATCATATTTGCTTCTTTTTTGAAACTTGAACATGGTACTAGAATTTAAGAAACATAAAAGAGACCTATAACATCAAAGTCGGTCTCCTTAATTTTCTTATGAATAAATTTAGTTCGTAAATTTGTCTACTCCTACAACTCTGTCCGATTTTCAATGGCTCGTAAGAGTGTGACTTCGTCCGCATACTCGATATCTGCTCCCACGGCTAGTCCTCGTGCTAGACGAGTGACCTTGATACCAGCTGGCTTGAGCAAACGAGAGAGATACATAGATGTCGCTTCCCCATCTGCCGTCGCATTGGTTGCCACGATTACCTCTGAAACCTCACTATCCATGAGACGGGTCATGAGGCTCTTGAGATTGATATCGTCTGGACTGATACCATTCATAGGAGAAATGAGACCGTGCAAGACATGATAGAGTCCGTGGTATTCTTGGATATTTTCCATAGTAGCCACATCGCGACTATCCTCTAGCACTAAGATGGTTGTCTGGTCTCGAGTCGGATCTGTACAGATCGAGCAAGGGTCATCATCCGTCAAGCGACCACAGATGGAACAATAGGTCAATTCCCGCTTGGCAGATAGAAGGTTTTTGGCAAATTCATTGACATCGTCATCAGACATTCCAATGGTATAGAAGGCGAGACGGGTAGCCGTTTTGATTCCGATACCTGGAAGCTTCGAATAGCTATCAATTAACTTGGCAATAGGTGTTGGATACAGCATAAGTTCCTTTCTAATTCATTGGATGTTGTTGGTTATAGAGGTTGATAATATCTCGTGCAATTGAAGGTCCGACACCATTTGTTAGGTTGGTATTATGAGGAAAGACGACTGCGACCGCGATTTGAGGATTATCAGACGGAGCATAAGCAACTGCGTTGGTATTATTGGCTTTTTGGCCACCATTGACATAACTTTCGGCAGTACCTGTCTTCCCACTGATGGAAACGGATGAGCCATTTGAAAAGGCACGACCAGTTGTCAGAGCGCTCGTTCCATGCGAAACTTGATAGAAACCTTGGTGCAAGAGAGCCATATCCGCTTCTGAGATGTTGATCTTGTTCAGTTCCTTGGTGGCTGTTTCTTGAACTAGATTTCCTAAGCCACCTTGTTCATTGTTTCCATAAACTCCCTCAACGATGTGAGGAGCCAATCGTACGCCATTGTTTGCAATGGTTGCGACATACTGGGCTAACTGCATCGGTGTGTAGTTGTCAAACTGACCAAAGGCGTTATTAATATAGTTGGCCAAATCAAATTCTTTTGGTGTAAATCCTGTAGACTCATCTGGGAGGTCAATCTCTGTTGAAGCTCCAAGTCCATATTCCCCAAAGGTTGATCGCAACTTGCCCATTGCAGTTTCTAACTGATCAGTTGCGACTATCATATTTGGCTGGTAGGACTGCCCCATGATCCCTAGCGCAGTCTGAACCATGTAGGTATTAGAAGAGTACTCTAGAGCCTCAACTGCTGTGATAGGGAAGGAGCCATAGGACAAGGTATACCATGAATTGATCGGAGCCGAACCTTGAAAAACAATCGGCTGATCTGTCAAAGTTTGATTTCCTGACAAGACCCCATTTTCCCAACCAGAGCTAAGGGTTGCCGCCTTAACGACAGACCCTGGTACAAAGACATTGGTTATCGTTCCAAGCGAATCTGAACTTAATTCACCGGATTCGACATCATGCTTGACACCTGACATAGCTAGAACTGCACCGGTTTTAGGATTGAGGGCTACGGCGTAAACCCCTTCAGAATATTTGGCTCCACCGTTACCCAACTCCGAGTTGAAGTAGCTCTTGAGTAGGTTATCTACACCATTCTGGAAAGCTAGGTCAACCGTTAACTTGATATTGTTTCCTTTGCTTCCTTCTTCGACATTTTCTACACTTTCCATATTTCCGTGTTTGTCGAGGTGGATTTCTTTGACGGAGCGTTTGCCTTGGAGAACATCTTCATATTGCTTTTCAAGATAGGAAGTTCCCACTCGGTCATTGAGAGAATACCCTTTTTTAAGATAGGCATCGACTCCCTCTGCTGGAAGACCTGATGTTTCACTTGATACACTACCTACAATTGAAGACAAAGAAGTGTCTAGGACTTTTCTATCCCATGAGGTTGAAATACTGATACCTGGTAATTCCTTGGACGCTGATGCAACGAGAGCAACTTGGGTATCATTCAAGGCATCCGTAGAAATGGTGCCCGTCGCAAAATTTTCAACGGCATTGAGCTGACTAAAGAGATAGATTTCCTTTTTCTGGTCATCTGTATAATTGAGTTGACTCACGTCAATACTTTCAACTGCATTATTGTAGAGAGTCGCTTCAGATAAGCGGTTCCCATCTGAATCTAGGCGTTTATCACTTGGCAAGGATTCGACTGTTTTTTTGTAAACGTCCTGGTCCGCCAAGTAGTAGTCTGCAATCTGACGGTCTGTCAAATTAGGGGAGGTCACATTTACATATGTGAGGAGTTTCTTGGCTGTCTCCTTCAATTCAGCTGCCGTCATTTTATTGTTTCGTGTGAAAGAAACAACCTGCTTGACAGTATTTTCTACCAAGGGTTTCCCTGCAGCATCATAGATCTGTCCACGAGCTGAACTGGTTGTTACCCTTGTTTGGCTGGCTGAGGCCAATTTTGTTTCATAAAAATCCTTATTAAGCACCTGCATGTATAATAAACGACCAATAATAGCCATAAAGAGCAGGATGACAATCGCAAATAGTAAATTAAGCCGAATCGGAATCGAATGGCTATTAAATTTTCTCATACAACTAAGACTCTTTTCTAGAAAAATTTCTGATTTTCACCTTTATTTCCCCTAAAATAATAGAGCAAATAGGTGAAGCTCAGTACATTTCATTGTACCATATTTTACGAAGAAACTCTTGGAAAAGTCGAAGCATTTTTTGACTTTTAACTGAAAATGCCTTTTTATTTGGTTATCCTATTTTCTATGATATAATGATAGTAATAGTTAGGAAAGCGTTAACTTTTAAGACTTTGACTCATAAAAAGGAGCCTCATGAACAAGCCAGATATCGCAACCATAATCGATCTCCATTTTGAAGAATTAACCGAGCTCGAGCAAGAAATCGCTCGCTATTTTTTACAAACTGAAACAATCCAAGATGATCTCTCTTCTCAGCAAGTTACCCAGAAATTACATATCTCCCAAGCAGCCTTGACCCGATTTGCCAAAAAGTGTGGTTTTACAGGCTACCGAGAATTCGTCTTTCAATACCAGCATCAGGCCGATAAACAAGACACTCATTCGCACAAACACAGTCCTTTAACCAAACGTGTTTTGCGAAGCTACAGTATCATGCGAGAACAAACACAGGATTTGATTGACGAAGAACAACTGGAACGCGTCGCCCAATTAATCGATGACGCAGAACGAGTTTACTTCTTTGGGACGGGAAGTTCTGGTCTGATTGCCCGTGAGATGAAACTGCGCTTTATGCGACTAGGTGTTGTCTGTGAAGCTTTGACCGATCAGGATGGCTTTGCTTGGACGACCAGTATCATGGATGAAAACTGTCTGGTACTTGGCTTTTCCCTATCAGGAACTACCCAATCCGTCCTCGATAGTTTGTTGGATGCCAAGGAAATGGGTGCCAAGACCATTTTATTTACCAGCTCTCCAAAC
This sequence comes from Streptococcus oralis, assembly GCF_016127915.1. Lineage (NCBI taxonomy): Bacteria > Bacillati > Bacillota > Bacilli > Lactobacillales > Streptococcaceae > Streptococcus > Streptococcus oralis. Next base: position 1,640,227 of record NZ_CP066059.1, on the reverse strand, counting down.
AAAAACGGTCAGGCCTATACCGAAACAGTCCTTGTGGCAAGCCATAGTCAATCTTCTTACATCCAGCGTATTTCCGCTCAACTCCCTATGCTCATTTTAATAGATTTGATTTATGCCTACTTTTTAGAAATCAATCGCGAGAGCAAGGAAAAAATCTTTAACAGCTATTGGGAAAATAAAAAGCTCAACGGCTATCGTAGACAAAAACGCGTTAGAAAATCCTAGTTTGGTTGAACCAAACTAGGATTGTTTTGTTTTGAAATGATAATAGGCACCCAACATCCCTGCGGTATTTTGGTGATGGGCAAATTCTAATCGTAAAATAAAACGAGCTATTCTCCAGAAGTATATTCTATAAGATTATAGTTTAATGCAAAGTGTAGCGATGTAGTCATTTCCATAAGGTGATAATCGATGTCTTTTGTCACATGATTCATAAAAATCAATCATAGCGAGACCGTTTTTTAGTTGTCCTCTAATCTGATTTTCTAAGGTATGGCTAAATTCATATCCATATTCTGGATTGATGGTGATTTTACCTTCCTCTTCAAGCTCTCTTGAATTAAAAGGGAGTGAAAACTTTAAAAGCAATTCCTCATCGGGTTTGTCCCATACAATGTCAGCATCATACATGTAGATCCAAGGATTCATAAATCCGACCATTAAGAGTCCACCCTTTTTCAATACGCGAGAGGTTTCTTTATACATATTTTCTAAATCTTCTATGTATACATTTGAAACCGGATTAAAAACAATATCAAAAGTTTCATCTTCAAATGGAAATGCTTTTGTCATATCGCTTTGAACCGTATTGATTTTTAAACCTTCTCGTTTTGCAACCATTTCATCTCTTTCTAATTGTGATTTAGAAAAATCCATAATGGTGACATCATAACCTTTTAGAGCAAAAACTGGACCCTGCTGTCCACCACCACAAGCTAACCCTAATATCTTTTTTCCCTTGGCTTTTTCAAACCATTCTATCGGAACTTTTTTCCCAACAGTTAGGGCAACAGAAATTGGATGTTTTCTAACTTCTTCTAATTCTTCATGTGTCAATGGCTCAGTGTAGTCATTTTTTACATTATTCCATCTATCTTCATTTAATTTTATATAATTACTCATCTTACAATCTCCTCGTAATTTTATATGATTTCGATTTCAGGTGAATAGGTTGTCATTGCATTTTTCTCACCTCTATAAATTCTAATTAGTCAATTTTTCGCCCATCTCATTATATCATTTTTCCACATTTTCCCATTTACTCAAGCTAAATATTAATTCAATGGCTGATAGAATTGCTCTCTCCTTGTAGTTCATCATCTCGCCTTAACCTCTCATACAAGGGGGTTATTTTCTACTAGTCTCTCACGATTACCTCCTTTGACTCAAATTTTTCAATAAAAAAAGAATTAAGCAAAACAGTTTTCACTCAAGTAGTGATTCAGTGTTTTTCTTAATTCTATAGCTCCAAACTAGGATTGTTTTGTTTTAAAATGATAATAGGCGCCCAACATCCCTGCTGTATTTTGGTGATGGGCAAATTCTAATCGTGTTTTTTCAGCTAGGCTTGGCACCAAGGCCGCCTTCAAGGCTGTGCGAATCTTTGGTTTGAGGATAGCCTCTTGCCCCATGATACCGCCACCGAGGATGACCACTTCTGGATTGGCAACGTAGCAAATATTTGCCAGACCTTTTCCTAGATAGTCTACCATGCGGTCAATACCAACCATACAAATCTTGTTGCCTTCGGTAGCTTCCTTAAAGATGCGTCGGCCATTCCACTGATCAACTGAGTCTCCATGAGCTGCTGCTACATACTCCACCAAGGCTGTCGTAGAGGCAAGATCTTGGAAAGCTCCATCCTGCATATGCATATAACCGACTTCGCAGGCTGAGTTGCTAAATCCATGAAAGACTTTCCCATCCATAATCAAGCAACCACCGATACCTGTTCCAATGGTCAAGCAAAGTGTCACACTCGCTCCCTTGCCTGAACCAGATACGGCCTCAGCCAGACCTGCACAGTTGACATCATTCTCAATCTCACAAGGAATATCAAAGCTCGTCTCGATTTCCTTCTTGAACTGGGTTCCTGCATAGTTAGGGATTTGCGGTCCGGCATAGAAAATCTCACCCTTGTCTGGATCCACCATCCCAGCAGAAGAAATGGCAACACCTGCTACTGGGCCTTTTTCTAGATAACTGGCTACGATATCTTTTGTCTTTTGTAAGATATGGGGTCCACCCTTATGCGCCTCAGTTGGCATTTCATGCGATTCAACAAGTTGGCCTTCTTGGTCGATCAAACCATATTTGATGTTGGTTCCACCGATATCAATTGCAACGTAGTGTGTCATAATTACCTCCTTATAGATTAGAGGAAGCGCTCCTTGGTTTCACGAATCAAGGCTGCAGCTGCTTCTACAACTGGACGATCTTCTTCAGTCACTGGTGTCAATGGCGAACGAACTGATCCAATGTTAAGTCCCTCATTGATTTTCAAGACTTCTTTGATGACACCGTACATATTTCCATGTGCAGATGTGAGTTTGCCAATGATTGCATTGATAGCGTATTGCAATTCACGCGCTGTCTCCAAGTCTTTCTTAGCAATCAACTAATTGAGTTTCAAGAAGAGTTCTGGCATAGCACCATAAGTACCACCGATACCAGCCTTAGCACCCATGAGACGGCCACCTAGGAACTGTTCATCTGGACCATTAAAGACGATGTGGTCTTCTCCACCAAGACTGACAAAGGTTTGGACATCTTGAACTGGCATAGAAGAGTTCTTAACACCGATAACACGAGGATTCTTCAACATTTCTGTGTAGAGACTTGGCGTCAAAGCAACACCTGCCAATTGAGGAATATTATAAATCACGTAGTCTGTGTTTGGAGCTGCAGAACTGATATCATTCCAGTATTTAGCAACTGAGTATTCTGGTAAGCGGAAGTAAATCGGTGGAATCGTTGCAATGGCATCTACACCCAAGCTTTCCGCGTGGCGAGCAAGTTCCATACTATCTTTTGTGTTGTTGCAAGCCACGTGAGCAATGATGGTCAATTTCCCTTTGGCAACTGCCATGACTTCTTCCAAAATCAACTTGCGGTCTGCCACGCTTTGGTAGATACATTCACCAGAAGAACCATTGACATAGAGACCTTGAACTCCCTTATCAATGAAGTATTGAACCAAGGCGCGCGTACGCTCTGGACTGACTTCTCCTTGATCATCATAACATGCGTAGAAGGCTGGAATGACACCTTCGTATTTTTTCAAATCTGACATAGATTTTCTCCTAAGATTTCTTTTTTCCTGCTGAGAGCAGTTCTATTTTTTACAAGTTTAGTATACACCTTGTGAAAATCGCTTTCAATATCTTGTATACACTTAGATTTTAGTTTCTACTTGTATTTTAGAAACTGTAACGATTGAAAGTAGTTTCAGAAACACCTCATCCTACTGGTATTTGGCGAAGATTTTCTCCATCAATCCTGCTTGGAGAAAGACCAGCAAACCAAAACCAAAGAGGATAAAGACCGATCCACCCAAAAGGAGAGTGAAGGCGGATAGATAAAGAACCATCACAATAAGAAAGAGAATGGCTAACATGAGGAAGAACCATGGAAAGTTAAAACTTGCCAAGATAAGCCCCTTTTGCAACACCTCTTTCCAAGACAAATCATAGCGCGCAGCGATGGGATAACTAGCCAGCATCACGAGAGTAAGGAAGATGAGAATCCCCAAACAAATAGCTTTCACAAGCTGGAAAGGCAAAGCGGTCTGTCCCCAGAAGAGGTAGAGATCTAGAAGGCTTAATGAGACAATGCCCAACTCTAACAGACCTAACTGAAGCCCCAGTTTCAGATTTTGCTTGAAAGCTCTTAGATAGGTTCTGAAAACTGGTACTCGTCTGCTTCTCTTAATCTCAAACATGGTCTCATAGAGGCTAATTTTTGCCACTCCAATCGTCACGATGGGCAAACAAGAGACGACAAAAAGAAGATTGACTGTGACGATATCCAAGACCTTCTCACTGAAACGCATGAGAAAATTATCTGTATCAAATGCTGCCTTGATAAGGCTTACTCCTTTTTGTGCCATGTTTGCTCCTCCTGATTCTTTTAATCAATCAAAATTTTAAAGAGATACTTGCGAACTTTTTCTTCCATCCCTGCGTAGCCATTTGGCTGGTGTGGTTCTCCTGGGAAGAAAATTGCAAAATTGTGATAGCCCAACAAGAGTGGGTAGCGTTCATGACAATGGACAAAGCCAATGTCGCTCGCTTCATCGAATGCTACCGCCTCGTCTTTGATACGTGAACCGTAGCTCGAATATTCATGCCCTTCTACCAGCAAATGCAAATCTGCATAGTTCTTATGATGCTCAAATTGATCATTTTCAGCCTGATTGAGGACATTTTCCTGCACAACTAGAAAGACCTTGTCCCCGTCAATCTCATACTTACCGAGTTCGAAAGAATCCTTACGGTGCTGATAGAGATAGTCGATAGCCTTGTCTAGATTGGGGTGAATCCCTTTGTAAAAGGCGATGTTTTTCAAATCTTCAAAAATCATACTATTTCCTTCGTTTCTGATAGTTACTATTTTTCAGTTCCGATTCATCCTTTCTCTATTTTCCTGTAATAGTGCGGACGGAAGCAAATTCCTTCGGTATTTCATTCCTAATTTTTGAGCCTTTTAATCTTTTATCGTCAGTCTCAAAAATTCCGTCTAAGATAAGCGTAAGATGCTTATCTTAGACACCACTAAAGCGGGAAATAGCCACCATAAAACGAACCTACTCTAACTAGTATCATGAAAAAAGTTCATTCTTAAGTTTATAAGTGTCTGACAAAACTTCACGAAGTAACTGCATACTCTCCATTTTGTAGACACTTATAACTCTGTATTCTCTTATACTCAACGAAAATCGAAGAACAAACTAGGAAGCTAACCCCAGGCAATACTTAAGTATGGCAAGGTGATGCTGATGTAGTTTAAACTCGATTTTCGCAGAGCATTATCCTTTAACAGCTCCCATAGTGATCCCTTGAGTGAAGGATTTTTGGAAGACAAGGAAGACCGTTACGATTGGCACGGCTGCAAGAGCTGCACCTGCCATGATCAAACCATAGTTGGTTGCCATTTCGGCCTGCATGGTCGCAACCCCGAGTGAGATGGTCAAGTTTTGACGTGAAGTCAACATAACCAACTGCATGAAGTAGTCGTTCCAAGTATTGATGAAGGTAAAGATTGCAAGGGCTGCAAATCCTGGTTTCACAATAGGGAAGGCTACGCTCCAGAAGGTACGAATCTCACCACAACCGTCGATTTTAGCTGATTCAAGCAATTCTGTTGGGATGTTTTCACTGAACTGTTTCATGAGGAAGACACCGAATGGCCATCCAATCAAAGGCAGGATAACTGCCCAAAGAGTATCGTGAATTCCCATGAAGTTGACGATACGTACCAATGGTACAAGGACAACTTGTTTTGGAAGAGCCATGGCAGCGATAAAGACTGCAAAAAGAATGCGCTGACCATAGAAACGTTTTTTAGCCAAGACATAACCTGCTAGAGAAGAGGTTGCACAGACTAGGAACATGGTTACCAGTGAGATAAATACAGAGTTCCACATCCACTGCATAGCAGGGTTTTGCACCATGAGTTGTTGGAAGTTTTCCATGGTTGGCATTTTAGGGAACCACTGTGGCGGAATCATAATGGTATCAGGCTGTGATTTGAAGGCCCCTGTCAAGATCCAGTAGAATGGAAAGATGAACAGTACGGTCAACAAGAGCAAGATAATCGTTGAGATAACAGTGAAAGCTGTTAAGGGTTTCTTTTGTGTAGGTTGCATAACTGTCTCCTTTCTTTAGTATTCTACGTCGTTTCCGAGGATCTTGAATTGAGCAAAGCTGACAATGGCAATCATCACCGCCAAGAAGACACCGATAGTATTTGCATAGCCATATTCTGTCAATTGGAAAGCTTTTTCGTAAAGGTAGTACATCAGTGTACTTGTTGAGTAGTTTGGACCACCAGAAGTCAACAACTGAATCAAGGCGAAACACTGGAATGAGTTGATGGTCGTAATGATTGCGATGTAAAGAGTTGTTGGAAGAAGGCTAGGCCATTTGATCTTCCAGAAGACTTGAAACTCAGTCGCACCGTCCACACGCGCTGCTTCAACAAGTGAGTTGTCAATATTTCCCATAGCAGCGATATAAAGGATAATCGGTTGACCAACAGATGTTGTCAAAAGGATAATCATAATCGCTAGCAAAGCCCAGTTTTTGTCACCCAACCAAGAAATGTTTTGGCTGATAATATGACTTGACTTAAGGACAAAGTTCAAAATCCCTGATAGTGGGTCATAAATCCATTTCCATACAACCGTTACGGCAACACTACCTGTAACTACAGGAAGGAAGAAGACGAAACGATAGAAAGAACGGGCAATGGCGTTTTGATGATAGGTTTGAGATGCTACAAAGAGCGAGAAGAGAACCACAATCGGAACAGATCCAATAACCAGGATAACGGTATTGATCAAAGACTTCACAAAGACAGGGTCTTTAAACATACGAATGTAGTTGTCCAAGCCCACAAACTCAAATTTAGTCATGGAGTAGTTGAAGAAACTTGTAATGAATCCCATAATCATAGGAGCCAAGACAAAGATCACAAAGAAGAATAACACTGGTGCTAGGAAAGCGTAGGAAATCACTGTTTCCCGCATACGAATTTTATTGACTTTCACAGTCGGCACCTCTCTTTCAAATAGAATAGTTTTTGATTTTCTTGAACTGTTTTAAAACCAAAATGAAATTTTTTAAGATTCGCTTATGTAAGAACTTCATTTTAATTTCGTGACAGTTCCTACCATTTCAAACAAAAGTCCCCCTTTTCTTACACCATAGTGCACAGGGAAAAGGGGGGAATCAATCTGACTTAGTGCTTATTGTTTTGTAGCTTTTTTGATTGTTTCGTTAGCTTTTTCAGTGAAGGCTTTCAAAGCATCCGCTGGTTTTTCGTCACCATTTGATACAGATTGCAACATTGGGAACCAAAGTGTTCTCATTTCAGCAAATCCATCGATAGTGTTATAGTATGGTGAGTAGTATTTAGTCCAGCCACTGATTGTTTCCATACGTTTGTCTTCATAAAGTTTACCAAATGAAGTACGAACTGGGAAGGCACCTGTACGAACTACGTCTTTAGGACCCCATTCTTTGTCATCTGCGATGAATTGAACGAATTTCTTAGCAGCTGCGACTTTCTTATCGTCTTTGTTATTAAATACTGCAAATCCGTTTACAAGGTATTCAAGAGATGGTTTACCAGAGTCTGATGGGAATGGTACTTCTACCACGTCTACCTTACTTGCTTCCAAGAGTTTCGCTTGGATACCGTTTTGAGCTGGTGCCCAAAGGATTGTGTATGAAGTTTGACCGTTCGCAAAGTTTTGGATGTCTGCTCCACCGTCAAATTGTGAACCGTTGTTCAACAAACCGTCTTTAATCCAGCTAGCAGCTTTTTCAAGACCTTTGACGAATTTAGGATCGTCTGTTGTATATTTGGTTACGTCTTTGTCTGTTACAGAACCGCCATAAAGGTTTGCGATGAAGGCACGTGTTCCTTGGTCTCCCCCTTGACCAGCACTGAACAATGAACCTGGAGTGTAGCCTTTATCTTTAAGGGCTTTCAAAACTTTTTCAAAGTCATCAGTTGTCCAACCTTCTTTAACAAGGTTAGCTACACCAGCATCTTCCAACATTTTCTTGTTCATTGCCATGTAGAATGGTGCTGAACTGATTGGATACATGTAGGCTTTGTCTCCAGCCTTACTTGCTTGTACGATGTTTTCGTTGTTGACATCTTTGACAAATTCGTCTGTGAAGAGGTCGTTCAACTCAGCCAATTTACCATTTTTACCGTATTGGATGATACGCCCTGGTGCGTCAAAAAGTACGTCTGGCGCTGTTCCTGCTTCGATGGCTGTTGTAATCTTTTCAGGACCTGACTTGAAGTCGATGGTTTCCAATTTCACTTTTACATCTGGATTTGCTTTTTCGAAAGCTTCGATGATTGATTTTTCATAAGTTCCAACACCGTCACCCGTTTTTTCTTGTGTGAAGACTGGGAATGCCCACCAAGTGATTTCTGTTTTTCCGCTATCGCTACTAGAACTTCCAGCATCTTTACTTCCACCAGAGTTACCACAAGCCGCAAGGCCAAGAATCGCAGCACCCGCAAGTACTGTACAAGCTAGTTTTCTAAATTTCATTTGTATTCTCCTAATTGATAAGCGTATCCATATTGGATAATGAGCAAGTTTACATTTGTATACGTTTTCATTTTATCCGACGCATCGACCACTCTCCTCTTTTTTGAGATTGTGTTATTTAAGACCGGCAACAAAGCGTTCCGTAATCTCTTTTGGTCTAGTAATCGCTCCACCAACAACGATACCTCGCACCCCATATTCAAGGATTTGCTTGGCTTGTTCTGGTGTATGAATTTTCCCTTCAGCGATGACATCCACGCCGGCATCGCAGAGTTTTTTGATCAGTTCAAAGTCTGGACCATCTACCTTAGGACTATAGGAGGTATAACCTGATAGGGTCGTTCCAACAAAATCAATTCCTGCTTCAACCGCTGCTATACCCTCTTCAAACGTGCTAGTATCAGCCATTAAGAGTTGATGCGGATATTTTTCTTTGACTTGTCGGATAAAGTCCTGAATTTCCAAACCGTCGTAACGTTCACGTTTGGTACAATCCAGAGCAATGACCTCAATATCTAGTTCAGCCAGTTCATCAACTTCTCTCATAGTCGCTGTAATGAATGGCTCCTGTGGCGGATAATCACGTTTGATGATCCCGATAATCGGTAGTTTCGTAACCTCCTTAATCTCCTTGATATCGCGAACACTGTTTGCTCGAATACCGACTGCTCCACCTTGCTCAGCCGCTTTGACTAGCAAGGGAATGACTCCTCCCGCTTCTGTATAAAGCGGTTCGTGAGGAAGTGCCTGGCAAGAGACAATGATTCCATCTTTGATTTGTTCAATCAAGGCTTCTTTGCTGATCTGTGGCATCCTCTTTCCTCCCTTTCTTGTTCTTATGGGCTTATTATATATCATTTGTTAAGCGCTTTCAATAACTTGTAGTAGAATAGATTTCAGTTTCAAAACTATTTTATAGAACAGACTATCCTGAAAGTAGTTTCAGGCCTCTTATGATTTCAAATCAACCTGAATATCGTCAAAAAAGATAGCAGGCTTAAAACCTGCTATCTCTTCTGAGAGTTACTCAAATAGCTTTTACTTATTATTCTTTTCTCTTCTTGCCAAATGCAAAGAGTGATAAGAAGACGCCCGCAAGGCCAAGAGAAATTAGTGAGTTTGTATCCTTGCTTCCCGTATTTGGAAGTTCATCTTGTTTAGCTGCTGGCGCTTGATAGGTCACATCTTGGCCTAGAGACAGTTTGTTGTCTGCAGCTGCTAATACTAGATTGGTATCTCCCTTGTACTCTGGCACTTCAAGGACTGCTGCCTCAGCGCCATTGACTCCACCCTTATACTCTGGCAGGTCATTTGAAGCTGCTAAGACAAAGTTAGCACCTCCTCTATATTCCGGAAGCTCGTTTGAGGCTGCTAGAACCGCATTGACACCACCCTTGAACTCTGGAAGTTCATGGACTGCTGCCTCAACAGCATTGACTCCACCAGTGAATTCTGGTTTTTCTACTGTTGGTGCTGGTTCTTCACCTACTGTTGCCAATGGTCCAGTGTACTCTGGTATCTCAGCTACAGCGGCTTCTTCCGCATTAACGCCTCCTGTGAACTCTGGAACCTCATGGATAGCAGCTTCACTGCCATTAATACCATCGCTTAGTTTAGAGCCAGCTAAAGAAACTGGTAAATTGTGCATGCTTTCGATTGCACCCTCAGCTAGACCTGTAATTCTTTGCCCCATATCTTCTGTATCTATTGTGAATAGGAGAGTTTTTGTATCGTACTGGGTCATAAAGGTTGCTGTCTTGCCATTTGCCAATTGAAGGGTCGGAGCCTTGTTGACCAATACTTCCGAATCGAACTCCATGGCAATAATACCTGGCCATTTTTGGATAGCATATTTTACTTTTGCTTCTTTAGGAGAAATTCTGTCTTTGCTTAAGAAATCCCAGTTGAATTTCTTGAAGGAAAGTGTGTATGGAACACCTCCAGGAGCATAGTGTTCGTATAAAAGTCCAAATTCATCTGGCCCGATTTGTTGAAGTGAGTTATAAGCATACTCACCTTCTTGAATCAAATGGTGGTGCAACCAAGTTAACTGACCATCTTCTTCTACACGAGCCACTCGAATATAACCATTTTTACGACCAGGACCATTTGCATTTGCTAATAGAATATACTCTTTGCCATTTTGAACCGTGTGAGTCGCAGCCATTTGAACATAAACGTCTGGCACATCGTAGCGTTCAACGTTATTGTCCCAAGTTAGACCACCATCATGACTGGTTGCAACCTGTAGATCTTCTGTCAACCCACGCATAAAGAGTTTGAGGTCCCCATTGTTTAACTGAACAACTGAAGCTTCCGTATTTTGAGCATAATAATTGCTCATGGTACTTGAATCGACTACTGTACCATCATAAAGTGTACGATTGTCGTTGACACCACCACCCATATGCCAAGTCTTACCATGGTCGTCTGAGTAGATGATTCGAGATGATTGAGAACCATTGAGGTGGTTAGCTCGGTTAGTCGTATAGACAGGAACGACGATTCGACCTTTATGTGGTCCGGTACGAAGGGTAATCCCCACTCCAGGACCTACTCCTAGGAATTTCATCCAATCGGCTTTGACCATCGGAGTAATATCTTGAGGCGCTGACCAGGTCTTCCCGTCATCATCACTATAAGACATCCATAGATAGCTATCCTTCGCAATTCTAAATGGAGAAGTTTTGTTTGTTGTGAAGTAAATATTGCCTAGTAGCTGATCACCCTTGTATAGATCACCCTTGTCGCTATAGGCCGGTTTAACAGGATCTACAACAACGCGGTAGTCTGTTGCTTTACCATCTGGAGTGTAAACTGTACCATTTTCTCGAATAGTATAAGCTTCCTGTTCACCTTCTCGATAGAGGAGTTGATAGGTTTTACCATTGATTTCTTTGTAAGCTTCTTCTTTTTGCGAAGACATTCCAAAGATCCCTTTTCCTTCTGGGAACATGTCGTAAATGGCAAAGATGCGTTTGGTTTCAGGATCTTGAGTCAAGGTCATATCAATATTCACTGGTGAACCAATTGATGGGTCAGAAGCTCTTGGATTGTCACGTAAGTTGGTAATGGTTACTCGATCTCCCCAAGTTTTACCATTATCTTCACTACGTCTGATGACCATGCCGATATCACCCCAGTCACTCGAATGGAGACGACGTTCATCTGCACCTGCAATCAGCGTTCCTTTATCTGTCTTGAGAAGAGCAGGAATACGATAACTCTTGATGCCATCTTTATTTGGTTGATTGTTCATTCCACTTTCAAAGACGTCTTCTTTCTCTGAGATTTTCGCTCCCTCAGGAAGTTTCTTTTCTAAATCACCTCTTTCAAATAGTTGACTTCTTGTCTGAACTTCATCTGGGCTTAAAGCACGATCATAAACAGTTAGGTTTCGCACTTGTAGGTTTGATGCCCAAACTGTTTTATTGGCCCGTTTGGTTGCTCCAAGTTGAACTTGATTAACATCTGGCATATCTTTGATAAAGTTACCAGATTTGAGGCTTGTTCGAGATAAGACACCGTTCACATAGAGACGAACTCGACCATGAGGTAACTCCGCTGTCGGTTGTTCGACAGTAAAGGTCACAGAATTCCATTGTCCAGGGCGAACTTTCAAAGGAGCATCTGTATACTTATCATAGAACTGTTCTCCGTTAGCGCCACGCCCTTCAATAAGAGCTGTATTATCAAGGACCGACATAGTAAAGTACTCATTTTCCTTGGTGTCACTGGATACAGAGAAGAGATTGTAAAAGCGTGGAGCTGATGCATCTGGTTTGAACTCCATGTGAACTGTAGCATTTTTTAGTTGCTTTAGTTTGTCTAGTTCATTTGATAAATCAACTCTCTGACCATTTGCTGCATTGGTTTCAACATCTTCTTTTTCAAGGACAGGATTAGCATTTTTTAAATCTCTTGAGTAATAGTCACGAGGAATAGCACCCTGATCCTCTGATTCCTCTTCCTTATTTGCTTCTTCTGCAGGGGTTTCCGTAGAGGATGGAGTTTCTGACTCTGCACTCTCATTTTTTTTCAAATGGTCTTGGTCCACCTCAACGCCGTTGTCTTGAGCTGCTGCCAATTTACCAACCAAATCTTTATCCAAATGAGCAAGATCTCCCGAGGACACTTCTTTTGGCAATTCTGATAAACCTTGACCAGGTTCGACAGTTTCTGTATTGGCTCCTGCTGCATTGGCTTGCTCTTGAGCTAAGACTGGATTTGCTCCAAATACCACTGTACCAATCACTACCGATGCTGCCCCGACTGCAAATTTTCGAATTCCGTATCGCTGTTTCCGATCTAAAGATTTGTAATTCATGTTTGTCCTTTCATTTTCCATAAAATAAAGCGCTTTCTTTTTTCTTTAAAAATTTTTATTGTCTCTTCAAGAGACAAGTTTTACAAGAAAGTATCCAACTTAATGAGAGCTCCCAATCCTCTCCCATTTTCTGCTGAGTCCGAGTTTTTAACCACCCGGCAGCCTTTTTCCTCCTTTCACAAGTGACTTTTCCTTTATTATACAATAAAGTCTTATATTTATATCTGTGTTCCCACAGAATAGATTTTACTTTTAAGAATATTTTAATATTTTAAATTTTCTAAAAGTACTTTCAGGTTTTGGACATAAAAAAGAGAGCTCCTGGGCTCTCTCATTCATTATCTTACGTACTTAAAAGGAATCTCACTGCCACAGAGCCAGTTATAGACTTGGTCATTGACAAAAACATTCATGGCTTCGTGGGCATACTCTGGCATGATGCGATAGGCCTTGTTGCAAGTTAGGCGGTTGTAAATCGCAAACTGGGTAATAGGATAGCAAACATCGTCGTCCAAGCCTGTAATCATCTTGACCTCACCTTGAATGCGATGGGCAAGATTTTTCACATCGATATAGGCAAGGGTCGCCATGATTTCCTCCTCTGTTTCATGGAAGGGATCGTGGAACTTGAAATAACGGAAGAGTTCATCATAGGCCTCACTGGTATTGCCAATCTCAAGTACTCGTCTAAAGTCTGACAAGAAGGGATAGATGGCAACTGTTTTCTGAATCCGAGGATTGAGCGCTGCTGCAACCAGGGCTAAAGCCCCACCTTGTGAGGCACCATAGCTAGAAAGTCTTTTCTCATCCACCTGAGGCAGACTAGCAACAATTTCAACTAACTGGTATATATCCAGATAAACATCCTTATAAAAGAGCTGTTCCCGACCTTCCACAGCACCACGGATGATATGCCCCTTCACCGTATTTCCTAGTGGAGAGCGCAAGCCGTCTTGCGAATAGCCCGACTGACCTCGAACGTCCATGGAAACAACACCGTAACCAGCTACAGTATAGGCTAGCATGTCGGCCCAGTCCCAACCACGTCCCATATAGCCATGAAAGTGGAAGATTAACGGAACTTTACCTTCACTCTTTGGAAGGACGACACGCGCATAGACCTTGCCTTCATTGGTTCCTTCAAAAGTGAGCTCATAGCACTTGACTTGGGGAATGTGGAAATCTCTTTCCTCCAACTGGTAGGTTGGAAGAGATGAAACTTTTTTGACCTCTTCATCCCAGAAAGCATCAAAGTCTTCTGGAATCTCATCCCGTCCTTTATAAGTCTTGATTTCTTCTAACAAAGCTGGATTTTTCATAGCATGCTCCTTTTGATGTGTAATCGCTATCATAACTCTAGCATATCTAGGAAGGCAATGCAAGAAAGAATGCTAAATAGAAAGTGATTTTAGATTCTCCTCCCTGAAACTGATCGTCTGAAAGTAGTTTTAAAAATAAAAAGAGCGTTTCCGCTCTCTGTGTATCAATAGGTGCTAGCTCCTTTCTCTAGTTTGAAAGTCTGAAATTTCTTTTGGTAGGTTACTTTAATAGTCATGTATGAGTCCTCGTTTCTTTTTGATGACTCTAATATAAGACCCAAACCTAAAAGCTAGCTTAAGTTTTCCTTAGAGAAAGCTTATACTCAATGAAAATCAAAGAGCAAACTAGGAAACTAGCCGTAGGTTGCTCAAAGCACTGCTTTGAGGTTGTAGATAAGACTGACGAAGTCAGTTACATATATAATCCAAGGCGACGTTGACGTGGTTTGAAGAGATTTTCGAAGAGTATTAATCCAGATGTTCTCTCTTTTCTAGATGGAGAGCAATCATGCGCCACTCCGGATCCTCTTGCCAACCTTCTATCGAACTAATGTAGCTGGCAACCTTTCTGGCTTCTTCTAAAATCGTAAAATCTTCGATAATATCCGCCACTTGAAACTCTGGCAGTCCTGACTGTCTGGTTCCAAAAATCTCTCCAGAACCACGCATTTTCAAATCTTCCTCCGCAAGGACAAATCCATTGGTGGTTTCTGTCATGATACGCATGCGGTCCTTCCCAGAATCCGTCTTGGGATTAGCTACAAGAACAGCGTAGGACTGCTTGTCACCCCGACCAACACGACCTCTGAGCTGGTGAAGCTGGCTGAGACCGAACCGATCGGCATCCATGATAATCATGACGGTCGCATTAGGGACATTGACCCCAACCTCGATAACAGTTGTCGAAACTAGAATATCTGTTTTTCGCTCTTTGAAATCCTGCATGATCTGGTCTTTTTCATCACTCTTCATCTTGCCATGTAGGAGGGCTACTCCTGCCTTGCCAGCAAAATGAGCCGTCAACTCCTCAGATAAGGCAATGGCATTTTTCAGATCCAGAGCTTCAGACTCTTCAATCAAGGGAGAGATGACATAGGCTTGCGAACCTTTTTGAATTTCTCCCTCTAACCAAGTCAAGACCTGAGGCAGTTGCTCATGTTTGATCCAGCGCGTCACAATCGGCTTCCGCCCTGCTGGCATCTGGTCAATAATAGAAACATCCATATCGCCAAAGGCTGTGATAGCCAAGGTTCGTGGAATGGGCGTTGCCGTCATCATGAGAACGTCAGGATTGTCCCCTTTTTCCCGTAAAATACGCCTTTGGCCCACACCAAAACGGTGCTGCTCATCGATGATAATCAAACCAAGACGAGCATAATCAACCCCATCCTGTATCAGAGCGTGGGTTCCGATAATAAAGTCAGCCTCACCCTTGGCAATGGTCTCTAAAACTTCTCTTTTTTCTGCAGCTTTTAAGGAACCTGTCAAGAGAGCGAGTTTCAAGTCTGGAAAAAGGTTCTGTAAACTCTCAAAGTGTTGCTCTGCTAGGATTTCTGTTGGCACCATAAGAGCTGCCTGGTAGCCAGCCGTCACCGCCGCAAACATGGCCAAACCAGCAACCACCGTTTTTCCGCTCCCCACATCTCCTTGCAGGAGACGATTCATGTGGTGGTCGGACTGCATGTCGGCCAAAATTTCCTGCAAACTCTTTTCCTGAGCTTGAGTCAGGGCGAAAGGCAGATTTTCTTTAACGGCTGTCACTTTTTCCTGAGACCAATTCAGAACCAGACCGCTTCCCTGAACTCTATTTTCAGACTTGAGCGTCTGCAACTGCATTTGAAAATAAAAGAGTTCCTCAAACTTGATCCGGCGAAGGGCCTGCTTGTATTCTGCTAAATCCTTAGGAAAATGCATGGCACGGACAGCCTGGCAACGGGACATGAGTTTGTATTTGTCCAGCAAAGACTGAGGCAGATTTTCCTCAATCAAAAGGTCCAATCCCTGATCAAAGGCTGTCTTAATGACCTTGACCAGACTGGCCTGACTGATTCCCTGAGCCAGACGATAGACCGGCTGGAGGTCATCTTCCACTTGAGCTAGAACCTTCATCCCAGTCAAACTGGCCTTGGCACGGTCCCATTTCCCAAAGACAGCAAGAGTTGCACCCAACTCTATCTTATCAGCCAGATAAGGTTGGTTAAAAAAATTCACCGCAAAAACAACTTCTCCCTGCTTGAGACTAAAACGCAGGCGATTGCGCTTGAAACCATAATACTGGACACTGGCAGGAGTCACAACTTGACCAGACAGAACCGCCTTTTCCCCATCTTCCAGATCTAGCACCTGCTTGGTCTTAAAGTCTTCATAACGGAAAGGAAAGTAGAGCAAGAGGTCTTGCAAGTTTTCAATTCCTAGTTTGGCATATTTCTCTGCTGACTTTGGCCCCACGCCAGGTAAGACATGCAAGGGTTGATGTAGATTCATGCTCCACTCCTTTCTTTTTTAATAATATTCTCTCGGAATACGGTCACTGAGGAGACAAACCACCTCATAGTTAATGGTTCCACGGTAGGTCGCTACCTGAGTAGCTGTGATTTCCTTGTCGCCGTTGGTACCGATCAGGGTTACTTTTGTTCCTAGTGGGTAAACCTTAGGCAGCCGAATAGTGATTTGGTCCATAGATACTCGTCCGACGATTGGGCAAGCTTGACCATCTACCAAGACAGTGAAATTCTGCATGTCTCGTGTCCAACCATCCGCATAGCCGATTGGCACGGTCGCGATGACTTGCTCGCTATCCGCCTGATAGGTTGCTCCATAGCCCATGCAAGCTCCAGCTGGAACTGTCTTGACATGAACCAGGGCAGACTCCAAGGTCAAGGCTGGTGTCAAATCATAAGGCAAGTCCAAGACCTCTCCACTTGGATTGAGACCATACATAGCGTCTCCCATACGAACCGCATTGAAAATAGTCTCTGCATGCCAGAGTGTCGTTGCTGAGTTGCTGGCATGAACCAGCTCTGGAACTTCCTTCATACTGGCCAAAATAGCTTTAAACCGTTCTAACTGGGCATTAAAGTAGGTATCTGATTCCTCATCTGCAGTCGCAAAGTGGGTAAAAATTCCTTCAACGCGAGCACCGTGTTGTTGGAGCAAGGCTTGAGCCTGCTCAGCCTCACCGGCCTCTCTAAAACCAATCCGTCCCATCCCTGAGTCAATCTTGAGGTGGACAGTTAAGCCAGATAAATCTGCCTCCCTAGCTAAGAGCGCTTGAATCCACTCCAGTCCAGCCACAGTCAAGGTGATGTCGTATTCTTTTGCTAGAGCAACAGCTTCTATCTCAGAAACTCCTAAAATGAGGATTCTCTTGCTGAGTCCAGCCTGACGAAGTTCGATGGCTTCATCAATATTGGAAACACAAAATCCATCAACATCATCTTGAATCGCCGTTGCAACGGCAACAGCCCCATGACCATAAGCATTGGCCTTGACCACTGCCCACTTGAGCGTTCCTTCAGGGATATGAGCTCCCATTCGCTGAATATTTTGTCGAATAGCTCCCAGATGAATCAGAGCCTTGGTTGGTCTATGTGGACTAGCTTTCATGATTTTCCTCCAAAATAACACTGGCTGTCACAAACTGATCTGTATGGCTGATAGATAGCCAAATTTTCCCTGAAAATGGTGCCTGACTAAAATAGGGAGCCCCGCGTTCATTGTTCAAAACTTCCAAATCCTGAAAGGTCAGTTTGCCAATACCAGTTCCCATAGCCTTGGAAAAGGCCTCCTTAGCCGACCAGCGACCTGCCAAGTATTCGATCTGTCTGCGCCCTTTGAGACTAGCAAAACGCTCCATTTCTTTAGGGGTCAGCACGCGCTTAGCAAAGCACTCACGTCGTGTAACTGCGTTTTCTATCGAAGCCAATTCTTCGATGTCAATTCCGTGTCCAACTATCATACTCATAAAAGGAGCTGAGATTCCCCCAACTCCATCCTTTTCACTTATTTTGTTAAGGTAGTATAAATTTCTTCTACCAAAGCTACTGTATTTTCCCATCCTAGACAAGGGTCGGTAATGGAGCAACCAAAGACTTCTGGTTGGTTTTGACGACCATCTGCTAGGTAAGATTCGATCATAAAGCCTCGAACCGTCTTTTTAATCTTTTCATTCCAGTCACGATTCAGCAAGGCTTGACGAACAATGCGAATTTGTTCCATATACTGCTTGCCAGAATTGTCATGATTGGTATCGATGATAATGAAGGGATTTTCAAGTCCCATAGTCTCATAGCGATTGATGGCATTTAAGAGGGTTTCATAGTAGAAATTGGGTTCATTTTTACCATATTCGTTCATGGCGCCACGAAGAATAACGTGGGCCAAAGGATTTCCTGAAGTTTCCACTTCTTGACCATGGTAAAGGAAGGTTTGCTTGTTTTGAGCCGCATAGATGGCATTAAACATGACCCCAAGATTTCCAGATGTTGGATTTTTCATCCCAACCGGAGCATCAATCCCAGAGGCTACAAAGCGGTGTTCCTGGTCTTCCACTGAACGAGCCCCTACAGCATGGTAGCTGACCAGATCATCAACCAAAACGAGATTTGACGGATAAAGCATCTCATCAGCTGTCGTCAAGCCCGTCTCGGTAATCACTCGGTAGTGTAGCTGACGAACAGCCTGCAAACCATTGATGAGACTAGGCGCTTCGCTGGTATTTGGTTGATGAATCATTCCCTTATAGCCATCTCCATTGGTACGAGGTTTAGCCGTATAGACACGCATCACGATAAAGATTTTATCCGCAACTTTTTTCTGCAAGTCTGCTAAGCGACGAGCATATTCGAGTACTGCTTCTTCATTGTCAGAAGAGCAAGGCCCCATCACCAAAAGGATTCGATCATCCTCACCCGAGATGATAGCTGCTAACTCTCTATCGCGGGCTTCTTTCTTTCGCAAGGCTTCAGGTGACAACTGGGTCGCAGCCTTGATTGCTTCAATATCAATTTCTTGACCTTTTTCGATAAATGCCATCTTACTCTCCTAGCGTTTGGTAAATTTCGCGAACAAGTGCTTCTGTGTTGTCCCATCCTAGACAAGGATCCGTGATAGACTTGCCAAAAACTTCTGGCTCATTTTGACGTCCATCTTCCAGATAGGACTCAATCATAAAACCACGAACGTATTTCTTGATTTTCTCATTCCAGTCACGGTTAATCAAGGTCTGACGAACGATACGGATTTGATCCATGTACTGCTTGCCTGAATTGTCATGATTGGTATCGATGATGATAAAGGGATTTTCCAAGCCCATCTTTTCATACTGATCAATGGTATCCATCAAATTGTCATAGTAGTAGTTGGGAATATTTTTCCCGTATTCATTCAAGGCACCGCGAAGAATGGCGTGGGACAATGGATTCCCCGTTGTTTCCACCTCTTTACCGAGGAAAAGGAAACTCTGTTTATTTTGCGCTGCGTAAATCCCGTTAAACATAACATTAAGATTTCCAGATGTTGGATTTTTAAATCCTGTTGAAAAGTCTGCTCCACTCGCTACAAAACGGTGCTGTTGATCCTCTACAGAACGGGCTCCAACAGCCATATAAGAAATCAAATCATCCACCAGCGGAAGATTTTCAGGATAAAGCATCTCATCCGCTGTTGTCATTCCCGTCTCGGTAATCACACGGTAGTGGAGCTGACGAACAGCCTTGATCCCATTGATCAAGCTAGGAGCTTCTGTCGCATTTGGTTGATGAATCAAGCCCTTATAGCCGTCCCCATTGGTACGAGGTTTAGCTGTATAGACACGCATAACCATAAAAATACGGTCTTTGACCTCTTCTTGCAAAGCAGATAGACGCTTGGCATACTCGAGAACCGCCTCTTCATTATCAGATGAACATGGTCCAATCACCAAGAGAATACGCTGGTCTTCCCCACGAATGATGGCTTCCAATTCCTGATCACGTTGATTTTTTCTCGCAAGAGCCGCTCCCTCTAATTTAGACAAGGCGCGAACTTCTTCAATGTTAATTTTAGGACTTTTAGCTTTAAATACCATGATTCATCTCCTTATAAAGCAAACGGACACCAAGCAAAAAATGATTTTTACCAGGTATCCGCCTGTATCTTATCTCATATTATTGTCTCTTACCATGACAGTTCTTAAATTTCTTACCTGATCCACATGGGCATTGGTCGTTTCGTCCGATTTGGCTCAAGTCCAAATCTTCAGGAAGGCTTGCCTGCTGCGCTGCGATATTACGAGTCGCAGTTGTACTGATATTGTGTTCAGTTTGCGGACGTTCTTGTTCATGGATTTGTGCTTTCATCATCAAGCGGGTCACATCGAATTCAATCGATCCAATCATGTCGTTAAACATGCGGAAACCTTCTGCTTGATATTCTACAACAGGGTTGTTTTGGGCATATCCACGAAGACCAACAGCATTTCGCAACTGGTCAAGAGCATCAATATGGTCTGTCCACTTGTTGTCTACAACACGTAGAATCAAGACTTTTTGGAATTCTTTCACTGCATCTTCGTCACGAAGCTTAGCAACTTGGCTATCATAGACTTTCAAGGCACGTTGGAAAAGTTCATCTTTGATAGCTTGGTCTGACAGACCTGCAAGATCTGAACGGCTAATTGAATCTTCTGGAAGTAAGTTATACTTAGCAAAGTTCAAGATTGCTTCTAATTTTTCATCTTCCTTAGAACGTGCATGTGCATCCACGATACGTCCAATGGTACGACGAATCATAGCATGGATTTCTGGTGCCAAGTCACGATCTGCAGTAATGACATCATAGCGTTGCGCATAGATAATCTCACGTTGTTCACGCATAACATCATCGTATTGAAGGACTTGTTTACGAGTGTCGTAGTTGTTTCCTTCGACACGTTTTTGAGCTGCTTCAACTTGACGCGTTAACATGCGAGATTCAATGGCTTCATCAGACATGTTGAGTCGTTCAAAGACACCTTTCAAACGTTCTGAACCGAAACGTTTCATCAAATCATCTTCAAGAGACAAGTAGAATTGTGACTCACCTGGGTCTCCTTGACGCCCTGAACGTCCACGAAGCTGGTTATCAATACGGCGACTTTCGTGGCGTTCTGTACCAATGACGCAAAGTCCACCAAGTTCACGAACCCCTTCACCAAGCTTGATGTCGGTACCACGACCGGCCATGTTGGTTGCGATGGTAACGGCGCCACGTTGACCAGCGTTCATGATGATTTGCGCTTCTCTGTAGTGGTTCTTCGCATTCAAGACTTCGTGAGGAACACCTGCTGCTACCAATTTCTTAGAAAGGAAGTCACTCGTTTCAACGGCAACTGTACCTACCAAGACCGGCTGACCTTTTTGATAACGAGCTTTTACATCTTCAACCACAGCCTTAAATTTCGCATCAAGGCTTGCATAGAGAAGGTCTGAGTGGTCGATACGTTGAATTGGACGGTTAGTTGGGATTGGGATAACACGAATGTTGTAAATTTCGCGGAATTCTTCTTCTTCTGTTTTACCAGTACCTGTCATACCTGCCAATTTCTTATACATACGGAAGAGGTTTTGATAGGTAATAGAAGCTGAAGTCTTGGTCTCGTCTTGGATTGGCACACCTTCTTTTGCTTCAATCGCTTGGTGCAAACCATCCGAGTAACGACGACCTTCCATGGTACGACCTGTAAATTGGTCGACAATCAAGATTTCTTGTTCTTCACTAACCACATAGTCGATATCGAGAATCATGATATAGTTAGCACGGAGGGCATTGTCGATAAAGTGAGTAAGAGCTACATTTTCAATGTCATAGAGATTTTCTAGTTTGAAGTAGCTTTCAGCCTTGTCGATACCAGAATCTGACAAACCGATCGTCTTAGACTGAACGTCAATGATATAGTCGTCCTTGTCCAAAGATTTCACGAAGTGGTCCGCCATATGGTAGAGTTGGCTTGTTTCAACTGCGTTGGCACCTGAAACGATCAATGGTGTACGAGCTTCGTCGATCAAAATTGAGTCAACCTCATCGACCAAGGCATAATTGAGTGGACGTTGCACCATGTTTTCTGCACGAACGACCATGTTATCACGAAGGTAGTCGAAACCAATCTCTGAGTTTGTTGAGTAGGTAATATCACAAAGGTAAGCCTCTTTTTTCTCCATTGGAGATTTAGCTGCCAAGTTAATCCCTACTGACAGACCGAGCCATGAGTACAATTCACCCATTTCAGTCGCGTCACGTTCTGTTAGGTATTCGTTGACTGTAACTACGTGAACCCCTTTACCTGCAAGGGCATTGAGGTACACTGGCATGGTCGCTGTCAAGGTCTTCCCTTCACCGGTACGCATCTCTGGAACGTCACCATGGTGAAGAACAATCCCACCCATGACCTGAACCTTATAAGGGAAAAGCCCAAGGACACGTTTTGCAGCTTCACGAACTACCGCAAAAGCCTCATAGAGCAATGAATCAAGTGATTCACCCTTATTGTATCGTTCTTTAAATTCGTCAGTTTTCGCTTTTAGTTCTTCGTCTGACATCGCAGCCATTTGGCTCTCATAATTAAGAACCTTATCAGCCATCTTTTCCAGACGACGAAGTTCTCCTTTATCATTTTCAATAATCGTTTTTAAAATATTAGCCATGATTTTCCTTACTTTTTATTCTGAATATTTTAGAATGTTCTTTTAATTTTAGCATATTTACCATTATTTTTCAAGAAAGAATCCTTAATTTACAACGGAAAAGGCCAGCCAAAATTCAGCTTTTTTTGCATAAATCTTCTGTGGCTACCTTTTTGTTTTTTGTTCGAGATGCATGCTTGATGATCCAAGCACAACTTGGACTCAGCTCCTCCTTTTGCCAAGTTTGAAGAATCCTTTCAAACTTATCAGGATCTTCCTTGTACAAATCATTTAGATTATTGGATACACTTTTTTGAATGGACTTGTCTCTATCATCCTTTAGATTGGTCAGAATAGTGGTAAAATCCTCAAAATAATCCAATACCACGGTTTGTCTCTTAGCCCAAGGCAGACGGATACGCATGCATTCGCTGGCAAGTCTGCGAACGCGCAAATTTTCATCCTGACTCCATTCTAACAGCAAAACCATTGTATCTTTAGGATAACGAGCCAGCAAGGGTCTCATGGAAAATTCTCCAGTAAATCGCTTGGTTAGTTCCTTACTAAAGGCCGCGCTCAATTCAAATTCCTTGTCCCCAAATAGCTCTACATATTTTCCGATTGGCCAAAGCCAATATCCTTCTGAGAACATACCTAAACCACCCTCTAACTCAGGACCCAAAATTTTCTCAAAAACCTTGAGAGAGTCCTCATAAGATAGGGGAAGGCAATCTTTGATACTTTTAGCCAAGAGTTCTTGACGCTGGCTAAACTCCAACTCTTCCAAGTCTTTTTCTAACAACAGCCTAAACTTTCGCTCATTAAATGCAGGGGACGCTTCTTTCAACCGTCGACTCAAATCCATAGCATAAGCCAAGTCATAATAATCTTTTACTTTTTTAGCCATTTTTCAAATCCCTTAATCTTCTTTTTACGGGACTTATTATATCATACAGACAGCTGTCAACAAAATTATTTTTATATCTCCAACTATTTTAATAAGAAAGAAAAAAGGACTAGAAGCTAGTCTAGTCCTTTATTTTTTAATGTTTAATTTCCCAAGAATACAGGCAATATCCCAAAATACCAAAAGAGATTGATCCAGAAGGCCAAGCAAAAGATAATTCCAAAGATGAGAAGACTGAATTTTTTAATCAGCACGGAGTATAGGATGGATAAAACTCCAAAAACCACAAAGAGTTTTTTCATAACGAAATAATATACTGAAACTCCTCCTATTTGCCAATCCCAAGGAAGGAAAAATACGAGCAACCAGAGGATGCAAAGCGTAAGAATATATCTCTTGTAGTGCGCTTCAAGAAAGGCTTTTGTTTTCTCCATAGCAAACCTCCATTTCAGTCACTGTCTCTTCCCTTTTATTATAACAAAAAAACCTGGAAAAGACTTTCCAGGTTTGAGTTTGAAATCACTAGTCATACTAGAGAAATTCCTTTATTCATAGGCTGATTCACTTTATTGACTTGATGAAGATGTTCCAAAATCGACCTTAGGAACTGTCTTGGCTTCTTCTGTTTCTTTAAAGGTTTCAGCTTCTTTAAAGTTCATCATATTCGCAAAAAGCACGGTTGGAAAACTTCTCAACTTTTGATTGTACTCGGCTGCGACCTTGTTATAATCCTTACGTGCTACAAAGATACGATTTTCACTGCCTGAAAGTTCGACCATTAGTTGCTCAACATTTTGATTGCTCTTGAGTTCTGGATAATTCTCCGTTAAGGAAATCAAGCGGGAAAGAGCTGAGCTCAACTCTCCCTGAGCCTTTTGGTTTTCTTCCGAAGTTACTGAGCTACTACCGATTTTAGCTCTAGCATCCGCAATCTTGGTAAAGACTTCGGTTTCATGATTCATTTGTCCTTTAACGGACTCCACCAAGTTACCAATCAAGTCCGAACGACGTTGGAGGGCTGTCGAGACATCAGCCTGAGCCTGCTCCACTTTAGTCTGTTCACCAACCAGACCATTATAGGTCGTCACCGCGGAACAACTTCCCAGTACTAGTAGTCCAAAGAAAATCGCCACTATTGAGAGAATTACTTTATTTTGTTTCATATCAAAACCTTAACACTTTCTTTTATCAACTTTTCTGAGAAAATACTCAGATTTTAAATCAATTTCCCAAACTTTGTTTTTATTTTTAATTAAGGAGTGAACTGTTGCAAAGGAGTCACCTTACTGTATGGAAAAATCGGTTTGAGCAATATATGATTACTCACCAGTCATCAGACGAACCGCCACCATCGAAGCCACCGCCGTCCCAGCCTCCAGATGAGTCGGAGCCTGAGTCAGACCAAGAGGAGCCCGAATCAGACCAAGAGGAACCTGAGTCTGATGAGTCACCGCCCCACCAGCCACCGCCAGAACCATCTCCACGTGAACCACGACCACCAAATAGAAATCCGATAATCATCACGATGAAGTAAATGAGAACTCCAAATACGATAACTCCGTCGCTCGAACTGCTTTTTCGATGACGTCTCGAAGAACTACTCTCACCAGCATACCTTTCAAGTTCCCTTAAGCGACTAGAGTTGGTAGTATAGTCGTAACTACTTTTAGAACTTGAAGCAGTCGTACTCGATCCACTATAGAACATGTAGTTGAGATTATTGACTATTGAGAGAACACCCTTGTTATAGTCACCATTTTTAAAGTAAGGACGTGCTGTTGTCAAGAACCTGTGAGTCTGATAGTCAGTGATCTTACTGGCCACATTATTACTGGTTTCAATCCGTGATTTTCTATCTTGGACTGCTACCACAATCAAGACACCGTGATTGTCTCCCGAGTAGCCAATCTTCCAAGCTCTAGCTATTTCATTGGCTACAGTCTCGATTGTTTCTCCATCTAGGCTTTTCACAACGTAAACACCCATCTGGAATTTTTCCGATTTTTTACTATTTGCATTATTCAATTCCCGAATCTGACTTATAGTCTCATCCGTTAAATAATGATCCGGGTCATAGATCCCGTACTCTGGTTTTTCAGGTGCTGTGAATGCTGACAAGAAGAGAAAGATCATCAGCAACCCAAGCAAGCGAACCAACAAACTATGTTTAAATAATCTGCTTTTTTTCATAATAACCTCCCTGATAAAGGAAAATTGATTTAAGGAATTATAGCATTTTGATTTTTACAAAGAAAGTGCATTTTCATTACAAATAGATTACAAAAGATAGGAGAATGATTGAATTTTGATGACAGATTCTCCTCCAATTTGATAGGTTCTTTTCTCCCCTTTTAGTATAGAAAAAAGAAGACTATGAAGTCTTCTTTTAGTTTATTTTTGTAGAAAAACAAGCAAGGTTTACTTTCGTTTTCTCGCGATCAAGTGAATCGGTGTTCCCTCAAAGACAAAGGCCTTGCGGATTTGATTTTCCAAGAAACGCAAGTAAGAAAAGTGCATGAGTTCTTCTTCGTTGACAAAGATGACAAAGGTTGGTGGCTTGGTTGCCACTTGGGTCGCGTAGAAAATCTTAAGGCGTTTTCCTTTGTCTGTCGGTGTTGGATTGATAGCAATAGCATCCATAATGACATCGTTCAAGACCGCTGATGGGATACGGGTGTTTTGGCTTTCACTGATTTGCTTAATCATCTCAGGCAGTTTATGGAGACGTTGCTTGGTAAGAGCGGATACAAAGACAATCGGTGCATAAGGCAGATATTGGAACTGCTCACGGATATCTTCTTCCCATTTTTTCATGGTGTGGTTATCTTTCTCAAGGGTATCCCACTTATTGACCACGATGATCATCCCTTTACCGGCTTCGTGGGCAAAACCTGCAATACGCTTGTCGTACTCACGGATACCTTCTTCGGCATTGAGGACCATCAAGACCACGTCAGAACGGTCAATGGCACGCATGGCACGCATGACAGAGTATTTCTCCGTATTTTCATAGACTTTACCAGACTTACGCATACCCGCTGTATCAATCATGGTAAACTCTTGTCCATCCGTATCTGTAAAGTGGGTATCAATGGCATCACGCGTTGTTCCAGCTACTGGGCTGGCAATCACACGGTCTTCTCCCAAAATAGCGTTGATTAAACTTGACTTTCCAACGTTAGGACGGCCAATCAAGCTGAATTTGATCACGTCTGGATTTTCTTCTTCAACTTCGTGTGGTAGATTCTCCACAATAGCATCCAGCACATCACCCGTACCGATACCATGGACAGACGAAATTGGCAGCGGTTCCCCCAATCCTAGCGCATAGAAATCAAAGATATCATTTCGCATTTCTGGGTTGTCAACCTTGTTAACGGCAAGGATAACAGGTTTATGGGTTTTATAGAGTTTGCGGGCCACGTATTCATCCGCATCTGTAATCCCTTCTTTACCAGACACCACAAAAACGATGACATCCGCTTCTTCCATAGCGATTTCTGCCTGGTGCTTGATTTGCTCCATGAAGGGAGCATCGACATCGTCAATCCCTCCCGTATCAATCATACTAAAGGAACGATTGAGCCACTCACCCGTTGCATAGATACGGTCACGTGTCACACCCTCGACATCTTCTACGATTGAGATCCGCTCACCAGCGATCCGATTAAATAGGGTTGATTTCCCAACATTGGGACGTCCCACAATGGCAATAGTTGGTAAGGCCATGTTTTCTCACTTTCTACAATAACTTTTTCTGTTCTAGATTCTTCCGAGTTGAACGAGGTTCGGCTTGGCCAAACTGCTCTGCCAAACGTTGACTCCAAGAGGTCGTCGCACGCGCACCAGCATAGTCTGCCTGTACTTGGTCATAGTCCAAAATCGCTTTAACTGGCTGTTCTTGGTATTCTTCTTCAAATACCACTTGGTTCAAAGGCAGTCTTGGTTTGACATCATGTTGTTGATTTGGCACGCCAAGGGCAATCCCAAAAACAGGGTAGGTATAGTCAGGCAGGTTAAAAAGCGCTGCCACTTCTTCTGACTTGTAACGGACCAAACCGATGATAACACCACCATATCCCAGACTCTCAGCCGCAAGCAAGGTATTTTGCCCCGCAAGAGCCGCGTCCACAGACGTGATAAGGAGACCTTCTACCCCTTGAGGTTGGAAAGTGTCCGTATGAAGGCTTGCTCCCTTTTCCGCTCGATTCAAGTCACCAACAAAGAGCAAAAAGGCAGCTGACTGGCGAATGGCTTCCTGGGGAACCAGTTCATATAAGGCATCTTTCTTCTCTTGACTGCGCACAAGAATCACAGAGTAGGATTGGAAATTTTTCCAAGATGACGCCATTTGAGCAGCTGTCAAGATTTCATTTAAGTGTTCTTGAGAAATCTCTTGCTCCTTAAAGCGACGAACTGAAGTATGAGCTTTCATCAGTTTAATGGTTTCTGTCATCGGCGATTTTCTCCTTCTAGTCTTGTCTCCTCAGCCAAATAACGGATTCGTTCCATGACCCGTCTAGCTTCCCAAGTCTCATCATTTCCATTCTTTCCTTTGGCAAAATGTTTTTCCAAATCTTGGAAATTAAAGTTGGAAGTAAAGAAGGTCGGCAAATCTTCCTGCATGCGGTACTGAAGAATGACTTGGAGAATCTCATCACGTACCCAAGGAGTCGACTGCTCTGCACCAATATCATCCAAGACCAAGACTTCTGCTAACTTGATGTCATCCACCAAGGTCTTCACAGATCCTTCACCGATGGCATTTTTCACATCAATGACAAAGCTTGGATAGTGGAGAATGGTCGTTGATGCCCCTCGCTTTTCAGATAGGTCGTGAGCTAAGGCTGCCATCATAAAACTCTTTCCAACACCAAAATCTCCGTAAAGATAGAGGCCTTTTCGGATGCTTGGGTAAAGGTCAACAAAGGAATAGAGTCTCTCAAAAATCGGCAACCGTCCTAGATCATCCAGATCAATCTGAGCCAACTTCGCTTTCTTGAGACTGGCTGGTAGATTGATCAATTTGAGACGATTCTTAATTGCAGCCTCTTTTTCTGCCGCGATTAGTTCTGGTGTTTCTTCATAAGACACATCCGCATATCCGTGATTCATAACCAAGATGGGCTTGTAGCCACGCGCTATATAGTCCGCATCCCCACGAAGAAACTTGTCCCGTTCTGTGATATATTGGTTGAACTTGGAGACGCTACGATTCAACTCCTCTGGGCTGAGGGATTCTTTCTGGATAAAAGCCGCTACATCGGGGTCCTTCATGATCTGCTGGACCAAGTCCTGATACTGAAAACGACTTGTCTGACGTTTGATTACATCACCAACACTTTCCATCTAGTCTCCTCCTTCTTCTAATCGGGCTAACATTTCTTGTTTTTTACGTTCTAGTTCCAGACGAGTTTCCTCACTGGTTTGATTTTTATATTCTGGATTGCTCCACTTGGGAACATTTGTCTTAGTCGAGCTCGTTTTCGATTTCTGGTCTTCTTGCCCTTTTTGCTGACGCTCTCGAATCCGAAGCACAGCCTCTTCTGCTGTCCGAATTTTTTGATAAGCATAGTCATTTGCGACCTTCATGGCATATTTTTCATTGACATTTGCCGAATCAACCTTGTTAAAAGTTAGAAGTAAGACGATATTAATGACTTCGTCCAACAAGCCTAAAGACGCCATCTGGTGAAGGAGTTCTCGCTCACTCTGGGTGATGTTTCCCTTACGCGTTTGCTTGATTTCCGCTAAAAAATGCAAGGGAGTTTTATTTTTGGCTTCCTTGATAATGGTCATTTCTTTGGGGCTGAAGTCAGAAGATGCTGGTTTTTGTGCTATTTTTTCACGCATGCGTTTGACTGAAATAACCTGAGCCACCGCTGTCGCCTTGGCTAATTGATAAGTTTCAAACCAGGTCCATTTTTTTTCATCTGCGATGGCGAACAACTCCAAAACATCCGCCTGCTCGTCTTCAAAACGCAAGCCATCTCGAGCCATCAGGCGCTGGAAATGTTCCAAGTCAAAATCATTTTTTAACTTGCTTTTAGACTCGCTTGGTGTCACTTCTTCGGTCAGGATTGGAAATACTTGGCTCAAAGAAACAGAGAGTGCTTCTCCCTCACTTGGAGCCTGCTTCATAGCAGAAACAGCTGTATCCCCAATCTTTTTCTCTAATAATCTGCTATAGACAGAATGACTTAGAAATTCCTGACTGGAGATGGGAGAATGAAGCTGTAATTCATAGATTTCTCCCCTTTGATAAAGGGTCAACAGATCTAAGGCAGATAAGATTTTAAAGGATTGGAGCAAGGTCGGCATGCCAAAGTTTAAGTGATTGAGGATATGGGAAAAGAGGTGTTCCTTTTGTCCACCATCCCAAAAGGTAATGGTATATAGATAGAGGCTCAGTGCCTCCTGACCGATAATCGGGAGGTAGCACTGCACCAGAGAAGAGGTATCTTGCGACACCCGATTATTCTTTAGAAAAGAAAAACGGTCATTTGGCTTCATTTACTTTTCCTTTTTCTTTTTAGAGGACTGGGTGATCTGCTGGAGAAGGCTCTCCAACTCACTCACATCCTTAAAGCTACGATAAACACTGGCAAAACGAACATAGGTAATCTCATCAAGCTCCGCCAGTTCTTCCATGACTAAAGACCCAATATATTCACTTTGGATCTCATTCTCACTACGACTACGGAGTTTTTGCTCGATACGATTGACCACCATGCCGATTTCATCACTCGAAACAGGGCGTTTCTGGGCTGAGCGGATAATCCCATTAAAGATTTTATCTCTCGAAAACTGCTCACGTGTACCGTCTTTTTTGACGACAACCAGCGTTCTTTCTTCTACTCGTTCATAGGTTGTAAAACGATGCTGACACTCATCGCACTCACGTCTTCGGCGGATGGTATTTCCTTCTTCGGCTTGTCGACTATCAACAACACTTGACTTGGTAGCCCCACATTTTGGACAACGCATGCATTTCCCTCCTTGTCGTTTTCTTTTCATTATACCATTTTTTGAGCAATTCCCAAAACAATTCTTATTTTTACTTGACAAGTTTTTTGTTATATTGTATTATTTAATTAGAACAATAAAGACAAAGAAAGGAGACTATGATGTCCTGGTCATTTGATAATACAAAACCGATTTATTTACAGATTATGGAAAAAATCAAATTACAGATTGTTTCCCATGAACTGGAACCCAACCAACAGCTCCCTACCGTGAGAGATTTGGCGAGCGAGGCCGGGGTCAATCCCAATACCATTCAGCGCGCCTTGTCTGACCTTGAACGTGAAGGATTTGTATACAGCAAGCGGACAACTGGTCGTTTTGTCACCGAGGATTTGGACCTCATCCTTCAGTCCCGCAAACAACTTTCCGAGGAGCAACTGCAACAATTCGTCTCTTGCATGCTTCAATTTGGCTACAAAAAAGAAGAACTGCCAAATGTATTAAGCGACTATATTAAAGGAGTTTAAGACTATGACACTACTAGCACTTGAAAATGTAACAAAATCATATGGAGCAACCGCGGCACTTGACAATATCTCACTAGAGATCTCAGCCGGAAAGATTGTCGGGCTCCTTGGACCAAACGGATCCGGGAAAACAACCCTAATCAAACTGATCAATGGCCTCCTTCAACCAAATAAAGGACGTGTCCTCATTAACGGACAGGATCCAAGTCCTGCTACCAAGGCGATCGTCTCCTACCTACCAGATACAACCTACCTCAATGAAGAGATGAAGGTTAAGGATGCTATAACCTATTTTAAAACCTTCTACCAGGATTTCAATCTCGAAAAAGCCCAGCACCTTTTAGCCGATCTCGGTATTGATGAAAACAGTCGCCTCAAGAAACTATCAAAAGGGAACAAGGAAAAGGTCCAACTCATCTTGGTTATGAGCCGTGAAGCCCGCCTCTACGTTCTGGACGAACCTATCGGAGGCGTGGATCCGGCGGCCCGTGACTATATCCTCAATACCATCATCAATAACTACTCACCAACCTCTACGGTGCTGATTTCAACCCACTTGATTTCAGATATTGAGCCAATCTTGGATGAGATCATCTTCCTCAAAGACGGAAAAGTCGTCCGCCAAGGAAATGTTGATGATATTCGTTACGAGTCAGGTGAATCAATTGACCAGCTCTTCCGCCAGGAATTTAAAGCCTAAGCAAAGGAGATTATTATGTTTTGGAATCTAGTTCGTTATGAATTTAAAAATGTCAATAAATGGTATCTGGCACTCTACGGTGCGGTACTTGCAATTTCAGTTTTGATTGGAGCTTTTATTAACAGTCTTAGCCAGAGTTACAATCCTAACAATGCTGCTTATTTCATCTTCTTTTTAGTACTAGTCTTTGGAGGACTCAGCGTCACTCTTTGGATTGCAACAATCTTTTTAATCATCCGAAGATTTAAAGGCAGTGTTTATGACCGCCAAGGGTACTTGACCTTGACCTTGCCTGTCTCTGAGCACCAAATCATCACTGCAAAACTTTTAGGCGGTCTTGTCTGGTCCATCTTAAGCTATATTGTCTTTATCTTGAGTATATTGATCATCATCTTCTTAACACCAATAGAAAAAGACTTCACTGCCCTCTATAACTTCATCTCCCCTTACCTCAGCTACGGCTGGCTGTATGCCCTATCACTATTTGTCGGTTCAATCGCATGGATTTTATCCATTTACCTCTCCATCTCTATCGGACAACTCTTTAACGAGTATCGAACAGCTATGGGAATTCTAGCCTATATCGTCATTGCCATCGTCATTGGTTATGTTTCTATCTTTTTCCGAATTGAAAATAACTTTAACATGATGATTGGTACAGAAATCTTGCGCGATCTCTTTTTATCAGCTATCTACTATCTCGGTACCTACTATATTTTGAAAAACAAGGTTAATTTGCAATAAAAAATGCCCAGCTAGAAAGCTGGGTTTTTCTTTAACTTAATATCAAACTGGCTACAATAGGGCTGACAAAGACATAGAGAATCCCGGTAACACCGATAGCTAAACCACCCATGGCTCCTGCTATAGAACCATATCGAAAGGCGGTTCCCGTTCCGACTGCGTGGCCTGTTCCTCCAAGGGAGAGTCCGACAGCCACTGGATCATCAATCTTCAACCACTTCAAAAGGGTTGGCCCGATCACACTGGTTAAAATCCCAGTCGCCACTACGACAACCAAGGTCACAGTGGTCAGACCTTGCAATTTTTCTGTAATCCCCACTGCCATAGCGGTTGTCACCGACTTGGGAAAGAGAGAAATAGCTAGGAAAAAGTCCATACCAAATATTTTCGCCACTATGGCAGTGAAGCTAGTATTGACAACCACTGCTAGCAGACTACCAAAGAGAATACTCCGCGCATGGTGCTTCATCAAGTGAAAGCTCTTATAAAGCGGAATCCCTAGAGCCACTGTCGATGGGACAATCAAGTTGTTCAGATAAACGCCACCTTGGTAATAATCTTGATAAGAAATACCCGTCGCCTTAAGGAAAATAATGATAAAAATAGCTGACAAAAGTAAGGGTGTTGTCAATGGATGGGGGAAACGTCTGTAAATCAACATACCCAATAGATAAGCTAGAATAGATAATGCAATCCCAAACAAAGGATTGGATACAAATTCGCTCATTTGGAATCTCCTTTCTCATAATCTCCCTCAAATCGTCTCTTGATAAACTGAACCACTAGAGCGATGAG
Organism: Streptococcus oralis; assembly: GCF_016127915.1. Lineage (NCBI taxonomy): Bacteria > Bacillati > Bacillota > Bacilli > Lactobacillales > Streptococcaceae > Streptococcus > Streptococcus oralis. Next base: position 1,607,004 of record NZ_CP066059.1, on the reverse strand, counting down.
GATAATGTTGATGACAGCCGCAAAAAAGACAATCAAGACGATAGGCAAAAGATAAGGAGCAATGACATCAAACTTTTCCATGATTCCCACTGCTGGTGGCAAAAAGAGAATGGTCATATTGGCCAGCAAGAAATTCCCGACCATATTGACATGTCTGGTTCTCAGCCACTTGAACTGTAAGGCTAGAAAGAGAATAATCAAACCAATAATACTGCCTGGGATGGGCAGATGAAAGAAACTAGAGATTCCCTCTCCGATTAGAGAAATCACAAAGAGAATCATTAATTGAACATATAATTTCATCCTAAACTCCACGAAATAGACTTCTTGCATACCAGTTTACTCTTTTTTCAGAAAATTTCAAGGAAATATCGCAATTCTTCTTTCTTGCAAGGATTAGTTAAAAGTAGTATAATCATTGCATGCGCAATCATCTTGTGTTGTAGAGACAGTCAGTGATGACTTTGTGATTTTTACTTTGAAAAGAAAGGAGAAAGCAATGAGCTATTTGGAAAAGTGGTTTGACTACAACCGCCGTCAAAAGGAAATGGAAACCTTGTTGGAAGAAACTATTGCCCAGCAGAGTGAACAAAGGTTGACCTTGAAAGAGTTTTACCTGCTCTACTATCTGGACCTAGCTGATGAAAAATCTTTACGGCAGATTGACCTACCAGATAAACTCCATCTTAGCCCGAGCGCTGTTTCTAGAATGGTAGCTCGCCTAGAAGAGAAAAACTGTGGTTTGCTTAGTCGCCGGTGTTGCGATCAGGATAGACGGGCAAGTTTTATCTGCCTGACTGACGAGGGACAGACAACTCTAGCTTACCTGCAAAAGGCTGTCGAAGAAAGACTGGAGACGAGTCTTGATTTCATTTCATAATCAGATTTTCTAAAAAAGTTGCGTGCGCAATCATTTTTCTTGACATTCCTCTTTTCAAGGAGTACAATAAAGTCAAGATCGAACAAAGGAGTTTTATATGATCGAAATTACTTATCTAGACGCCAGCAAGCAAGAGAGAACCATGACTTTCGAGTCTTACCAAGACTTTGAACGTTCTCAACATGCCTACCTTATCGGCGTTGCTGATTACTACACTGTCCAAAAATTAACCTACAATGGTCATGATTTGGACTACCATGGGACTTATGGAGATGTCTTCTTCTATCTCATGAAACAAGATTTAAGCCAATATAACTAAAAAAGGAGAAATACAATGGCAAAAGCAATTACAGATGCAACATTTGAACAAGAAACAAAAGACGGTTTGGTCTTGGTAGACTTCTGGGCAACTTGGTGTGGTCCATGTCGTATGCAAGGTCCAATCTTGGATAAATTATCTGAAGAACTTTCAGAAGATGTCTTGAAAATCGTTAAAATGGACGTAGATGAAAATCCAAACACAGCTCGTGCCTTTGGAATCATGTCTATCCCAACTCTTCTCTTCAAAAAAGACGGCCAAGTGGTGAAACAAGTTGCTGGTGTTCACACAGCAGAACAAATCAAGGCCATCGTTGCTGAATTGAGCTAATCACACGAGAGACCAAGTGCTTTATTTGGTCTCTTTTTTCTTGCCCTTTGCCATTTTTCAAAAAATATGCTAGACTGTAGGTAGAATATTACGATGTTTGGGACATGCCATCGCTAAAAAAAACCTCTACTTGGTATTTTTTAGCTCCCCTCAAGGGAGCTTTTTGCGTGCTCTGAACATGTCCCACTTTGGAAGGAGTACTATGAAACGTCAATCAGCCTTGGTCGTCTTTAGTGGCGGTCAAGATTCCACAACCTGCCTCTTTTGGGCTAAAGAACACTATGAAACAGTCGAAGCAGTCACCTTTGCCTATGGCCAACGCCATCATCTCGAAATTCAAGTTGCTAGAGAAATCGCTAAGGAACAGGGCATTCCTCATCACATCTTAGATATGTCTCTACTGGGGCAAATCACTGAAAATGCCTTGACCTCTGATTTAGAGATTGAGCAAAAAGAGGGAGAGGTTCCCAATACCTTCGTTGACGGTCGCAACCACCTCTTTCTGTCCTTTGCGGCAGTTCTTGCCAAGCAACGAGGCATTAAAGACATCGTGACAGGTGTCTGCGAGACAGATTTTTCAGGCTACCCTGACTGCCGGGATGTCTTTGTCAAATCTCTCAATGTTACGCTCAACCTTGCCATGGATTACAACTTTGTTATCCAAACACCTCTCATGTGGCTAGACAAGGCTGAAACTTGGGAATTAGCCGACCAACTCGGTGCCTTTGACTATGTCCGTGAAAAGACCTTGACCTGCTATAACGGAATTATCGGAAGTGGCTGTGGGGATTGCCCAGCTTGTCACTTACGTCAACATGGTTTAGATGTTTATCTCTTACAGAAAGGAGAGGGTTAATGTTTTTTGCACCCAAAGAAATCAAACAGGAAACTGGGGAGTCTCTTGTCTACAATCCTCACAGAACTCTGGTATCAAAAGAGTTCACCTTCGACGCTGCCCACCACCTCTTTCACTATGAGGGAAAATGCAAATCCCTGCACGGTCACACCTACCATCTGCAAATCGCTGTCAGTGGATTTTTAGATGAACGGGGTATGACCTATGACTTTGGAGACATCAAAGGTATCTACAAGGACTACTTAGAGCCCCACTTGGATCATCGCTATCTTAACGAAACTCTACCCTATATGAACACGACTGCTGAAAACATGGTTTACTGGATTTTCCAAACCATGAGTCAAGAGTTGCCAGACGAACGCGGTCTCCGTTTGGAATACGTTCGCCTCTATGAGACTCCAACTGCCTTTGCAGAGTTTAGACGGGAGTGGTTAGATGACTAGGGAACGTGTCCTCAAACTACCTGTTCTGGAAATTTTCGGCCCAACCTTTCAAGGTGAAGGTCGTGCTATTGGGCAGAAAACCATGTTTGTCCGTACTGCTGGTTGCGACTACCACTGCGACTGGTGTGACTCCGCCTTTACTTGGGATGGTTCTGAAAAACCAACTCGCATGACGGCTGACGAGGTCATTGCTGAATTGGATAAACTGGGAAGCTACGACTACGTTACACTATCTGGTGGAAATCCTGCTATCCTAGCAGCCAACATGGCTGAACTGGTCACTAAGCTCAAAGAACGTGGTGTCACCCTTGCTGTTGAGACCCAAGGTTCTCGCTGGCAAAATTGGTTAAAAGATATTGACCAGGTCACTCTCAGCCCCAAACCTCCTTCCTCCAAGATGGAAGTCAACTTTGAGACCTTGGATTTCATCGTTTCCCAACTGGATCCAGACAAAGTCACCTTTAAAATCCCTGTCTTTGATGACGCCGATTTGGCCTTTGCTAAAGGAATTCAAGAACGCTACCAACCAGATGTCCTCTTCTTATCGGCTGGAAATCCTGAGCCCAAGGCCACAGGCAATATTGTCCAAGACCAACTGGACCGTCTCAAAGAACTTTGGGAACGCATCGCCGCTGATGATAGCTGGGGCAATGTCCGCGTCCTTCCTCAACTCCATACCCTCCTCTACGACAACCAACGTGGTGTTTAAGATTAGAAAGAAAAAATCATGTCACAACAAGAAGAAATGAAAAACCTAAGCCTACTGGGCAACAAAGAAACCAACTACATCTTTGACTATCAACCAGATGTCCTCGAATCCTTTTACAATCGTCATGTGGAAAATGACTATTTCATCAAATTCAACTGTCCTGAATTTACCTCTCTTTGCCCAATCACTGCTCAGCCAGATTTTGCGACGATTTATATTTCCTACATTCCTGACAAGTTCTGTGTCGAGTCAAAATCCCTCAAACTCTACCTCTTTAGCTACCGAAATCATGGAGATTTCCATGAAAACTGTATCAACACCATCGGGAAAGACTTGGTCAACTTGCTAGACCCTCGCTATTTAGAAGTCTGGGGAAAATTCACTCCACGCGGGGGCATTTCAATCGACCCCTACTACAACTATGGTAGACCTGGAAGCAAGTATGAAGGCTTGGCAGAACAACGCCTCTTCCAACACGATCTTTATCCAGAGAAAATTGACAACCGCTAAACTCATACTCAATGAAAATCAAAGAGCAAACTAGGAAGCTAGCCGCAGGCTATACTTGAGTACGGCGAGGTGAAGCTGACGTGGTTTGAAGAGATTTTCGAAGAGTATCATACGAAAAAGCCCTGTTCCTCAAGATGAGGAGCAAGGCTTTTTGAGTTTCAATTATTCTTCTGTTCCAAGAAAGTTTTTCGCAACAAGAGCTGCAAGAACACCACCAACGATTGGGGCAAGGATGAAAATCCATACTTGTTGAAGGGCTGCGCCACCTACAAAGACAGCTGGTGCCAAGCTACGAGCTGGGTTAACTGAAAGTCCAGTAATGTTCAATCCCACAAGGATCATTGCCATCAATGACAAACCAATCACCAAACCAGCAATCGCACCATTGCCTTTGCTTGCTGATGTTACAGTCATGATAACCAAGACAAACAAGAAAGTGGCAAGGACTTCAAACAAGAAACCACCAAAGACAGTGACACCGTTTGCCAAGGCATTTTCACCAAGACTAACAGTTGACATGCCTGAGTTAGACAAGAGGAAGAATACCGCAGCTGACGCAAGGAAAGCTCCAACTACTTGTCCAAGGATATAGTTTACAAGTTCTGAAGATGACAAACGTTTATTTACAAACATAGCAATTGAAACAGCCGGGTTCAAGTGAGCCCCTGAAACAGTTCCGATTGAGAAAGCTGCAACCACAATTGCCAAACCAAAGGCAAAAGCAATTCCAAGGTGTCCAAGGCCATTAAGACCATTTCCAAAAACAACGGCTCCTGTTCCGATGAACACAAGCATAAATGTACCGATTAATTCAGCAACAAATTTTTTCATGATAAGTCTCCTTTTTTCAAACTATGTATTAGTCTATCAAAAGAAGGAAAGGGTTTCAAGAAAATTGATTGGAAATTTACTGGTTTGCCTTACTGTCTTTTAATTGAGGGATTCGATAAAAAATACATTCCCTCTATGGGACTTATCAGTTGCCTATCTCATTAGCATTTAGCAACTTAATATAATCCAGACCCCATTTCTCGACAGCATCTAAAACAACTCTGAATTCCTGCCCCATTTCGGTTAAGCTGTACTCAACTCGTGGGGGAACTTCGGCATAGACCTTTCGTTGAACAATCTTATCCTTTTCTAATTGACGGAGATGACGGGTCAAAATAGTTTGAGTAATCCCAGGCAATAATCTCTGCAATTCTTTAAATCGTTTGGTACCCGTACTCAACTGATAAATGATTACCAGTGCCCATTTCCCCGTTAAAACCCTCTGCGTTGTCGCAAATGGACAAATACCATACTCACTCACTTTATTTGGCATAAAATATCTTCTTTCTATTTTTTTAAAAAAATTTATCTTTTAGTATCAATAATAGTACTACTTTTGATACCAGCTATCGAAAAAGTGTCTACTTGTTTTTTAGATTGTAACTGTTACAATTATATCATAAAAAAGAAATGGAGAATAGATATGTCAACAAACTTAGAAATTTTCAATGCTTATAACCAAGCTTTAATTGCTGGTGACTTTCCTGGTGTCTTTGAAACGATGGCAGACGATATTATCTGGCATCAACCTGGTACTCATAGTATATCTGGTACAGTTGTTGGTAAGGACAAGCTAGGAACTCACCTGGCTACATTTGCTGAGAAAACTAATGGAACCTTTAAGGTGGTAACAAATTGGGTTTCTGACAATAAGGATTTAATCGCAGCTAATGTTACTTTTCTTGGAACACGTGCTGATGGTACTGAACTAAATATGAACGGGATTGACCTCTTCCGTATTGAAGACGGAAAAATCAAAGAAGTTTGGCTCTTCTCTTCAGATCAAGCAGAAGAAGATAGCTTTTGGGGATAACTTAAGAGGCCTGAACAAAAAATTTTGATTTTAGAATTCTTTATTATAAATTTTTAAAATCGATAGATTAGAAAAAAAGCGAACAAGACAGTATTCTGAGTGTCAGATAACTCGTTTTGTTCGCTTTTTATATTTAAGGTTAGACTTTTGTCCCAGACTCTTTTAATTTACTCTCCCAACTCAGCACTGTATGCGATAATCTGGTCAACTGTGTCAGACAAGAATTGGATGGTATCACGAAGTGGTTTGTCTGTTGAGATATCCGCTCCGATAATCATGGCTGACTCAAGCGGTGTCTTACTACCACCTGATTTAAGGAGATTAAGCCAATCTTCAGCTCCAGTTTCTGAATGTTTCAGATGAAGATAACCTGCAGTCGAGATGACAAGACCAGCAGAGTAAGTGTAACTATACAAGCCCATGTAGTAGTGAGCTTGGCGCATCCAAGTCAGTGCCGCATCGTCATCAATTTCAATAGCATCTCCCCAGAAATCTGTCAAAACTTCCTTCATAATGCTGTTGAGTTTGCTTGCTCCAAAGGTTTCCCCTTCTTCAATCAATGTATAAACCTTACGCTGGAAGGTTGCCTCCAAGAGGTGGGTGATGAAATTATGGAAGTAGGTATCTGTCAAGCGGTGGGCAAGAGCGAAACGTTTTTGACGAGGGTCGTCAGATTGGTGCTCCAAGTAATCACTAAGAAGCAATTCATTGAAGGTTGATGGCGCTTCGACGTAGTAGGTCGACATATGAGCATTGAAGTAACTTTGGTGATTATCTGAAAAGATAAATTGACCAGAATGTCCGATTTCATGAATCAAGGTATAGACATCACTCAAACGACCAGTCCAGCTCATGAGGACATAAGGGTGCACGCGATACGGATCCGCCGCATAACCACCAGAATCCTTGCCACTATTAGCAGCAAAGTCCACCCAGCGTTCTTCTTGATAGCGCGCAACTTCCTGACAATATTCTTGTCCCAAAGGTTCTACTGACTTCATGACCAAATCATAGGCGTCATCAATAGTCACTTCAGGATTAAGGGCGCTGTCCAAGTCCAATTTCCAGTCTGCAAAGGTCATCTTTTCAAGACCATTGACCTTGGCAACATGCTTGAGGTATCTCTGAGCAACTGGCGCAAAGTCCTTCATGATGAGGTCAATCTGACGGTCAAACATGGCACGGTCCACTTCTTGCTCAGCTAGAAGATAATCAAAAACCGAGTCGTAGCCCTTCATATCTGCCAACAGTTTTTCAGACTTGACCTGAGCTAAGTAGGCTGCCGCAGCCGTATTTTGGTGCTTACGAAGTCCCTCTGAGAAAGAACGGAAAGATTTCTCACGAACCTCAGCGTCCTCGTGGTTTTGGTAGAAGTTTTCGTAGGTCACAAAGCTGTTTTTGTAGATTTTGCCATGGGCTTCAAAGTCAGCCATTTCAAAGTCCCCAGCTCGCATCTTAGTGTAAATGTCCTGTGGACTGTAGAAAACTTCACCGAGATTGGTCAAAGCCTTCTCCACATCGGCACCTAGATAGTGGGCTTTTTTGATTTTGGCCTGACGAATGGCTGCCGTCAAGTGAGGTAATTCACCCAAACGGTCCAAGACTTCCTCATCAGCTTCCACCAAGGCGTCGTCAAAGAAGGTCAAGGCTACACTGGCATCTGTTTCAAATTCCATCCCAGCTTGGGCAATATTGGCAAACTCTTCATTGCTATAGTCTGTCGTCTGAGGCATAAAGGCGTAATTACCGATATGGCTCATCTGGATGTAGATTTGCTCCAATTCCGCAAAGGCCTTCTCGAAATCCTCAAAAGTGTGAAGATTGCCCTTGTAGTCACGGCTAAATTGGTTGATGTCTTCGCGCGTTTTCTCGATTGCACGCAAGAAATCCTCACGGTCTTGGTATAGGACTGTTAAGTCCCAAAGTTCCTTTTCTGGAAATTCTGAACGGTGTTTTTGTTCCATTTTCTTCCTCTTATTTCTCTAATTCTACTAAAACACTAAGGGCTGATAAGGCATAAAGCGGTGCTGTTTCCGCTCGCAAAATGCGAGGACCAAGACCTGCCAAGACTGCTCCTTTAGCTTCAAAACTTTCAATTTCTGCAGGTGAGAGACCGCCTTCTGGACCAAAGATAAAGAGCAATTTAGCTCCCTTTTCAAGACCAGTGACTGCTTGTAAGAGGGCCGCGACTTCTCCCTCTTTTGCTGATTCTTCATAGGCTACTATAATAGAGTCAAACTGGTCAAACTGAGTTAGAAAATCTGCTTTCTTCTCGAAAAGCTGGATACTTGGAACGATATTACGCTTGCTTTGTTCTGCCGCTCCAAGGGTGATTTTTTCTAGTTTTTCAACCTTTTTACCCAATTTCTTGCCGTCCCACTTGGCAACTGACCAGTCAGCAGGGAAGGCCCAGATCTGGCTGGCACCCAGTTCCGTTACTTTTTGAGTGATAAACTCCAGCTTGTCTCCCTTGGGAAAACCTGATGCGATAGTCACTTGGATGGGAAGTTCGACATTTTCAGCTAATTCTTGGACCAACTCAAACTGACGATTTTCCACATCTAGCACGCGCGCCAAGCGCTTGATCCCATCATCAAAGACCAAGGTCACTTCATCCTCTTCTTTCAGGCGCATAACCTGAAACATATGCTTGCTGGTTTCCTTGTCCTCAATGGTAACCGGAGAGACTACACTGCCCTTGACAAAATACTGTTGCATGCTAGCCTCCAATCACACCTGAAATATCCTTAGTCTTCTTAAAGACACAGGCATTCCACTCCCCTTGAATCATGTGAGTTTCAAGGAAAAATCCAGCTGACTCAGCCGACTCGCGCACCATGTTCCACTTGTCCTTGATAATGCCACTCATGATCAGGTAGCCTTCATCCTTGACCAAGCGATAAGCATCCTCTGTCAGATGAATGAGAATATCCGCCAAGATATTAGCCACAATCACATCTGCCTCAATCTCAACACCCTTGAGCAAATCTCCAGCTGCTACATGGATATTTTCCATGCCAGGGTTGAGCTCAATATTTTCCTGAGCGACACGAACCGCCACATCATCCAGGTCATAGGCGAAAATTTCCTTAGCGCCAAGAAGTGAGCTGGCAATAGAAAGGACACCTGAACCAGTCCCCACATCTAGCACCGTTTCACCACCACGAAGAACCTGCTCCAAGGCAAAAAGGCTCATCTTAGTGGTTGGATGGGTCCCAGTACCAAAAGCCATCCCAGGATCCAGCTTGATAATCTTTTCTCCAGCAGTCGCCTCGTAGTCCGTCCAAGACGGCACGATGGTCAAGTCATGAGTGATGCGAGCTGGCTCATAGTATTTCTTCCAGTTGTCAGCCCAGTCTTCCTCAGCCAAGGCTGTTGTACCCATCTTGACATCTCCTAGATCCATAAAGTCTGTCAATTCTGCTAGGCGAGCCTGCAAGTCCGCCTCAACCACTGCCACATCAATCGTATCAGGATAGTAGGCTGTCACTATGATTTCTTCTTGTTGCTCGACCTCTGGGAAAATCTCACCAAAACGTTCGACATTTCCCACATAGTCCATGCTGTCTTCGATCGCAACACCTTGCGCCCCCAGCTCAATCAAGAGATTGGAGACCAGCTCCTCTCCCTCACGCTTCACTGTAACTTTTAACTCTTGCCATGTTTCCATTTTATTAATACTCCTCGTCATATTCTAATCCAAGTTCCTGAAATATGTAGAAACGTAATACCTCTTGACACAATGTACGAAGTTCATACATTTCATTGAAGTCTGTTACTAGATTTTTATATTTTGATTTCTCATCTCCATGAATATAGTAGTTACGACTGTCATACAACTTTTTAACAATACTAGAAATGGAGGTCTCAGTAAGTTTATTCTTCCCTATTTTTCCTGGGACATTAGTAAATAAATCCAGTAATTTCTTTCTCAAGTCACTATCCTGTCTCTGATATTTCAACCTATTCCTAAAGATTTTTTTAAAACTCTCATCAATATTTTTATTAATAAAATCAAAAACTCTTTGTTTATTTATATCTTCTTCTTTAGAAATATCAGCTTGTTGTTCACCTCGAAAATTTCTAGCAAATACTTCTAAATTACGAATGGAATCTATAAAACTATCTTCAAGATAAGGAGTACCATGCAAATTGGCTGTAAAACTTCGAACAATAAATTCTAATTGCTCACTTTTATCGAACCAATTATTTATAATAGCTTCAAAATTGTCACCTAGTTTATTAAGTGAAATTTTGTGTAGTTCATACTTATCCCATTTAATGTTTTTTCTTGAATGTTGTACAAAATATTTCCCCCTAATTATAGACCAGTTGTTATCCTTACGTTTTTCGCACAAAAATTCAATCGTTTCAAAAGATAAAGGCTTTTCAGATAACATCTCAACTAATTCTTTAATCCGTATTGAAGTATCATAACATTTCTGAAAAGAGACCTTTCTATCTGTAGGAGAAGATAAGTGAATTCTATAAGATGGTTCTACACTAAGTGCATCATAAGAAAAAATATAACTAGGCACATCTTTAAATTTCAAATCCTCTGATGTTATCAAAACTTCCGTCAATGGATAATCTGAGATGTTAACCTCTATATTAAAATCTTTTTGTTCGAAATCACGTTCCGTACTTATAATTGGTTTACCAATCCAATCTGCTAAATGATCAAAAGAGAATTGGTAATACTGGACTTTAGTATCTTCCAATTCGTCAATCAATTCAACTATCAAGTCTTTGAAATTATTCGTATTTGGAAGCCATTGATAATTTATCTCAAAAATTTTAAAAGTCTTTATCCTATATTTTTTCATTGGAAATCCTGAACTGCTACCTGTTCCATACGGACTGCCATAAGATTCCAAAATTAATAGATTGCCTGAGGAATCAAATCCATATATTTTATCAGCAGGATTACCAAAATTAATAGATATAGCCTCGTCATTTGGAAATTCCCCAAAAATTTCTAATACAATCTCATTAGGTGAGTATGTCAAAATACCACTATTTGCTTCAGAGCTAACTACCTTTGATTTATTATCAGAAAAATATCCTTTGATTTCAAAGTCTTTATCCCATGAATATGACTTATATGTTAATTTACTCATATCTTGTAGTTATTCTCCTCCAAATAATCTCTCACCCTATCCTGCAACTGGGGCACAACCTTGCCTGAGTCAAGAAATTCGTCAATGCTCATCAGTCTATATCCCTGTCCTTCGTCACCAAAGACAATCTTGTCAAATTGTTCCTGAGCCAACTTACCAACTAGAAAGACGGATTCCTTCCCCTCAAAAAGCATGCTTGGGTACACCTTACTCCAAATCAGACAATCCTCAGTCAGATGAATTCCCAGTTCTTCGTAAACTTCACGCGCTGCGCACTCAAAAGGACTTTCATCACCCTCTCGTCCGCCACCTGGCAATTCCCAGGTATTAGGGTATGGAATGTCTGCTTTGTCATCGCGTAAGATAGTTAAAATCCTATCCTCACAAAAGAGGGCAATTTTGCAACCTGTAAAATCAGAAATTTCTATTTCCATATCAGACTCCTTCGGATAATTCTTTCTCCAACTCTGCTAACCAGTTTTCATAGTAGCGTTTCTCATCTCGCAACATTCTACTGCTATCCATTTTCTGTCTAGCAATCTTCATAGCCTTGCGAGTTTGAGCCATATCGTTCCTTACCTTAAATTGATACCAGGCTTGAATGCTCTGCATGTCTGCCATTTTTAGAGACAAAAAGGATTTAACTCCTCGATTACTTGCATACTCCTCCGCTTTTTCATGATCTTCTTCTAGCAAGGCAATTTGAAGAAGATATAATTGAGAAATCGTTTTAGACATTGGATTATCTGTTTTCTCTAGCAAAGACTGAAACTGTCGCTTAGCAAGTTCTATATTATCATCCAATATGAATACTAGTCCCTGAAAAATCTGAATGCTTTCAGCAAAACTCCCTCTCACATCCTCATCAACAGGAATGATAAAGTCTTTCAAATCATACTCTTGAGGAGCTAGCAAGGTCTGAGCAGAATGCCTCAACACCGAGTAGGCGTATTTCGTATTTCCAGGATGTTGTAGCAATTCCCAGATTTTCGCTCCATCGGTAATCCCAACTGGCTTAGCATTGATGAGAAGAAAAGATAGATTTAGACAAATCCAAGTAGCTGCAAAATACCAGTTAGCTGTCAAAATTCCATACAATAGAGCCAATAAAATCAAACCAAGATGAACCATCAAGCCTCCTGCAAGCATCAGGATGATTCTTTGATCGCTTTCATCTTCTTTTAATCCAATATATTGAGCACCAATATTTTTCAGAACGGCTGTTCGACTCAGATGAAACTTGCCTGACTTTTTGGTCAAAAGAAAGTTTCCTAATCCAAAAGCCACCAGGCGATAGCCTGTCAGGTAACCGCAAAATGCATGACCTAGCTCATGAAGGATAAATATCAGATAAATGCTGAGAAAAGTAAATAGATAGCCTGGAACAAAGACTAACGAGAAACCTAGCTCTTTAAAGGCAATCGTCCCAAAAACAAATCCCAGCATCAAAAAAACAAAGGACAGACCAGAAATAAAAGACAAGACTATTTTCTTCATATACTTTCTCCCCTAGTCTCTAGTATCTCGGATAAGGATAAAACTCTCCTTCTTCCAAGCCTGCTTTCCCTTCTTCAAAGACTTCTTGGTTCCATTCCATGACGAATTCCTCTGCTTCTGGGTCTTCCAAAAAGTCCACAAGCGCATCCAGCCCAATCTCGGCAGTATCTTTGAGGAAAAGGGCAAAATAAGCTAAAAACTCACGAGAAAATCCTTTTTTAGGTAGGTAAGGGATGACTGTTAAATAGTCTTCTGCGTTAACTGTTGACTTGGTAGGATTGTAGAAAAGGACTGCTTCCTCGAAGAGAATGTCATCCGAAGAAACCTCTCCGTCCTCATCCAGCATCTCTACACCAGCAGCGTTTTGCGCTTCTAGTAAAAAACTCACTTCTACCGCGTGATTGCGCTTGTCCCAACTAATCTCAAAGTCAAAGGGAAAGTTCTTGTCCAACTCCTCCTCTAAAACATCTAAAAATCCGTATGTTGCCATTTTGTCCTCTTTCTATGCGACTCTTAAATCGCCCCGATTGCTCGGAAATATGCTAAAATAGATACTACCATCTTACCACATATACATCAGAAAATCCATGTTAGAAAGGACTGCTATGCCAGACAATCTCGCGCTTCGCATGCGCCCAAAAACCATCAACCAGGTCATCGGTCAGGAGCATCTGGTCGGACCTGGAAAAATTATCCGTCGCATGGTGGAAGCCAATCGTCTGTCCTCCATGATTCTCTACGGACCTCCAGGTATTGGCAAGACCAGTATTGCCTCTGCCATCGCTGGAACGACCAAGTATGCCTTTCGGACCTTTAATGCGACAGTGGATAGTAAAAAGCGACTACAAGAAATCGCCGAAGAAGCTAAATTCTCTGGTGGATTGGTCCTCCTGCTAGACGAGATTCACCGACTAGATAAAACCAAACAAGACTTTCTACTTCCCCTCTTAGAAAGTGGTCTGGTCATCATGATTGGGGCTACGACTGAAAATCCCTTCTTTTCTGTCACTCCAGCCATTCGCAGTCGTGTTCAGATTTTTGAACTGGAACCTTTATCTAATCAAGATGTCAAAGAAGCGATTCAAATCGCCCTAACTGACCCTGAACGAGGTTTTGATTTCCCAGTTGAGTTAGATGATGATGCACTGGATTTCATCGCGACCTCTACAAATGGAGATCTGCGTTCTGCCTTTAACTCGCTGGATCTGGCTGTTCTCTCTACTCCCGAGAATGACAAAGGCATCCGTCATATCACTCTTGATATCATGGAAAATAGCCTGCAGAGGAGTTACATTACTATGGACAAGGATGGGGACGGTCACTACGATGTCCTCTCAGCCCTACAAAAATCCATCCGTGGCTCGGATGTCGATGCCAGTCTCCACTATGCTGCCCGCTTGATTGAGGCTGGGGATCTTCCTAGTCTCGCTCGTCGCTTGACTGTTATCGCTTATGAAGATATCGGCTTGGCCAATCCTGAAGCCCAGATCCATACTGTAACTGCTCTAGACGCTGCCCAAAAAATTGGGTTCCCAGAAGCTCGCATCCTCATTGCAAATGTGGTGATTGATTTGGCCCTCTCTCCAAAATCCAACTCAGCCTATGTCGCGATGGACAAGGCTCTGGCTGATCTCAAAACATCAGGTCATTTACCCATCCCACGACACCTGCGCGATGGTCATTATAGTGGTAGCAAAGAACTGGGCAACGCGCAAAACTATCTCTATCCACACAACTATCCTGGAAACTGGATCAAGCAAGACTATTTGCCAGAAAAAATCAAAGACCAGCACTATTTCACTCCAGAGGATACTGGCAAATACGAACGGGCCTTGGCGCAACGCAAGGAAACCATCGATAAATTACGAGACTTGTGAAATCCTTTTCAAATAATTGCATTTTCCTCTTGATTTTTTTTGAAAAAGTGGTATCATATAAACATAGAAACGCTGTGGTGTACGACTTCACACTTAAGTGTTGACCGACTATTTTTTGTATTATTAGGGAAACAAAAGTCTTCTAACAGCATGTAGGCCGTCTCACACGGAAACAGCTTCAGTTAGAGCGAGTTGCCCACCTGCTTAATTGCGCGGGTTCAATACAAACCGTGAAGTTTCGGCACCAATACAGCTTTTTCTTTGCCTCCTTAGCTCAGTTGGTAGAGCAGTAGACTCTTAATCTATGGGTCGCAGGTTCGAGCCCTGCAGGGGGCATCTAAATCAACAGGAAAAAGCCTTGAAATCAAGGCTTTTTTGCTTGTCTAAGTCAGATTTGCCCCATCATTTGCCCCACATTTTTTATGAGCAATCTTTCCAGGCATCTCTGATTTGATTAAATTAGGCTCTTTGTCAAATAGTGTTGATGAAAAATTTTAGGAAGGAATTAAGCAACTAATTGTTGCTTAATTCCTTTAATAAATCCTTATACGTAGAATAAATTATATTGTCCTTGGCTTCTAAATATGCTAAAGAACCAAACATTCTTTCTGCCATCTCAGAAATACTAGAAATAAATGCCTGATGCAAGTAAATTCCTTTACCACCTACATTTAAACTTTTATCAAAATCAGTATTTAAGTCAGATAAGCCTAAGAGCTTATTTAGAATATAATCAACATCATAATTTTCAGTGAAACTAGCATACATTTGTAAAATTCCACCCGGACCAAAATATGAATAATTTCGTTTAAAAGGTCCGTATGGGGAGAAAAACGAAGTCAAATCTAATGTAGACTTCGCATCCTCTTCACTGGTAAAATTTCTTAACAAAGAATTATCATGATTCAAATAATTTTTTTGAACTTTCATGTTATTTCACCCCCACTTGAATGTTTTTTTTCCAATTACTAAGAATACAATTGTACTTATAAATATATACATATAAGAGGCTACGCGAAATTTATAATCTGTTCCAATCAAATCACTCTGGAGTAATAAATTTACCTGTGTTAACGGTAAAACACTGGAAATCGCTTTAGTTAGAGTAGGCATATTATCTAAAGGAAAGGTACTCCCGCTAAAAATCATCATAACAGTAAATAAAGTAGATGTTATCGCATGAATAGATTTTACTTCCTTTACATAGGAACCAATAAAGAAAGCTAACGCAAAAAAGTAAATTGATGAAATAATTAAGTCAATAATAAATTGAGTGTAATTAGTAAAAAACATACCATTGATCAGCAGAGCTAGAATAAGTTGAGCTAATATCCCTAGGATTGAAAATATACATAAGACAATATAATCAGCACAAATTAATGTTAAAGAAGAAAGGCCTGTTGTTTGAAATCTCTTTAATACTTTATTCTCACGGTTCATAGCCAAGTTAATTGTAACTCCCAGTAACCCAGCGGCAGCAACAGTCATACCAACATTTCCTGGAAATGTACTTTGTATAACCGCTTTACCTTGTAAAACAATAGTACTAAGGAACATAATCAATGGAAAAACAATAATAAACGCTGCTCCCATCGGCTCTCTAATAAAGGTTTTTAGTTCGCATGCAATCATAGCTCGTAGATTTTTCATGATAGACTCCCCTTTCTAACCTTTACTTTTTTATTTTCAATAAAAATAATATCATCACAAATTTCAGAAATTTCCTCTTCCCGATGTGAAATAAATACTATAGTCTTTCCTTCCTGTCGTAGCGAACTCATAATGGAAAATAAGGCATATCTAGTTTCTATGTCAAGGCCATTAGTAGGTTCATCTAAAAATAAAATTTCAAAATTTTGTAAAAGTGCAGTGCCAATAACAACTCTTTGTTTTTGTCCAAAAGATAGTTTATCATAAGCAACTTCCTCTTGCTCATCTAGTTGGAGAAGATGAATTACTTCTTCAACCTTTTCTAAATTACCTTTCCCCAATATTGCAAACAGCCGTAAACATTCCTTAACTGTGAGTCTTTTAGGTAGAGAAACATCTTGCAACACAGCACTACACACAGAGAAAACATATTTCCTAGTTTTATTAAAGTATATTTGTTTGCCAAAAATAGCTATTTCCCCTCTTTTATAAGGAAGCAGACCCAATATACAATTAACAAGTGTAGATTTCCCTGATCCGTTTCCTCCTACAAGACCATAAACCTTCCCTTTTTCTAAAAATAAATCAATATTATCAATAATCTTACCATTAGAGTAAGAAATTGTTAAGTTACGAATCTCAATAGCGTTTACCATAATAAAACTCCTTTTATTCACACTTTCTTATTGGCACCCATAACTCCATATAAAAATCGGAATTTTCAACATCATTCCCGTGATATAATTCCAAATCATAACTATCCGCATATTTATATCCTTCTTGAGGCAAGAAAACCTCAATTAAATAGCTCCAAGCGTTATGAATGCTTGTTGTAACCTCACCTTCCAAGCGCAGAACCGCATATTTCATCGAAGGTATTTCAATAATAGTAAGGCCTTTTCGAGTTACTTGCTTTTCAATTATATCATCAGACATACTATAACCAATCATATACTGACTTTCATCATTTTCCTCAGTTACAAAATAAAGCCCATACATTTCTATGCTTTTAGATTTAATATGTCTTAATTTTTCTTGCAATTTTTGCTCTAGACTCTGCCAAACTTCCAGCGACATTTCATTAGGACTCAATTTCTGACTAACGCCTACTAGTTTAAAGGTTTCTTTTTCTGTAATGCTCGCATCAAATTCTCCTCCTCTGATTGATACTGAAAGTCTCAACGGCTGAGCAATACGGAAACTTTGTCCTGACTTCACATCCGATGGAGATTTCCCATGGAACTTTTTAAATGCGTAGGAAAACGAAGTAGAGGAACTATACCCATATATCAATGCTATTTCTGCAATATTCCCACGCTTCTCCTGCAAATCCTCAGCCGCTTTACTCAACTTCCTAGTCCTTATGTAATCTCCTAAAGAAATACCACTTATAATCGAAAAAATTCTAGCAAAAACTTCATATGAATACGAAGTTATTCGATAAATTTCTGACAATTCAATTTCTGAATCTAAATTAGCATCAATATATTCTAAAGCTTTATTAAACGATGTAAAGTCAGTCATAATCCACCTCTTTATAAAAGACAATCATCGCTCTTCCATCTTCGTTAAGGCTATTTTAGCACTAATCCATAAATTTTTCTCAATAATTCTCGTACGAATTTTATAGTGTGAATAACCTAACTATGTAAGAGCTCTAAATTGCATTTGAAATACTTTATTATCATTGTACTAAAAAAATATTACATTTATTTTAACATTAACGAAATAATATATTTAAGTTTATGAAAAGAATTTTTAAAAGATTAGAATTGACAAAATTTTATCTTCATTGATAGTATCATCTATTTATATATAGAAAGAAGCTATATGCTAATTTAATAAGTTAGAAAAGGTTCAATTCTGATAAAATATTTCCAGATTATCTAAATCATCCTCTTATATATTTTGTCCGAAATTTGTCCGACATTCTTCTATTTTTTCTCATCTCTTATCAAAACTTATACATGTCTATCACATTAAAAAGCCCATTCTATCAACATTTTTCAAATTAAAGGATTATAACTCATGTATGCAGGGGGCATCTAAATACAACAGGAAAAAGCCTTGATAATCAAGGCTTTTTTGCTTGTCTAAGCAAGATTTGCCCCACATTTTTTATGAACTTCCTTTCCAGACATCTTTAATCTTATGACACTCTTCAAAAAAATTTTAAAAATTTAAAACAAAAGTCTTGCTTTTCTTTTTAATTGTGATATACTTGTTCTTGTATCGGATACAGGTTTAGAAAGGGGTTCATATGGATACAAAATTCTCAGTTGCTTTACATATCCTAACCATGATTAGTGAAAGCAAGGATGCCTTAAGTTCACAAGCTCTGGCTGAGAGTGTTGGTACCAATGCTAGTTACATTCGTAAGGTGATTGCCTTGTTGAAAAATGAAGGTCTGATTCATTCCCATCAAGGAAAAACGGGTTATCAACTCAGTAAGTCTCCAAAGAAAATGACTTTACTTGAGATCTATTATGCAACTCAAGAAATCAATCATATTAGTTTATTTCCTGTTCACCAAAATAGCAAGCCTGATTGTCCCGTTGGAAAACATATCCAAGGAGCAGTTTCACCGCTTTTCGCTAGTGCCGAATCTCAACTAGAGAAGGAATTAGAAAATCAAACTTTAGAAGATGTCATTGACAATTTATATAAACAAGCCAAACAAGTCCGGAACTGATTTGATAGCAAGTCAGTTTTTACTCGAAACAACATATACTTGTATTAGATACAGGTATATGAAATCAAATCAAAAAGGAAAAGAGAAATCATATGAAAGTCGCACAACACACTACTTATAACAAAAAAAATATCACACTCAACATCACAGAAATCGCTAAACCAAGTATTACAGACAAACAAGTCTTGGTCAAAGTCACCGCAGCTGGTGTCAATCCTCTGGATAACATGATCTCACGTGGTGAGGTCAAGATGATTGTTCCTTACAAGTTCCCTCAAACTGCTGGTAATGAAGGCGTGGGTATTATTGAAAGCATTGGTAAGAAGGTTAACAACTTTCAAGTAGGAGATCGCGTCTTTGGTCGTTTACCACTTGACCATATCGGTGCCTTTGCAGAATACGTAACTGTCGATAGCCAGGCTCTAGCCAAAGTACCAGACTATCTATCTGATGAGGAAGCTGCTGCTGTTCCTCTTACTGCCCTAACCATTATGCAAGCCTTAGAACTCATGGGCGCTCAAGCTGGAAAAACAATCTTTATCTCTGGTGGTACTGGAGGAGTTGGTGGAATGGCCATTCCGATTACCAAAGCCAAAGGTTTGAAAGTCATCACTAATGGGGCTGGAGATAGTGCTGAGCGTGTATTGAAACTAGGAGCAGATCGTTTTATCGATTACAAGACAGAGGATTATACAAAAACGGTCAGTGAGGTGGATTATGTACTCGATACCCTTGGTGGGGCTGAAACTGAAAAACAAATGTCTATCATGAAAAAAGGGGGCCACCTTGTGTCTCTCCGTGCTATGCCAAACGGGGACTTTGCCAAACGTATGAAGCTACCAAAATGGAAACAGATGATTCTCGGCTTAGCTGGTCGCAAATTTGATAAGATGGCAGAAAAATATGGTGTTCACTATCATTTCATCTTTGTAGAAAGCAACGGTGCTCAATTACAAGAGGTAGCTGACCTTTTTAGTAAATTAGAAATCAAACCATCTATCGATACAGTTTATCCATTTGAAGAAGTAAATAGCGCCTTAGACAAGGTCGCTAACGGGCGCTCTAGTGGTAAAACAGTCCTCAGCTT